>JBLNBU010000047.1:0-13243 GCA_050260215.1 Actinomycetota bacterium
AAGCCCGAGGGTCCGGAACCGTTGTCGTGTAGCCGACAGGCGTGTCGCACAGCCGACAGGGGGCTTGACGGCTGTCAAGGTTGGCCCGGTCGACGGCGCGCACTGTCCCTGAAGTGTTTCCAAAGAGGTAGATATGGCCACCATCCAGCTCCAGGAACCCGTCTATCGCGGTGCCGCCGGCCCGGTGTTCTTCGCCGCCGGGTTCCGTCCGTTCTTCCTGTTCGCCGGAGTGCAGGCGGCGCTGATGCTGCCGATCTGGCTGCTGGTGTGGAGCGGGGTGTTGGGCGTGACCCTGCCGGTGCCGCCGGCGGTATGGCACGCCCATGCCATGGTGTTCGGCTTCGGCGGTGCCGCAGTGGGCGGCTTCCTTTTGACCGCGGTGCCCAACTGGACCAACACCCACCACGTCTCGGGCCGACCGCTGATGGTGCTGTTCGCCCTGTGGCTGGCCGGGCGGGTGGCAAGTGTCCTGGCCGGGGTGCTGCCCCCGGTGGTGGTCGCCGTGGCCGAGTTGTCCTACCTGCCCGTGCTGGCGGTGATGATGGCCAAGCCGCTGGTCGCCGCGGGCAAGTGGCGCAACATCGCCTTCCTGCCGATCCTGGGGGTGCTGTGGGTGGCCGACGCCATGGTCCAGGCCGAGGCCTTGACCGGGGCGCAGACCGGCATGCTGGGCATCTATTGCGGCGTGTTCATCCTGTTGCTGATGATCGCCATCGTCGGCGGGCGCATCGTGCCGTCGTTCACCCAGAACTGGTGGCGGATGCAGGGCCGCGCGGTCGAGGTCAAGCCGATCACCTGGATCGAGAAGGGCGGGGCGGCCGGCTCGGTGGTCGCCGCGGCCGTCGCCCAGGCCCATTTCGCCGGCACCACCGGTGCGGGCGTGGTGCTGCTGGCGGCTGCCGCCATCCACGGCGTGCGGCTGTCGCGCTGGCACGGGGCGGGCACCCAGGCCAATCCGATCCTGGGCGTGCTGCACCTGGGCTATCTCTGGCTGGTGATCGGGCTGGCGCTGCTCGGCGTGTCCAGCCTGGTGCCGGCGCTGCCGGCCTCGGCGGCGCTGCACGCGCTGACCGCGGGCTGCGTCGGCACCATGGTGCTGGCGGTGATGAGCCGCGCCGCCCTCGGCCATTCGGGCCGCCCGCTCGAGGTGGCGAAGTCGACGGTGGCGGCCTATGGGCTGGTGTCGCTGGGAGCCTTGCTGCGGGTGGTGGCGCCGCTGACCGATGCGTCGGCCGCGCTGACCGTTGCCGGCGGGCTGGCGTGGACGGCGGCGTGGGTGCTGTTCGTGGTGGTGTACTTGCCGATCGTGACTCGTCCGCGCGCGGATGGGCGGCCGGGCTGAGGCTTAACCAAGCGGCAAGGTCCGGGGCTTAGGAACGGGGCGTCGCCACATTGCCGCCAGGAGCGCCGATGCCCATGCCTCTCGTCGTGATCCAGACCACCATTCCCGGCCGGGATCATCGGCCCTTCCGCATTTCCGAGGTGCTGGACCGGGTCGCCGACACCAGCGCCGAGGCGCTCGACGTCGCCGCCATCCACATCGGCGGCGACCGCCAGGCGGTCCTCGACCTGCTCACGGTGCGCTGGCACGACACCGGCAATTACTGGCTGGTCTCGTACGAGCCGGCGCCCGAGTTCACCCGCGGGGAACGGGTGTACGTCAATTGACGCCTCACCCCGCCTGGACCCGGCCCAGTTGCAGCAGGCCGGCGAAGGTGTCGGGGGGAACGGGGCGGGAGTAGTAGAAGCCCTGGATCTCGTCGCAGTTCAGGGTCTTCAGCTTGTCCAGTTGTTCGGGGTTCTCGACGCCCTCGGCCACCACCGACAGGTTCAGGGTGTGGGCCATGGCGATGATGGCGCCGACGATCTCGGAGCTGGTGCCGTTGCTGTCCAGGTCCTGGATGAACGAGCGGTCGATCTTCAGCTTGTCGAGCGGGAAGCGCTTCAGGTAGCTGAGGCTGGAATAGCCGGTGCCGAAGTCGTCGACGGCCAGGCGCACGCCCTGGGCGTGCAGCTCCATCAGGGTGCTGATGGCGACCTCGGGGTTGCGCATGACCGCGCTTTCGGTCAGTTCCAGCTCGATCAGCGCCGGCTCGATGCGGTGGGCGGCCAGCACGTCGACGACCCGGTCGACCAAGTCGGGCTGGCGGAACTGGTGGGCCGAGATGTTGACCGCGATCTGCACCGCGGGCAGGCCCGCCGCCTGCCAGGCGCGGACCTGGCGGCAGACGTGGTCCAGCACCCAGTTGCCGATGGGGATGATCAGTCCGGTTTCCTCGGCCAGCGGGATGAAGCTGGACGGCGGGATCATGCCGTATTCCGAATGCTGCCAGCGCAGCAGCGCCTCGGCGCCGACCAGGCGGCCGGTGGCGGTTTCCACCTTGGGCTGGTAGTAGACCATCAGCTCATCGCGGGCGATGGCCTTGCGCAGATCGGTTTCCAGCTGCAGCCGCTCGATGGAATTGGCGTTCATCTCGGGCGTGTAGAACTGGTAGCCGTGCTCGGTGTGCTCCTTCGAGCGGGTCATGGCCGTCTCGGCCTTGGTCACCAGCTCGTCGGGGTCGCGCCCGTCGACGGGATAGACGCTGATGCCCAGCGAGGCGGTGACGAACAGCTCGTGCGGGCCGATCTCGAACGACGGCGTGAAGCATTCCAGCAGGCGCGAGATCACCAGATGGGCATCGGGGGCCTGGGCCAGCTCGGTCAGCAGGCAGCAGAAGGTGTCGCCCCTGAGCCGTGCCACCGTGTCGTGGCCGCGCAGGCCCCCGGCCAGGCGGTCGGCGACCATGCGCAGCAGCTGGTCGCCGGTCTGGTGGCCCAGGGTCTCGTTGACGGTGCGGAAGCGGTTGAGCCCGACCATCACCAGCGCCACCTTGCGCCCCTGGCGTTCGCCGCGTTCCAGCGCCTGCTTCAGGCGGTCCATGAACAAATAGCGGTTGGGCAGCCGGGTGACCGCGTCGTAGTAGGTCAGCGTACGGATGGTCTCTTCGGCACGCTTGTGCTTGCTGATGTCCGAGAACACCCCGACATAGCGGGTGGTCTGGCCGCCGGCGTCGGTGATGGCGCGGATGGTCAGCCACTCGGGGTAGGCCTCGCCGTCCTTGCGGCGGTTCCAGATCTCGCCCGACCATTCTCCGTTCTCGCGGATGGCCTGCCACATGGCGGCGTAGAACTGGGCGTCCTGCAGGCCGGACTTCATGATGTTGGCGTCCTTGCCCAGCACCTCGTCGCGGCCATAGCCGGAAATGCGGCAGAACGCCTGGTTGACCCACAAGATGGTGCCGCGCCGGTCGGTGACCATGACGCCTTCCATGGTGCATTCCAGCACCTTCTCGGCGACATCCAGGCGGGCCAGGGCACGCTTGCGCGCCGACAGGTCATGGACGACGGCGACGAAGCGGCGCTGGCCGTCGCGGTACATCTCGGCCACCGACAGTTCGGCCGGAAAGACGGCGCCATCGCGCCGCCGGGCCAGCAACTCGCGCCCGGTGCCCAGGAACTCGGCGTCGGCGTCGCCGGCGACGTGGCCCTTCAGCATCTCGCGCTGGCGGCGGGCGTAGGGCTCGGCGAACAGGCCGTCGAGAGGCTCGCCCACCACCGCGGCGGGGGGATAGCCGAACATCCGCTCGGCCGAGGGGTTGAACAGGCGGATGTGGCCGCGCTCGTCGGCGACCACCAGGGCGTCGGGCAGTGAGGAGATGATGACGTCCAGGCAGGCCTCGGCCTCGCGCGCGGCCTCGCGGGCCTGGGCAAGCTGGGCGGTCTGGGCGGGGCGCAGGCGGTCGACCAGCAGGTAGACCAGCAGGCCGGAAAACAGCAGCCAGCCCCAGGCGTCGGTGGTGATGGGCGAGGGGGCCGACAGCGACATGGCGCCGGCACCGGCCAGGACCCAGCCGAGCCCCGCAACCGCGGGTGCGCGGGACAAGGCGGCGATGGGGGCGAAGGGCCCGCGATCGCCAGAATCCCGGCCTTCGCTCGACATCGGCTGCGTCCCCCAGTTGCCCCCAAAAATCGGGCCATTACCCGATTTCGATGCAAAGAGTACCGCTTTGGATGCAGCCGCAACAAGCTATCATAAGTGTGCCATTTCACAGACGGGCCTTCTTCTAAAGAATAGGGATGGGGCCGTCCGAATTTCCAAATGGACCAGGGAAAGATGCAGCTGATCGCCACCTTCACCGACTTTGGATTGGAAGGACCTTATCTGGGCCAGGTCAAGGCCGTCCTCCACCAGATGGCTGCGGGCGTGCCGGTGATCGACCTGCTTGCCGATGCGCCGGCCTTCGATCCGCGCGCCTCGGCCTACCTGCTGGCGGCGCTGGCCCCCGAGATGCCGGTGGGCGCGGTGGTCCTGGCGGTGGTCGACCCTGGCGTCGGCGGCGACCGGCTACCCATGGTGGCGGCCATCGACGGGCGCTGGTACGTGGGCCCCGACAACGGCCTGTTCGAGCCGCTGCTGCGCCGGGCCGCCCAGGCGCGCGCATGGCGCATCGACTGGCGCCCCGAGCGGCTGTCCAGCTCGTTCCACGGCCGCGACCTGTTCGCTCCGGTGGCGGCAAGGCTGGCGGCCGGGCAGGGGCCCGAGGCGGCGGGATGCGTGGCCATGCCGGTGCCCAGGCGCCCAGATTGGCCCGACGAGCTGGCCGAGATCGTCTATGTCGACCACTACGGCAACGCCATGACCGGGGTGCGGGCGGCCTCCGTGGCGGCGGGTGCGCGCCTGGTGGCCGGCGGGCGCACCCTGGCGCGGGCCGGCACCTTCGGCGACGTCGGCGCCGGCCAGGCCTTCTGGTACGAGAACTCTAGCGGCCTGGTTGAAGTGGCGGTCAACGGCGGACGGGCGGACACCGCGCTAAGCCTTTCCGTCGGCTCGCCCGTGAGTATCGCGTGACGCGATGATTTCGAGATGCGCAGACGAAGCGAAAAGGATAATGTGTTTTTCGGGAAGGATTGGGAGATGGGCCAGATGGGATTCAAGGTGAAGTTTTGGGGGGTGCGCGGAAGCATCGCCTGTCCTTCGCCCGACCATATGGTTTATGGGGGCAATACCAGCTGCGTCGAAATCTCCATCGGTGACGAGGTCATCATCCTCGACGCCGGCACCGGCATTCGCGCCCTGGGCCAGGACCTGGCCCGCCGCGGCATCGGTTCTGCGACCCTGCTGCTGACCCACACCCACTGGGACCACATCAACGGCTTTCCGTTCTTCGGCCCGGCCTTCACTGCCACGTTCAAGCTGCGCATCATGGCCGGCCACCTGATGGGCAAGCCGGGCGGCATCCGCACCGTGCTGGCCAACCAGATGGACAACCCGACCTTTCCGGTGCCGCTGACCGCCATGCGCGGGGTGATGTCGTTCCAGGACTTCAACGCCGGCGAGACATTCACCCTGAACGGCGGAATCGTGGTCAAGACCGGGGCCCTGCGCCATCCCAACGGCGCCACCGGCTACCGGATCGAGCATGCCGGCGCCGCGGTGTGCTACGTCACCGACACCGAGCACGTCCCCGGCCAGCCCGATCCCAACGTGCTGAAGCTGATCGAGGGCGCCGATCTGGTCATCTACGACAGCACCTATACTGACGACGAATTCGCGGCCAAGGTAGGCTGGGGCCACTCGACCTGGCAGGAAGGCGTGCGGTTGGCCAAGACGGCCAACGTCAAGCGCCTGGCCATCTTCCACCATGACCCCGACCACATCGATTCCTTCATGTCCGCGGTCGAGGACGAGGCCAGGGGCCAGTTCGCCGGCAGCATGGTCGCCCGCGACGGCATGGAACTGGAAATGGTCTGATCCGCATGGCGGCTTTCCCGACCTGGGCAGTGGCGGCGGTGGCGGGGGCCTTGCTGTCCGGCTGCGCCGCCATCATCGGCTCGGGCGAGTCCCAGGTCGACCTGCGCACCAATCCCGAGCCGTCCCATTGCCGCCTCGACGGCCGCAATGCCTTCACCCTCGAGGTCGACACTCCCGCCATCGTGACGCTGCCCAGTTCGGCCTCGCCGGTGCGGGTGACCTGCAGCGCACCCGGCCGGCGCAATTCGGTCGGCATGCTTGACGCCACCGCCAACGGCTGGATCTGGGCCAATGCCGGCCTGTCGGTGGCCACCGGCGGCGTCGCCATCCTGGGCGCCTTCGTCGACGAGAGCCTGGGCGCGGGCAAGTCCTTCCAGAAGGAAGCTTCCTTCGACCTCGAGCCCGACCATGCGCGCCAGATCAAGGCACGCTCGCGCGACGGCCTTTCCGATCTCGACCTCAAGACCCGATAGGGTCTAAAATCACCGCCGGGTAGGTCATAGGACCGCTCATACGGGTGGGGCTATGCCCCCAAAATGGGGTGTTGCGCACTGCAGCAAAACGGTATTTCGTTGCGGCTATTCATTTGGTAAATTTGTTGCGTGAAAGTGCCGGCCGAGGGTAATGTTCGGCACATATTAGGCTAAAGTCATGTGCAGGTGCGAAGGCGCCGGGGTGCCGCGACCGTCGTGAACGCGACAAAGGTCGTAGGGTTTCTCACCCAGGCGCCGGTGTGTTTTGGCGGGAATGAACGTAGTTCCCGTCTGGCACGCCGCCTGCAAAAGAGCTGGGCGCCCCGCGCCAGGTGCGAAACGTCAGGTGCAGACCACGAGGAGGGTCGTCGTTTCATGACCGTGAAGTTCACTCGCCGCCGTGCCATCACGGTGCTCGCCGCCGCCGCCGGTTTGCCGCTGCTGCTGAAGGCCGGTCCCGCCCGCGCCCGTCTGGTGCGGTGGGAAGGCACGACGCTGGGCGCGCCGTCGACCATCCAGCTCTATCACGAGGACGAGGCCAAGGCCCGGGCCGCCATCGACGCCGGCCTGGCCGAGCTGGCCCGGCTGGAGCAGATCTTCAGCGTCTACCGCGCCGACTCGGCCATCTCCCAGCTCAACCGCGAGGGCCGCATCGACGGCGCCCCGGCCGAGTTCGTCGAGCTGCTGGGCCATGCGCTGGGCCTGGCCGAGATCTCGGGCGGGGTCTACGACCCGACCATCCAGCCGGTGTGGCAGGCCTATTTCCGCCACTTCACCGCCGCCAACCCCGACCCCAACGGTCCGGCCGCCGCCGACATGGCCGCCGCCCTGGCGCTGGTCGGCTACAAGAACGTGCGCATCGACGGCTCGACCATCGCATTTGCCCGCCCGGGCATGGGGCTGACGCTCAACAGCGGCGCCCAGGGCTACATCACCGACCGCGTCGCCGGCGTCCTGCGCGCCCACGGCTTCGAGCGCATGCTGGTGGACATGGGCGAGCCCCGCGCGCTGTCGACCAAGCCGGACGGCTCCGCCTGGCGCATCGGCATCGCCAACCCGGCCGACCCGTCCAAGGCGGTGGCCGAGCTCGACGTCGTCGACAAGTGCGTTTCGACCTCGGGCGGCTACGGCACCATCTTCGACGAGGCGGGCCGCTTCACCCACCTGATCGACACCCGCACCGGCCAGACCGCGCCGGCGCTGCTGGGCGTCTCGGTGGTGGCCGACACCGCCACCAAGGCCGACGGCCTGTCCACCGCCATGCTGCTGGCCGCGCCCGAGAAGCGCCAGGCCATCCTGCGGGCGGCCGGCGGCCTCAAGGCCCTGTACGTGACGCCCGAGGGCGTGGTCACCACCGTCGAAGCCTGACGGCCATGACCACCGCCCCCCAGTTCCGTCCCATCGACCCGGACGGCCGCAGCACCATCGAGGGCTTCGCCCGCGTGGTCTCGGCCGACGGCCGCGTGGCGGTGCTGGAGCCCGAGCAGACCACCTCGTGCGGGTCGTGCGCCTCGGCGTCGGCCTGCGGCGCCAAGGCCGGGCCCAACTGGCTGCAGGCGCGCCAGTTCAAGATCGCCAACGACGAAGGCCTGGTGGCCGGCGAGCGGGTGGTGGTCGGCATCCCGGAAGGGACGGTGGTCAAGGGCGCGATGATCGCCTACGCGCTGCCGCTGGTCACCATGATGGCCGGCGGCGTCGTCGCCCAGAACATGGGCGGCGGCGACGGGGCGGCGGTGCTGGCCACCCTGGGCGGCCTGGCGATCGGCTTGGGCATCGCCCGCCTGCTGGCGGGCCGTCTTTCGGCGCGGGGGATCCTGGCGCCGCGTTTCATCCGCCGTGCCGGGGGCGACACCCCGGGCATGGACTGTCATGTGGATTAGGGGAAGACCTCGATGCGGGACATGATAATGCTGTTCGTCAGCGCAGCCCTGGTCAACAACGTGATCCTGGCGCGCTTCCTGGGCCTGTGCTCGTTCATGGGCGTGACCACCCGCATCGAGACCGCGGTCGGCATGGGTGCCGCGTGCACCTTCGTCATCACCGTCTCGGCCATGGGCGACTGGGCCATCGAGAAGTTCCTGCTGGTGCCCTACGGCCTTGAGTACCTGCGCACGGTGACCTTCATCCTGGTGGTCGCCGCGGCGGTGCAGTTCACCGAGGCGGTGGTCAAGAAGGTGTCGCCGCCCCTGTTCGAGATGCTGGGCATCTACCTGCCCCTGATCACCACCAACTGCGCCGTGCTCGGCGTCTGCCTGCTGCTGGTCGAGGGCAAGTACGGCTTCGTCGACAGCACCTGGTTCGCCCTGGCCTCGTCGCTTGGCTACAGCCTGGTGATGGTGCTGTTCGCCGGCCTGCGCGAGCGCCTGGCCCTGGCCGATGTGCCGCGGCTGTTCGCCGGCCCGCCCATCGGCTTCATCACCGCCAGCCTGCTGGCGCTGGCTTTCATGGGCTTTTCCGGCATGGCCGCCAACTAGGAGCGTGGACAGATGTTGATCGATGTCGGCAGTCTGACGGTCATGGGTGCGGCGCTGGGGGGCCTGTTGGGCCTTGCCGCCAAGTTGCTGGCCGTCGAGGAAAATCCGCTGGAGCAAGAGCTGCAGGGCATGCTGCCCGGCTCGCAGTGCGGCCAGTGCGGCTATGTGGGCTGCGCCCAGTACGCCGCCGCCCTGGCCAAGGGCGACGCCCCGGTGACCGCCTGCGCCCCCGGCGGCAAGGCCACCGCCGAGGCGCTGGCCAAGAAGCTGGGCGTGTCGGCCGACCTGTCCGACCACGAGGACACCGGCCCGCAATTCGCCTATATCGACGAGGACCTGTGCATCGGCTGCCTGCGCTGCACGAGCGAGTGCTCGACCGACGCCATCATGGGCGCGCCCAAGCAGATGCACACGGTGCTGACCGACGCCTGCCACGGCTGCGCCAAGTGCTTCAAGGTCTGCCCGACCGAGGCGATCACCATGTGCAACGTCCCGGTGACCCTGTCGAGCTGGCACTGGGACAAGCCCCACGAAGACACCGCGGTGCACTGAGGAGACGCCGGACATGAAGCTGTTTCCCGTTCGCGGCGGCATCCACCCCGAGTACCGCAAGGAACTCACGGCCGAGTGCGCCATCGTCGCCATGCCGCTGCCGACCGCCCTGTACCTGCCGCTGCAGCAGCACATCGGTGCCCCGGCCGAGCCGGTGGTCAAGGAAGGCGACGCCGTCAAGAAGGGCCAGCTGCTGGCCCGTGCCGGCGGCGTGGTCTCGGCGGCCACCCATGCGCCGACCTCGGGCGTGATCAAGGCGATCACCGAGGTGCCGGCACCCCATCCCTCGGGCCTGCCGCAGCCGACCATCATCCTCGAGCCCGACGGCAAGGACGAGTGGGCCGCCGACCTGCCGGCGCCGATCGCCGACCCGCTGGCCGCCGAGCCCAACGCCATCCGCGCCCGCGTCGCCGAATGCGGCATCGTCGGCCTGGGCGGCGCCACCTTCCCGTCGGCGGTCAAGCTGAACCTGGGCACCCAGGCCAAGATCGAGATCCTGCTGCTGAACGGCGCCGAGTGCGAGCCGTACCTGACCTGCGACGACCGGGTGATGCGCGAATACGCCGCCGAGGTGGTCGACGGTGCCCTGATCATGGCCCACGCCCTGGGGGCGCCGCGGGTGGTGGTCGGCATCGAGAACAACAAGCCGCAGGCGATCGCCGCCATGACCGAGGCGGCCAAGGCCCACGCCAATGTCGAGGTGGTGGCCGTTCCCGTCCAGTACCCGATGGGGTCCGAGCGTCACCTGACCCAGGCGATCATCGGCAAGGAGACCCCGGCCAGGAAGCTGACCGCCGACCTGGGCGTGGTCGTCCACAACGTCGGCACCGCGCGCGCCGTGCACCACGCGGTGCGCTTCGGCCGGCCGCTGGTCGCCCGCATCGTCACCGTCAGCGGCGCCGCCGTGGCCAAGCCGGCCAATGTCGAGGTCCGCATCGGCACCAAGGTGCAGGAACTGGTCGACTTCTGCGGCGGGCTGGCCAAGCCGCCCAAGCGCATCGTCAACGGCGGCCCGATGATGGGCCAGCCGCTGCCCAGCCTGGACGTGCCGGTGATCAAGGGCACCTGCGGCATCCTGGCGCTGACGCCCGAGGAAACCAACGAGCAGCCCGCCGGTCCCTGCATCCGCTGCGGCACCTGCGTCACCATCTGCCCGTGCGGCCTGGTGCCGGTGGACATGGCCTCGGTGATCCGCCACGACAAGATGGACGTGGCCCAGAAGCTGGGCGTCATGGACTGCGTGTCGTGCGGCAGCTGCTCGTATGTGTGCCCGTCGCACATCCCGCTGGTCCACTACTTCAACTACGCCAAGGGAATGATCAACGCCGCCGAGCGCGAGAAGCGCAAGCAGGCGTCGGTCAAGGCCTTCGCCGAGGCCAAGGCGGCCCGGCAGGAGAAGGCCGCCGAGGCCAAGCGCGCGGCCGCAGCGGCCAAGAAGGCCGCAGAGCAATCCAACACCGAGGCTTCGGCATGACCATCGTCGTCGACAAGAGCGCACCCTTCACCCACGCGCCGACCTCCGTCCAGTCGATCATGACCACGGTGCTGCTGGCACTGGTGCCGGCCACCCTGTTCGACCTGTGGCTGTTCGGCTGGCCGGCGGTGTTCCTGTTCGTCATCACCGTCGGTTCGTGCCTGGTGGCCGAAGCCGTCTGCCTGATGCTGCTCGGGCGTCCGGTGCAGGCGACCCTGTTCGACGGCTCGGCGGCGCTGACCGGCTGGCTGCTGGCCATGAGCCTGCCGCCGTGGGCGCCGTGGTGGATCGGCGTGCTGGGCGCGGTGTTCGCCATCCCGCTGGCCAAGCATGCCTTCGGCGGCCTGGGCCAGAACGTGTTCAATCCCGCCATGGTCGCCCGCGTGGCGCTGCTGGTGTCCTTCCCGGTGCAGATGACCCTGTTCGTCGCGCCCGGCTCGCCCTCGCTGGCCGACGCCATGGGCATCACCTTCGGCACCGGCACGCTCGACTCCATGAGCGCGGCGTCGGCGCTCGGCTACATCAAGACCGAGCTGTCGCGCCATGTGGGCGTCACCGAGTCGCTGGCCAAGGCGCCCAACTGGCTGGACATGGCCAAGGGCTACAAGCCCGGCTCCATGGGCGAGACCTCGGCCATCCTGGTTCTGCTGGGCGGCCTGGTGCTGCTGGCCAAGCGCATCATCTCGTGGCACATCCCGGTGTCGGTGCTGGCGACCCTGTTCGTCATGGGCACCTTGTTCAACGCCGTCGACCCCGAGCGCTTCACCCCCGGCTGGTTCCACGTGCTGGCGGGCGCCTCGATGCTGGGCGCGTTCTTCATCGCCACCGACTACGTCACCTCGCCGGTGTCCAAGAAGGGGCAGCTGGTCTACGGCTTCGGCGTCGGCCTGATGACCTGGGTGATCCGCAGCTTCGCCGGCTATCCCGAGGGCATGGCGTTCGCGGTCCTGCTGATGAACGCGCTCACTCCGATCATCGACCAACACTTCCGCCCGCGCGCCTTCGGCCGCACCAGCAAGGGCGAGCCTCTGCCGGTCAAGGGGGACAAATGAGCCAGCGCATTGCCATCCACGGTGTGATCCTGGGCCTGTTCTGCCTGGGCTTCGGCGTCATCCTCGCCGGCACCGACATGCTCACCCAAGAGGCCATCGCCCAGCGTGCCGTCGAGGACAAGCAGGCGTCGCTGACCCAGGTCATCCCGATCAGCATCCACGACAACAACCCGGTCAAGGATTCGATCGTGCTGGCGGGCCACGGCGGCAAGGAGATCACCGTCTACCGTGCCACCCAGGGCGGCAAGGTCACCGGCGTCGCCTACGAGATCTACGGATCGGGCTATGCCGGCGAGATCAAGCTGATGCTGGGTGTGAGCGCCGACGGCAAGGTCATGGGCGTCACCCCGCTGGCCCACAAGGAAACCCCGGGCCTGGGCGACAAGATCGAGCCCAAGAAGACCGACTGGCTGTCGCACTTCAAGGGGCTGTCCCTGGGCGCGCCCCCGGTCGACAAGTGGAAGGTCAAGAAGGACGGCGGCCAGTTCGACCAGTTCTCGGGTGCCACCATCACGCCGCGCGGCGTGGTCGGCGCCATCCGCACCGGTCTTGAATTCTTCGCCGACAACAAGTCCAAGTTGCTGGAGGTGCGCTGATGGCGACCGAATACAACCGCATCGTCAAGGACGGCCTGTGGGACAACAACGGCGTCTTCGCCATGATGCTGGGCATGTGCCCGACCATGGCGATGACCACCTCGGCCACCAACGGCTTCGGCATGGGCATCGCCACCGCGGTGGTGATGGCGGCGTCCAACCTCCTGGTCGCCATCTTCCGCGGCTGGATCACCTATGAGGTCCGCGTCCCGGTGTTCATCCTGATCGTCGCCGCCATGGTGACGCTGGTCGACCTGACCATGAACGCCTACATGCACGAGCTCTACAAGGTGCTGGGCCTGTTCATCCCGCTGATCGTGTCCAACTGCCTGCCGCTGGCCCGCCTCGAGGCATTCGCCGCCAAGGAGCCGGTGCTGCCCTCGCTGATGGACGGCATCTTCATGGGCATCGGCTTCACCCTGTCGCTGACCGCCATCGGCGCGGTGCGCGAGATCATCGGCTCGGGCACCCTGTTCGCCGATGCCTCGCTGCTGCTGGGCCCGGCGTTCAAGTTCCTGGAAATGCGCATCCTGCCGCAGGATACTGGCGTGCTGATGATGGTGCTGCCGCCCGGCGGCTTCCTCGCCACCGGCTTCATGGTGGTGGGCAAGCGCATCCTTGACCTGCGCGCCGGCAAGCAGATCTCGATGGGCGGCGCCCATTGCGTCGGCTGAGACGAAGGAGATTGGACAGATGAAGGTTTCCGTCGCCTACGCCACGCCGAACAAGCAGGCGCTGCTGACCGTCGACCTGCCCGACGGCGCCACGGTGCAGCAGGCCATCGACAAGTCCGGCGTGCTGCGCCAGTTCCCCGACATCGACCTGGGC
>JBLNBU010000048.1:0-4998 GCA_050260215.1 Actinomycetota bacterium
CTCGTCGACGGCCTCGACGGTGATGCCAGGGGCGGCGCGGCCGGGCGAGCCGGGGCGGGGCTCCATCAGCTGGGCGTTGTCGGCGATGACGGCGCCGGTCTCGGGCGTGCCCCATACCGCATTGGCGGCGACGCCGAAGGCCTTGGCCGTGCGTTCCAGCAAGGTGGTGCCGGCCACCGGCTCGGGTCCGGTCATCATGGCGCGCGGCATGGCGTGGGGGCGGCGCTGGGCGGCCTCGGTCAGCTGGGCCAGGGCGGCGGGCGGCACGCTGACCACCCGCACCCCGTGGCGGCCGATCAGGTCGAGCGCCGGGCCGGGATCGAAGGGCTGGGGCCCGGCGACCACCGGCACCCCGTGGTGCCAGGACGGCAGCACCGCCCACAGCAGCGCCTCGGGCGTCATCCAGTCGGCGGCGGTCCACATGACGTCGCCGAACTGGGGGAAGAAATCCAGCGCGAACTCGACCGCGGGCAGGCTGCACAGCATGGCCTGGTGGGCCAGCAGGGCGCCGCGCGGGGTGCCGCAGGCATGGGCGGGATAGACGATGAAGGCCGGGGCAGTGGCCTCGGTGACCACGGGGGCGAAGGCGTCCGAGGAGTCTTCCAGCGCCGGCCAGAAGCCGTCGTCCTCGCCGCCGGCGATGATCACGGTCTCCAGCGTCTTCAGCGCCGGCCGGGCCAGTTCCACCGTCGCTTCCACCGTCGCGGCGGCGACCAGGATGCGCGCGCCCGAATCGGCCAGCCGCCAGGCCAGCGGCTCGGCCCCCAGGCCGGTGGGGATGGGCACCAGGACCGCGCCCATGCGCAGCGCCGCCAGCACCGCCACCGCCGCCTCGACCCCGGCGTCCAGCATCATCGCCACCCGGTCGCCCGGGCGCAGGCCGTGGTCGGCCAGCACGTTGGCCAGCCGGTTGGCCAGAAGGCGCAGCACGTGGAAGGTATAGCGCTCGGCGCCGCCGTCGGGGCCCTCGACGATCAGGGCGGTGCGGTGGCCGTCGGCGCCGGCCATGGTCTGGCGGTCGCAGACGTCGAAGGCCAGGTTGTAGCGCTCGGGTATGCGCCAACGGAACGTGCGGCACGCCTCCTCGTAGCTGCGCACGGCCTTCAGCATGGTCCGTCAGCCCTCCAGCGGCATCAGTTCTTCGAACCAGCGATAGGTGCCGACGTCGTCGAGCAGCACCCCGTCGAAGCCGAGGTCCATGATGCCGGTCAGATACTTGCCCATGATCTTGCGCCAGTCGGGATCGCCGATGTCGGTGATGAAGGCGCCCGGCTCGTCGTCGACGGCGAACAGGAAGCCGGGATTGCCCGCTTCCCAGTCCTTCTGCCAGTACCAGCGCCAGTCGAAGGCGCGGCCTACCGGCAGCACCGCCAGCACCAGCCTGGGCGTGCCGACGTTCTTGAACTTCATGCGGTAGATGTCGCTTTTGACCAGGGCGTCGCCGCCGCGATAGGCGACGTCGACGGCGACCACGTCGTAGTTGGTGCCTTCCATGGCCATGACGAACTGGGCGCGCGAGCCGAAGCGGTCGGCTTTCAGCAGCGGCAGCCAGTTCTTGGCCTCGACCACGGTGGCGGCCTGGCGGGCGTTCTCCTGGTGGGGGCGGCTTTTCGGCAGCTGGTCCAGGCGCTGGTCGCCCACGGCGGCGAAGGTCAGTACCCGGTCGCGGTCGCCGTCGCGGAAGGCGGCGTCGGCCTGCTTCTGGTCGGCGCAGTTTTCCAGCGCGACGATGCGCCGGCCTTCCGAGACCATGGCGTCGACGGCGTACATGACGCGGCGCTGGACCTCGAGGCGCAGTTCCTTGGCCCTGGCCTCGGCGGCCTTGCGCAGCTCCTCGGCGGGGTCGTTGCTGAACGGGCCGACGGGGACCGGGGTCGGCGGGCGGTGGATGCCCTGCCGGCGTTCGGCCGCCAACTGGGCGTCCAGGTCCTTGCGCGCCTTGATGGCCTTGGCCAGCGGTTCCTCGAAGCGATAGGGGCCGCAATAGAGCCCGTCCAGGACCAGGCCGTCGAGGACCTTGATCAGCGGCCGCATGGGCGTGCCGACGGGCAGGCGCTTCTGGAAGTTCTTGCCGGTGGGATCGTGGATCTGCTCCCACAGCTCCTCGTACTCGCCCTTGACCAGCAGTTCGACGCCGCCGCGCATCAGCACGACGAAGTTGGGGTTGCGGCTCTTGGCGTACGAGGCCAGCTCGATCACCGCCTGGCGATAGATCTCGCGGTGATTGGGGATGCGCAGCAGGGGCGGCGGCTGCCAGTCGCGCGGCTTGTCGATGGCGGCCGCGGGGACGGCGGCCAGCAGGGCGACCAGCAGCAGCGCGAGGCCTCTCATGGCAACATCTCCCTCACCATCGCCGCCAACGGCAGGCAGCTGGTCAGCCCGGGCGACTCGATCCCGTAAAGGGCCACCACGCCGGGCACGCCATGGTCGGCGGGACCGTGGACCAAAAAGTCGCGGGCGGGCTGATCCGGGGCCTGGATCTTGGGGCGGATGCCGGCATAGGCCGGCTCCAGCGCGCCATCGGCCAGGCCCGGCCAATAGCGGCGGATGGCGGCATAGAATGAGTCGGCACGGCGCGGGTCGACCACGTAATCCTCGCGCTCGACCCACTCCACGTCGGGACCGAAGCGGCCGCGGCCGGCCAGGTCCAGGGTATAGTGCACCCCCAGCCCGGCGGCCACCGGCACCGGATAGACCAGGCGCGAGAACGGCATCTTGCCGGCCAGGGTGAAGTAGTTGCCCTTGCACAGGTAGTCTTGCGGCACCGCGGGCAGTCCCAGCGCGCGGGCCACCGCCGGCGCCTTCAGCCCGGCCGAGACCACCACCGACCGGCAATGCAGTCGCATGGGCTCGGCCCCGCCGACGTCCAGCACCATGCTGTCGTCGCCGGCACGGCCACCGGTTACCGGGGCGTGGAAGGCGACCGAGGTGCCGTGCTCCTCGGCCTCGCCCAGCAGCGCCAGCATCAGGGCGTGGCTGTCGATGATGCCGGTGTCGGGCGAATACAGCGCCGCGGTGCAGGCCAGGCTTGGTTCCATGGCGCGGGCCTCGGCGGCCGAGACGGCGTGCAGGCCGGTGCAGCCGTTGGCGTGGCCCTTGGCCAGGATGGCGGCCAGCTGCGCCTCTTCCTCGGCGTCGGTGGCGACGATCAGCTTGCCGACCATGGACAGCGGCACGCCGCGCTCGGTGGCGAAGTCGCGCAAGGTCCGGTTGCCGGCCACGCACAGCCGCGCCTTCAGGCTGTCCTTGGCATAGTACATGCCGGCGTGGACGACCTCGCTGTTGCGCGACGAGATGCCGGTGCCGATGGCGCCTTCGGCTTCCAGGACGACGACTTCGCGGCCGGCCAGCGCCAGGGCGCGGGCGACCGCCAGCCCCACCACGCCGGCCCCGATCACCGCGCAGTCGATCCGCTCCGTCAACACGTTGTCTTGTCTCGCCATCTGGTCCCCAAGATGTCGCGGGAGCATATCACCCCCCGGACGGAGGGAAAAGCCGCATGGTCGTTGCCGGATTGCCCCCCGGGCGCTAGAGTCCGCGGCTGCCCTGCGTCGTTGGGGGAGATGCTGCCGTGAGCGAACCGTTTCATCCTTCCGTCTGCCCCCACGATTGCCCGAGCGCCTGTCCGCTCGACGTCGAGGTGCTGGAGGACGGCCGCATCGGCCGCGTCCGCGGCGCCGCCATGCCTTATGCCGAGGGCGTCATCTGCGCCAAGGTGTCGCGCTACGCCGAGCGCGTCCATCACCCCGACCGCATCCTTCACCCGCTCCGCCGCGTCGGCGCCAAGGGCGAGGGCCGCTTCGAGCGCATCGGTTGGGACGAGGCGCTGGACGAAGTTGCCGACCGCATGGCTGCGGCCGCGATCAAGGACGGCCCGGAAGCGGTGTGGCCCTATTTCTATGCCGGCACCATGGGCCTGGTGCAGCAGGCCGGCATCAACCGCCTGCGCCGCGAGCTGGGCTATTCGGGCCAGCTCAAGACCATCTGTTCGGCCGCGGCCAGCGTCGGCTGGATCGCCGGAGTGGGCGAGCGCTGGGGCGTCGACCCGCGCGAGATGGTGCACTCCGACCTGGTGGTGATCTGGGGATCCAATCCGGTCGCCACCCAGGTCCACCTGATGGGGCTGGTCGCCCAGGCGCGCAAGGCCAACAACGCGCCGCTGGTGGTGGTCGATCCCTACCGCACGCCGACGGCCGAGAAGGCCGACATGCACCTGATGCTTCGGCCCGGCACCGACGGGGCGCTGGCCTGCGCGGTGATGCATGTGGCTCTGCGCGACGGGCTGGCCGACCGCGACTATCTGGCCCGCTTCACCGACTTCACCCCGCATGTCGAGGCCCACCTGGCCGCCCGCACGCCGTCCTGGGCAGCGGCGATCACCGGGCTGGACGCGGCCCGGATCGAGGAATTCGCCCGCCTGTATGGCTCGACCAAGCGCAGCTTCCTCAGGGTCGGCTATGGGTTCTCGCGCTCGCGCAACGGCTCGGTCAACCTGCATGCGGTCAGCTGCCTGCCGGCGATCACCGGGGCGTGGGAACACCTGGGCGGCGGCGCGGTGCAAAGCATCGGCGGCGTCTTCCACATCGACCGCACCCTGCTGGAAGGCCTGGATCTGCCGGCCCCGGGCGTGCGCGTCCTCGACATGAGCCGGGTGGGGCCGATCCTCACCGGCGACCGCCGCGACCTGGGCGACGGCCCGCCGGTGACGGCCATGTTCGTGCAGAACGCCAACCCTGCCACCACCTGTCCCGACAGCGGCCTGGTCCGCCAGGGGCTCTTGCGCGACGACCTGTTCCTGGCGGTGCACGAGCAGACGCCCACCGCCACCACCCGCTATGCCGACGTCGTGCTGCCGGCGACCACCTGCATGGAGCACGCCGACCTGTACACCTCCTACGGCCACACCTTCCTGCAGGTGGCCCGGCCGGTGATCGCGCCCGTGGGCGAGGCGCGCCCCAACCACTGGGTCATGGCCGAGCTGGCCCGCCGGCTGGGGGC
>JBLNBU010000049.1:0-62086 GCA_050260215.1 Actinomycetota bacterium
CGTCGTAAGCTTGGGAAGCTTCTGCTCTACCATTGAGCTACACCCGCGCTCCCGTGCGAGCGGTAGTTATAGGGAAAGCCGCCCCGGGTGCGCAAGCCCCCAAGTCGGGGGGCTTGCGGCCGGGTGGGGTGGGCGGGTCAGACGCTGAAGTACTTGGCCTGGGGGTGCAGGGCGACGATGGCCGAGGTGGACTGTTCGGGGTCCAGCTGGAACTCGTCGGTCAGGCGCACGCCGATGCGGTCGGCGCCCAGCAGGGACAGCAGGGCGGTCTGGTCTTCCAGCCTAGGGCAGGCCGGATAGCCGAAGCTGTAGCGCGAGCCGCGGTAGTGCTGCTTGAGCAGCATGTCCATGTCGGCGGCGTCCTCGGCGGCGAAGCCCAGTTCGGCGCGGATGCGCTTGTGGACGTATTCGGCCAGGGCCTCGGCCATCTCGACCGACAGGCCGTGCAGGTACAGGTAGTCCTGGTACTTGTCGGCCTTGAACCAGTCGTGGGCGACCTCGGTGGCGCGCTTGCCCATGGTCACCACCTGCAGGCCGATGACGTCGCGCACCGGGTCGGAAACGGGGCGGAAGAAGTCGGCGATGCACAGCCCGCCGTCCTTGGCCTGGCGCGGGAAGGCGAAGCGGGCCAGTTCGCTGGCGCCGTCCTGGTCGAACAGCACCACGGCATCGCCGTCGCTGGCCGCCTTCCAGTAGCCGTAGACCGCCTTGGGGGCCAGGATGGCCTCCTTCTCGCAGCGCTTGAGCATGTCGACCGCGATCGGCTTGAGCTCCTTGTGGGCCCAGGCCTTGAACTCGTCGATGCTGCGGCCCTGCTTCTTGTAGCCCCAGTGGAACTGGTAGAGCATGGTCTCGTTGAGGAAGGGGACCAGGTTCTGCAGCGGCACGTGGTCGACCACCTTGGCGCCCCAGAACGGCGGCGCCGGGGGGGCGACGTGGCCGTGCAGCTCGGCGCGGCGCAGGCTGATTTCGTCCCAGTCGACCGGGCGGGTGGCGGGCTGCGCCGCCTGGCCCAGGGTGCGCGACGGCGAGCCCTTGGCCGGGGCGGCGGCGCGCGCGGCTGTATGGGCGTCGAAGGAGCCGTCGGCGACCTTGGCCATCAGGTCGAGGCCGTCGAAGGCGTCGCGGGCATAGGCGACCCGGCCGGAGCCGTAGGCGGCGCGGCAATCCTCCTCGACATACTTGCGGGTCAGCGCCGCGCCGCCCAGCAGGACGGGCACGTCGATGCCGGCGGCGGTCATCTCTTCGAGGTTCTCGCGCATGATCACCGTCGACTTGACCAGCAGGCCGGACATGCCGACGGCGTCGGGCTTGTGCTCGCGCACCGCCTTGATGATGTCGGCCACCGGCTGCTTGATGCCGATGTTGACCACCTTGTAGCCGTTGTTGGTCAGGATGATGTCGACCAGGTTCTTGCCGATGTCGTGGACGTCGCCCTTGACGGTGGCCAGCACGATGGTGGCCTTGGCCTGGCCGTCGGACTTCTCCATGTGGGGCTCGAGGAAGGCCACCGCCGCCTTCATGGTCTCGGCCGACTGCAGCACGAAGGGCAGCTGCATTTTCCCCGAGCCGAACAGCTCGCCCACCACCTTCATGCCTTCCAGCAGCAGCTGGTTGATGATGTCCAGCGGCTTCCAGGTCTTCAACGCCTCGGCCAGGTCGTCTTCCAGGCCGGTGCGGTCGCCGTCGACGATGCGCTGCTTCAGGCGGTCCTCGACCGCGGCCGGGCGCTCCTTCTTGGCGTCGGAGACCTTGCGGTCGCCGAACAGGGCGATGAAGTCCTGCAGCGGGTCGTAGCCCTCGGCCCTGCGGTCGAAGATCAGGTCCTCGGCGACCTTGACCTCCTCGGCGGGCAGGCCGTGCAGGGGCACGATCTTGGACAGGTGCACGATGGCCCCGGTCATGCCGCGCTTGACGGCGTGGTCCAGGAACACCGAGTTCAGCACCTGGCGGGCCGCGGGCTTCAGGCCGAACGACACGTTGGACAGGCCCAGCACGATGCCGGCCTCGGGCATCTCGGCGCGGATGCGCTCGATGGCGTCCAGGGTGTACAGCGCCAGCTTGCGGTCGTCCTCGTTGCCGGTGCAGATGGTGAAGGTCAGCGGGTCGAACAGAAGGTCGCCCGGCGGCAGGCCGTGCGTGTTGACCGCGAAGTCGTACAGGCGCCGGGCGATGCGCAGCTTGTCGTCGACCGACTTGGCCATGCCGACTTCATCGATGGTCAGCGCCACCACCGCGGCACCGAACTTGCGGGCCAGGACCAGGCGGTCGGCGGCCGGCTCCTCGCCGTTCTCGAAGTTGATGGAGTTGATGATGGCTTTGCCGCCATACAGCTTCAGCGCTGCCTCGATGACCGGCAGCTCGGTGGAATCGATCACCAGCGGCGCAGTGACCGAACCGCGCAGGCGGGTGACCACGTTGGTCATGTCGGCGACCTCGTCGCGGCCGACGAAGGCGGTGCAGACGTCCAGGGTGTGGCTGCCTTCCTTGACCTGCTCGCGGGCCATGGCGACGATGCCGTCCCAGTCCTCGGCCTCCTGGAGCTCGCGGAACTTCTTCGAGCCGTTGGCGTTGCAGCGCTCGCCGATCGACAGGAAGGCGTTCTCCTGCTTGAGCGCCACATGGCCGTAAAGCGAGGCCACTGCCGGCACCCAGTGCGCGGAGCGCTTGACCGGAGCGGGCCGCGACCCGGACCCGATGCGGCGCA
Source organism: Actinomycetota bacterium (assembly GCA_050260215.1). Classification (GTDB taxonomy): domain Bacteria; phylum Pseudomonadota; class Alphaproteobacteria; order Rhodospirillales; family Magnetospirillaceae; genus JBLNBU01. The sequence continues at coordinate 2,708 of JBLNBU010000049.1, forward strand.
GCATGGCGTCGGTGGCGGCGATGTGGGGCGGCGTGGTGCCGCAGCAGCCGCCCAGCAGGTTGGCGCCGGCGGCCACGAACCGCTCATGCCACACCGCCAGTTCCTCGGGCAGCAGGGGATAGCGGGTCTGGCCCTCGACCAGCTCGGGCAGGCCGGCGTTGGGCTGGATCGAGATGAAGCCGTCCCAGTTGTCGACCAGCCACTTGAAGTGCTCGGCCATCTCCTGGGGACCGGCGGCGCAGTTCAGGCCCATCAGCGGCACGCCCAGCGAGCGCACCACGGTTGCGGCGGCGGCGATGTCGGCGCCGACCAGCAGGGTGCCGGTGGTCTCGACGGTGACCTGGACGAAGACCGGGATGTCCTTGCCGGCATCCAGGCAGGCCAGCTTGCAGCCGTTGATGGCCGCCTTGATCTGCAGCGGGTCCTGGCAGGTCTCGACCAGGAAGGCCGAGACGCCGCCGGCGATCTGCCCGGCCGCCTGGATGCGGTAGCCGGCTTCCAGCGAGTCGTAGTCGATGTGGCCCAGGCTGGGCAGCTTGGTGCCCGGGCCGATGGCGCCCAGCACGAAGCGGGGCCGCCCGTCGCCCTTGAACTGCTCGGCCGCCTCGAAGGCCAGTTCGATGGCCGCCTTGTTGAGTTCGAACGCCTGGTCGGCCAGGCCGAACTCTGCCAGGGTCACCGGCGAGGCGCCGAAGGTGTCGGCCTCGACCATGTCGGCACCGGCCTCGAAATAGCGGGCGTGGATGCCGCGGATGACGTCGGGGCGCGACTTCACCAGGATCTCGGTGCAGTTCTCCTTGCCCCAGAAATCCTTCTCGACCGACAGGTTCATCGCCTGCACCAGTGCACCGGTGCCGCCGTCGCAGAGCAGGACGCGTCGGGAGAGATGGTCGAGAATGTTGGTCATGGTGGCCTTCTGTTTTCCAGTATTGCGTCATGCCCGCCTTGATCCGGGCATCCACGGAGATGGCCGGGTCAAGCCCGGCCATGACGAACGAAACTTACGCCTAGGCCCGCGGCCGCACCCCCAGGATGCGGCAGATGGCGTAGGCGAGGTCGGCGCGGTTCAGCGTGTAGAAGTGGAAGTTCTCGACCCCGTCGGCGGCCAGGGCGCGGCACTGTTCGGCGGCCACGGTGGCGGCGACCAGGCGGCGGGTTTCGGGGTCGTCGTCCAGTCCTTCGAACAGGTCGGCCATCCAGTCGGGCACGCTGGCGCCGCAGGCGGCCGAGAACTTCTGCACCTGGCCGAAATTGGTCACCGGCAGAATGCCCGGCACAACCGGAACGCGGATGCCGGCCTTGTCGCAGCGCTCGAGGAAGCGGCGGTAGTGGTCGACATCGAAGAAGTACTGGGTGATCGCCCGGGTGGCGCCGGCATCGACCTTGCGCTTCAGGTTGTCGAGGTCGAAGGCGGCGTTGGGCGCGTCGGGATGGATCTCGGGATAGGCGGCCACCGAGACCTCGAAGTCGGCGATGCGCTTCAGGCCCGCCACCAGCTCGGCAGCATAGGCATAGCCGTCGGGATGGGGCTGGTAGACCTGGCCCTCGGGGGCGTCGCCGCGCAGGGCGACGATATGCCGCACCCCTTCGTCCCAGTAGCGCCGGGCGATGTCGTCGACCTCGGCGCGGGAATGGCCGACGCAGGTCAGGTGGGCGGCGGGACGCAGGCTGGTCTCGCGGGCGATGCGCACCACGGTGTCGTGGGTGCGCTCGCGCGTCGTGCCGCCGGCACCATAGGTCACCGAGACGAAGTCCGGCGCCAGCGGGGCCAGGCGCTCGATGCACTCCCACAGCGACTGCTGCATCTTCTCGGTCTTAGGGGGGAAGAACTCGAACGAGACGCGCACCGGCCGGCGGCTGGCGGCGGCGATGGGCAGCTCGGGGGCGGGACGGTTCACGCGACGGCTCCTTGGGTCTCGGAAAGGGGGGCATGGGCCTGCAGGGGCCGATGGGCACGCCAGACCACCACGGTCAGCGGCTTGCCGGGCAGGCGGATGGGGGATTGCGGCACCAGGCCGGCGCCGGCCAGCCAGCCCTCGACCTCGGCATCGGCGAAGCCCAGGCGGCGGTGGGCATGGCTTTCGCGCAATGATTCAAGGTCGTGGGGGGCGAAGTCGACGATGGCCAGCACGCCGCCGGGGCGCAGCACGCGGGCGGCCTCGGCCACCACCGCGGCCGGGTCGGCGGCATAGTGCAGCACCTGGTGGATGGTGACGGCGTCGGCGCTGTCGGCGGGCAGCGGCAGCTGGGTGATGTCGCCCTGGCGGACCATGCAGTTGCGCAAACTGGCGCGCTCGATGTTGGCGCGCGCCACCGCCAGCATCTCGCGCGACAGGTCGACGCCGACGGCGCTGTCCACGTGCGGGCCCAGCAGTTCCAGGATGCGCCCGGTGCCGGTGCCCATGTCGACCAGGTCGCGGATGCGCCGGCCGGCGAACACCGACAGCAACGCGGCCCCGACCTCGCGGTCGTCCACGTGCAGCGAGCGGATGCGGTCCCACTGCTCGGCATTGTCGCGGAAATAGGCCTGGGCGCGTTCGGCGCGGGCGGCGCGCACGCCGTCCAGGCGGTGCTGGTCGTGGGCCAGGCGGGAATCGCCGGCGGGCAGCAGCGCCAGCAGGGCGCGGGCCAGGTCGGCGCCGACCCCGCGGGCGGCCAGCCGGTAGAACACCCAGGCGCCCTCGGGGAAGCGGTCGAGCAGCCCGGCCTCGCACATCAGCTTGAGATGGCGCGAGACGCGGGGCTGGCTCTGGCCCAGGATGTGGGTCAGTTCGGTCACGGTCAGGTCGCCCTGGGCACACAGGCTGAGCAGCCTGAGCCGGGTCGGCTCGGCCGCAGCCCTGAGGCCGGCCAGCACATCGTCCACGAGCGTCCCTCCGCGTCCGCCGGCGCACCACGCGTCGGCCAGAAACATATAAACATATCTTTATGCGGATATGGAAGCGCCAAGATGAGGCTGGACAAGGGGCGTCTGCCTACTAGCCTTTCCTTATCTTCTGTGCTACCTCGGATGGCGCAGGGATATGGCCCCTCGTCGCGCCGCCGCGTCACCTCCATCCGCGTGCTTTGACCGCGGGCGCGACGATGCCGAAATCAATACGAACCTCGGACAGACGCAAGAGAGATCATGCACCACCGTCGTACCGTGCTGAAGGCCGCCCTGGCGGGCCTGTTCCTTCTGGTCTCGACCGTCGCCGCCCCGGCGGCAGCCGAGGAGGACGCCAAGGCGTTCGTCAACCGCGTGGCCAATGCCGCCATGGAGACGATGACCGCCAAGAACATGAGCGACCAGGAGCGGGTGGCCAAGTTCCGCACCCTGTTCGTCGCCAACGTCGACCTGCCCGAGATCGGCCGCTTCGTGCTGGGGCGCTACTGGCGCACCGCGACGCCGGAGCAGCAGCACGAGTTCATCAAGCTGTTCGAGGACATCGTGGTGCTGACCTGGTCCACCCGGTTCAAGGACTATGCCGGCGGCATGATCCACGAGGTCACCAACGTCACCCAGGACGGCGAGCGCGGCTTGGTGGTCGACTCCCTCGTCAAGGCAGACAAGCAGCAGGAGCCTATCATGCTGCAGTGGCGCCTGCGCCAGCCCGACAACGGCTTCAAGGTGGTCGACCTGGTGGTGGCCGGCTCCAGCATGGCGATCACCTACCGTTCGGAATACGCCTCGGTGGTGCAGTCCAACGGCGGCAAGGTCGACGGCCTGCTGGCCGCCATGCGCCGCAAGGTCGCCCAGCTCGAGGCCGAGCGGGCCTCGGCCGCGGCGGCCCCCGGAACGACCAAGGCCAACTAGGCGACGGCATGGCCCAGGGCAAGCGCCCGCACAAGGGCTACGACCTGTTGTTCAGGGACGCCGGAACCGGCGGCCGCCTGCCCGCGCCGTTCGACAGCGGCGATTTCCACGATGCCTGCTATCCTGCCTTCGCCCGCTGGGCCGCGCTCAGCGAGGCCAACGGCTGGCTGCCCCAGACCCCGCGCCGCGACCTGCCGCCCGAGGCCCAGGCCGAGTACGACCGTTGCCTGCGCGACGTGCTGGCCGCCATCCTGGCGCAGATGAAGCCGCCCCAAGGAGGATCCCCGGCATGAGAATGGAACCCGGCACCACCTCGACCCGCTGGCTGCGGGCCGACGGCAGCGTGGCGCTGTGCCCCAAGTGCAATACCCCGCTGTTCGCCAAGCCGGTCGACCGGCCGCCCTTCGCCGGCGCTCCCGACGGCCAGTGGGTGCTGCTGTACTGCCCGGGCGACGGCTGCGCCTGGGAGGAATACGCCCGCGACGGCTCCATGGACCGCTACAGCCCCGACGGCCGCCTGCTGGCGGCCTGATCCCGCTGTCCCCATATCCCTATGGGGAACGGCCAGGGAGGACGGCAATGCCGCGCGACGATTCGGGTGGAGGGGGGCGGCCCAGCCGCCGCAACGTGCTGGGCGGACCGCTGGCGACCTGCTCGACGCGGCCGCTGACCGGCTTCTTCCGCAACGGCTGCTGCGACACCGGCCCCCAGGACGCCGGCAGCCACACGGTGTGCGTGGTGGTCACCGAGGCGTTCCTCAAGTTCTCGCAGGCCGTCGGCAATGACCTGTCGACGCCGATGCCCGAATACGACTTCCCCGGCCTGAAGCCCGGTGACCGCTGGTGCCTGTGTGCGCCCCGCTGGCAGCAGGCCCTCGAGGCCGGCCAGGCCCCGCAGGTGATCCTCGAAGCCACCCACGAGGGCGCGCTCAAGCACTGCCGGCTGGAAGACCTCAAGCGGTTCGCGGCGCAAGGCGACTGACCGAAGGCGCCCCTGACTCGCATGCAGAGCTTCGGTTGATTGCCGTTTGACATAAACTGGATTCGCGGTTGCGGGAAAAACACGCTACCCTGCCGTCACGCACGGCCGAACGGCCGTCCTGCCGGAGCAATCCGGGGGAACCATGACGGAAATAGCGGGCGAGTAGAAAATGCGGACGCATGATGCGCTGTACCTGAATGAAGATCGCTATCGCGACGTGAAGCAAGCCTTCACATTTACAGCGTCTTACATTGTGAAGGACATCACCGACGGCATGAGGATTTGCGATTTTGGCTGCGCCGCCGGCGAGTTCCCCTTCTACCTGAAATCCATTCTGCCCAATTGCGAAATTTCCGGCATGGATATCATGCCGAGCCTGATCAGCAGGGCGCGCGACAAGGTCCCAGGGGTCAATTTCATCGTCGGCGACGTGAACGACCCGGCCACATTCGAAGAAAGCGGTTTCGACCGGGGCACGATGTTCGGCGTGCACACCATTTTCGACGACCCGACCGTCTGCATCGGCAACGCCATCAGCTGGGTCCGCCCGGGCGGCATCCTGGCGGTGTTCGGGCTGTTCAACCCCTATGCGGTCGACGTCTTCGTGAGGGTGCGGACCCCCGGCCAGCCTGCCGACCATCGCGAGCCCGGCTGGAACATGATCTCGCAGGCGACCATGACCGAGTACCTGGACGGCCACCCGAAGGTCAAAAGTCACCAGTACCACAAGTTCGAGATTGGCATCGACCTGCCCCACCAGGACGATCCCTTGCGCAGCTGGACGGAGCGGATGGCCGACGACAGCCGCCAGATCGTCAACGGATCGGGCGTGGTCCACCATTTCTACGCGCTGGTCATTCAGCTCTAGAAGCAGCCGGACCGCCGTCAGCCAACGAAAAAGGGGTCGGCGCCTTGGGCGGCCGACCCCTTGAATTCGTTGGTGGAGCTGAGGGGAATCGAACCCCTGACCTCCGCAGTGCGATTGCGGCGCTCTCCCATCTGAGCTACAGCCCCACCGTGGGAGCCGCGATATTGGTCAAACGCCCCCTGCGTGTCAAGCGCGCTGAACGGCGCTTTCAGACGTAGCGCGCACCCCCGTCCGCCTGCCGGCTGCGCCGCCAGGCGAGCAAGGCCAGCGGCAGCAGCAGGGCGGCGGCGGCGGCCACGGCCAGGGCGCGGGCCTGGGCGCCTTCGCCCCCGTGACCCCAGCCGCCGTGTACCGCGTCGGCCTGGGCGGCGAACAGGTTGCCGGCCCCGTCGCCGGCCGGCTGGTCGGCGAAGTGCTTGCGCGGCACGCGGCGGGCCATGATGCGCTCGGTCAGGCCGGGGGCCAGGGCGTGGACCAGGGCGGCGACGCGGCCTTCGGCGCCGACGAACACCTCGCGCCGCGGGTGGCGGGCCAGGGCCACCACCGTGCGGGCGACCTCCTCGGGGGCGTGGACGGGCGGCATCGGCCGGGCGGTGCGGCCGGTATGGTTGGCGCCGTGCTGGAACAAGGGCGTATCGATGCTGCCGGGCAGCACCGTGCACACCTGGATGAAGGGAGCGTCGACCAGTTCGGCGCGCAGGGCCTCGGACAGGCCGCGGATCGCCCATTTGCTGGAGCTGTAGGCCGCCGCCAGCGGCTGGCCGATGACGCCAACCATCGAGGCGACGTTGATCAGCGTGCCCGCCCCGCGGCGACGGAATGCCGGCAGCACCGCGCGGCAGCCGAAGAGGGTGCCCAAGAGATTGGTGCGCACCACCTTTTCCAGCTCGCCCGGCGGGATTTCGTCCAGGCGGCCGAAGGCGGTCACCGCGGCGTCGTTGACCCACACGTCCAGGCCGCCGAAGCGCCGCTCCGCCGCCTGGGCAAGGCGCTCGACCTGGCGCCATTCGCCGACGTCGCAGGGCACCGCCACCGCTTGCGAGCCCAGTTCGGTGCATTCGCGCACGGTGGCATCCAGCGCCGCCTGGTTGCGCGCCGCCAGCACCAGCCGTGCGCCCGCGCGGGCGAAGTCGTGGGCGCAGGCCCGCCCGATGCCCGACGATGCCCCGGTGATCACCACCACCAGCCCGGCGATGTCCCTGTCCGCCATCTGCTCCTCCCGTGCTACCGGCAGGAACAGCCGAAGGGCGTCAGCCGTTCTCGGCCAGCACCTGGCCGGCGAGGTAGAGCGAGCCGCAGATCAGGATGCGTGCCGGCTCCTTGGACTGGCCGACCAGGTCGCGGACCGCGGCGGCGACATCAGTTGCCGGGCGGGCGTCCATGGCGAAGTGGCGGGCGGCGGCCGCCGCCGCGTCCTCGGCCGCCAGGCTGTTGGGCTCGCCCGGGATGGCGACCGTGCGCAAGCTGTGGAAACGGGTGGCCAGGTGCTTCAGCCAGCCGTCGACGTCCTTGGTCTTCAGCATGCCGAACACCCCCATCACCGGGCGGTCGCGCCAGCCGCGCAGGTGGCGGGCCAGGGCCTCGGCGGCGTGCGGGTTGTGGCCGCCGTCCAGCCACAGCTCCCACCCGTCGGGCAGCAGATCGACCAGCGGCCCGCGGGTCAGGTGCTGCAGGCGGGCCGGCCATTCCACCGTGCGCATGCCCAGCGCCAGGGCGGCGGGGGGAAATTCGGCAAACGGCGGCGGCTTTTCGCCCACGGTCAGGCGCTCGACGCAGGCCAGTGCCAGCGAGGCGTTGCGCATCTGGAAGGCGCCGGCCAGCGCCGGGGCGGGCAGCGTCCATTCCACCGACTGGCCCTTGTAATAAAGGCCGCCCTCGGGCGTGGCGCGGGCGAAGAAGGCCTCGCCCTCCTTCAGCAGCGGCACGCCAAGTTCGAGCGAGCGGGCCTCCAGCACCTTGTCGACCTTGCGGCCCTGGTCGGCGACCACGCAGGCGACGCCGCGCTTCATGATGCCGGCCTTCTCGGCGGCGATGGCCTCGATGCGTCCCCCCAGGAACTGCTCGTGGTCCATGGCGATGGAGGTCAGCACGGTCAGCGCCGGGCGCTCGACCACGTTGGTGGCGTCCAGCCGGCCGCCCAGGCCGGTTTCCAGGATGCAGACGTCGGCGGGGTTGCGCGCAAAGGCCAGGAAGGCGCAGGCGGTGGTGATCTCGAAGAAGGTGATTGGCCGGCCGTCGTTCACCCGCTCGATCTCTTCCAGCAGCGCCAGCAGTTCGTCGTCCTCAGGCAGGCGGCCGGCAATGCGGATGCGCTCGGCGAAGCGGACCAGGTGCGGCGAGGTGTAGACGTGGGCGCGAAATCCGGCCGCCTCGAAGAAGGCGCGCAGGAACGCCACCGTCGAGCCCTTGCCGTTGGTACCGGCGACATGGATCACCGGCGGCAGGCTGTTCTGCGGGTGGCCCAGCCGGTCGAGCAGGTCGAGCACCCGGTGCAGCGACAGGTCGATGGCCTTGGGATGCAGCCGGGTCAGGCGGTCGAGAACGGCGTCGATGGTCATGACCAGTTTTCCTCGTCATGCCCGGACGTGTTCCGGACATCCACGTGGATGGCCGGGTCGAGCCCGGCCATGACGGACGAAACGTTAATCCGCCACCGAGGCGTCCGGGGTGTCGACCGGCAGCATCAGCACCTCGCCGGCCGCGCCGCGGTTCCTCAGCAGCGACAGGACGCGGATCAGGGTGGCGCGCAGTTCGCGGCGGTGGACCACCATGTCGATCATGCCGTGGTCCAGCAGGTATTCGGCGCGCTGGAACCCCTCGGGCAGCTTTTCGCGGATGGTGGTCTCGATGACGCGGGCGCCGGCAAAGCCGATCACCGCGCCGGGCTCGGCGATGGCGATGTCGCCCAGCATGGCAAAGCTGGCCGAGACGCCGCCGGTGGTGGGGTCGGTCAGCAGCACGATATAGGGCAGCCGCTTTTCCTTGACCTTCTCGACGGCCACGGTGGTGCGCGCCATCTGCATCAGCGACAGGATGCCTTCCTGCATGCGCGCGCCGCCCGAAGCCGGCACCACGATCAAGGGCGCGTCCTGCAGCACCGCCAGCTCGGCGGCGGCGACGATGCCCTCGCCCACGGCGACGCCCATGGACCCGCCCTGGAAGTCGAAGTTGAAGCAGGCCACCACCACGTTGATGCCGCCCATGCGGCCGTGGGCCACCACGATGGCATCCTGCTCGCCGGTCTTGGCGCGGGTGTCCTTGAGGCGGTCGGTATAGCGCTTCTGGTCCTTGAACTTGAGCGGGTCGTCGGCGACCTTGGGCAGCTCGATGCGCTGGTAGGCGCCGTCGTCGAACAGCAGCTCGAGGCGCTTCTTCACCGACAGCCGCATGTGGTGGCCGCAGTGCTGGCAGACGTTCTGGGCCTTGTCCAGGTCGCGGTGGAACAGCATGTGGCCGCAGCCCGGGCACTTAAGCCACAGGTTGTCGGGCACCTCCTTGGGACGGACCAGGGACTGGATCTTGGGCCGGACGAAGTTGGTCAGCCAGTTCATGGCGGAGGCTCCTCGGACTACTTGCGGGCGCCGCGCACGCCGTCGGCGAGCTTGGCGACCAGGGCGAGCGGCGCAGCGGCCGGATCGGGGGTTTCGAGCGTGTCGGCCAGCACCTGGACGATGGCCGAGCCGACCACGGCGCCGTCGGCGACACGGGCGACGGCGGCGGCCTGTTCGGGGGTGCGGATGCCGAAGCCGACGCAGACCGGCAGGCCGGTGTGGCGGCGGATGCGCGCCACCGCGTCGTCGATGGCGGCCTGGCTGGCCGAGGCGGTGCCGGTGACGCCGGCGATGGACACGTAGTAGACGAAGCCCGAGGCGTTGGCCAGCACCGCCGGCAGCCGCGCGTCGTCGCTGGTCGGCGTCGTCAGCACGATGAAGTCCATGCCGGCCGCCTTGAGGTGGGGGACCAACTCGTCGGCCTCCTCGGGCGGCAGGTCGACGATGATGACGCCGTCGGCGCCGGCGGCCGCGGCGTCGGTGGCGAACCGGTCGGGGCCCCAGCGGTAGATGGGATTGTAATAGCCCATCAGGATGATCGGCGTGTCGGCGTCGGTCTTGCGGAACTCGGCCACCATCTCGAGAGTCTGCTTGAGCGAGCCCCCGGCGGCCAGCGCCCGCAGCGACGCCTTTTCGATGGCGGGGCCGTCGGCCATGGGATCGGTGAACGGCATGCCCAGCTCGATTACATCGGCGCCCGCCGCCGGCAGGCGGTCCAGGAGGCGCTGGCTGACCTCGCGGTTAGGGTCGCCGGCGGTGATGAAGGTGACCAGGGCCGAGCGGTTCTCGGCCTTCAGCTTGGCGAAGCGTGCGGCAATGCGGCTCATTTCTCTTGTCCCTCAGGCGCCGGGCGCATGCTCCGCATGCTTGGCTTTCCTCCGCTGCGCTCCGGGGCGCTCAACGCGCCCGCACTCGCCTTCGGCTCGCTCATCACACCAGCCCCCCGGCCTGGGCATCGCCCAGGGCCTTGGCGATGGTGTTGACGTCCTTGTCGCCGCGGCCCGACAGGTTGACCACCATCAGGTGCTCCTTGGGAAGCGTCGGCGCCAGCTTGGCGGCATAGGCGATCGCGTGGCTGGATTCCAGCGCCGGGATGATGCCTTCCAGGCGGGTGCACTGCTGGAAGGCGGCCACCGCCTCGTCGTCGGTGACCGAGACGTATTCGACCCGACCGGTCTCATAGAGCCAGGAATGCTCGGGCCCGATGCCGGGATAGTCCAGGCCGGCCGAGATGGAGTGGGCCTCCTGGATCTGGCCGTCGCCGTCCTGCAGCAGGTAGGTGCGGTTGCCGTGCAGCACGCCCGGCTTGCCGCCCGTCAGGCTGGCGGCATGCAGCTTGTCCAGGCCGTAGCCCGCCGCCTCGACGCCGATGATGCGCACCGAGCGCTCGTCGAGGAAGGGGTGGAACAGGCCCATGGCGTTGGAGCCGCCGCCGATGCAGGCCACGAGCGAGTCCGGCAGGCGGCCTTCCTGCTTCATGATCTGGGCGCGCACCTCGTCGCCGATCACCGACTGGAAGTCGCGCACCATGGCCGGATAGGGATGCGGGCCCGCCACCGTGCCGATCAGGTAATAGGTGGTCTCGACGTTGGCGACCCAGTCGCGCAGGGCGTCGTTCATGGCGTCCTTGAGCGTGCCGGCGCCGGCGGTCACCGGACGCACCTGGGCGCCCAACAGCTTCATGCGGTAGACGTTGGGCGCCTGGCGCTCGATGTCGGTGGCGCCCATGTAGATGACGCAGTCCATGCCGAACAGCGCGCACACGGTAGCGGTGGCGACACCGTGCTGGCCGGCGCCGGTCTCGGCAATGATGCGCTTCTTGCCCATGCGCCGGGCCAGCAGGATCTGGCCGATGCAGTTGTTGATCTTGTGCGCGCCGGTGTGGTTGAGATCCTCGCGCTTGAGGAAGATCTTGGCGCCGCCGAAGGCTTCGGTCAGGCGGCGGGCGAAATAGAGCGGATTGGGACGGCCGACGTAGTTTTCCAGCCAGTAGCGGAACTCGTCCTGGAACGCGGCGTCGGCCTTGGCGGCCTTGTATGCCTTCTCGACTTCGAGGATCAGCGGCATCAGCGTTTCCGCCACGTAGCGGCCGCCGAAGATGCCGAAATGGCCGCGCTCGTCGGGGCCGGCGCGGTAGGTGTTCAAGCTCTGCATCCCTGCCATCTGTCCCTGGCTCGAAAGGCGGCTAATAAAGCACGAAGCGCCGGGGTTTGGGAGCGGTTTTCGACGCCCCAGGCAAGGCTTGCCTTTCCCACCCTACCCGCTTTATGCATAATTATTGATGTAAGAGAACCGGACAGGGGATATCCATGTCGTACAAATCCATCGCCCTGGCCGCCGGCGCGGCCCTGATGCTGGCCGCCGGCGCCGCCTCCGCCAAGGAGGAGCCGGTCAGCTTCTCCGAAGACGTCCACCCCATCTTGCAGATGCGCTGCGTCGCCTGCCACTCGCCGGGCATGGAAGGCACCGAGAAGAGCGGGCTGGACCTGACCACCTATGACGGCGTCATGAAGGGCACCAAGCACGGCCCGATGATCGTCGCCGGCGACCCGCTGACCAGCAACCTGATGGTCCTGATCGAGGGCCGCGCCGACAAGTCGCTCTACATGCCGCATGGCAAGAAGAAGCTGTCGCAGTGCGACCGCGACCTGATCCGCAAGTGGATCAAGCAGGGCGCGAAGAACAACTAGGCCCGACATCGGCCTTGGAAAGCGAAAAGGGGCGGCTCCCACCGGAGCCGCCCCTTGACGTTCGTGGGCGATGCGCCTGACGCCTACTTCCCTTCGGTCGGGGCCGGAGCGGTCTCGACGAAGACCACGTTGACCTCGACGGCGTTGGGGTTGGGGCGTTCCAGCATGATCTTGAAGCTGGCGGTGCCCTGCGGATCCAGCATGGTGACCGGCGGCTGCGACTGCTTTTCCTGGACCACGGTCTTGTCCTTGTCCAGCAGCACCAGCTTCATCATCGGCACGGGGCGCGGACGCTCGGAGACGTTGGCGATGATGCCGCGGACGATCAGCACCTCGGTGTCATTGTGGACGAAGCGCTCGGGCGTGCCTGCGCTGCGCAGCTGCAGGCCGGCGCCCGGCTTCTCGCGCCGCAAGCCCATCTGGCCCAGCACGTCGCCGGCCTCGGGCACGATCTCGACCAGGCGGTCCTGGAAATAGAAGGCGGCGCCGCCGGCCCCGCCCAGCAGCAGCAGCAGCAGCAGCACCCACAGCCCGGCGGTTCCGCTTTTGGCCGGCTGGGCCGGGCGGGCGAACACCTCGGGGATGGGCTCGGGCTCGTCGTCGAGCAGGCTGCTGACGTGGTCGGGACGCTCGGGCGCGGCGCGCTCGCCGAAATCAGGGATCGGCGGCTGCTCGATGTCGAGGTCGAAGTCGTCGTCGCGCCCGCGCGGCGGCGAGGGCGCCGGCGCCGGCTCCTCGTAGCGGGGCTCGATTTCTTCCCGGGCCGAGGCGGCGGGCGTCGGCGTGATCGACGGGCCGGCCAGGTCGAGATCAAGATCGTCGGCCTGGATCGGAGCCTGGAACCACTTGTGCCCGCACTTGGCGCACTTCAGCGTGCGGCCCTTGTCACCCAAGGCCTTGTCGGGAATGGAAAAACTGGTCGAACAGTTCGGACAGCTGATCAACATTGGGGCTACCCGTCAGGACATCCTTCCTTATAGGCGCAAGGTCAGAGCAACACAAGCGCGCGCTGGACGAATCCCCACCCGCCGTGCCATCCTGCGCCGCGTCGGGAGAAGAAGCCGTGCGGCATCGGCCTCGTGGGGAAAACATCATCCGCTTCGATAGCGTCGGGTTGCGCTACGGGCTAGGGCCCGAAGTGCTTCAGGACGTGTCGTTTGCCTTGCCTTCGGGCTCGTTCCACTTCCTGACGGGAGCATCGGGCGCCGGAAAGTCGACCCTGCTCCGCCTGATGTACCTGGGCCTTCGGCCTACCCGCGGCCGGGTGGTGCTGTTCGACCGCGATATCGCCAACACCAAGCGCTATGAACTGCCGGCGCTCCGCCGCCGCGTCGGCGTGGTGTTCCAGGACTTCCGTCTGCTCGACCACCTGTCCGCACTCGACAACGTCGCCCTGCCGCTGCGCGTGCGCGGCGTGCGCGAGTCCGAGATCCACAAGCACGTTCCCGAACTGCTGTCCTGGGTCGGCCTGGCCGACCAGCTCAACGCCAAGCCGCCGACCCTGTCGGGCGGCCAGAAGCAGCGCGTCGCCATCGCCCGCGCGGTGATCGGCCGGCCCGACCTGCTGCTTGCCGACGAGCCCACCGGCAACGTCGACGACCATATCGCCATGCGCCTGTTGTACCTGTTCGAGGAATTGAACAAGCTGGGCACCACCATCGTCATCGCCACCCACAACGAGGCCCTGGTGCAGCGCTTTTCCCATCATTCCCGCCTGCACATCGACCACGGCACGGTGTACCGGCCCGAGGCCGGCTCGGAGGGGTGATGTTCGGGCGCCATTCCGACCTGCCGCTGAAAGGCGATGCCACCAGCCGCTACCTGCCCTGGCTGGTGGCGCTGATGGTATTTTTGTCGGCCATGGCGGTGGCCGGCGCCTTCGTCATCGCCAGCGTCATCGAGCGATGGGACCACGACGTCTCGGGCACGCTGACGGTGCAGGTGATGCCGGCCGGCGGCGACCAGTCCGACGCGCTGACCGACGAACGGGTGCGCCTGGCCGTCGACGTCATGAAGAAGACCCCCGGGGTGAAGTCGGCCAAAGCGTTGGACAAGCGCCAGACCCTGGCGCTGATCGAGCCGTGGCTGGGCGGCACCGAGGTGGTCAAGGACATGCCCCTGCCCCGCCTGATCGACGTCTCGGTCGACCCGGAGGCGCGCATCGACCTGGGCGAGGTCGCCGACCGCCTGGCGCGCGCCGTCCCCGGCGCCTCCATCGACGACCACCGGGTGTGGCTGTCGCGGCTGATCAACCTGTCGCGCACCATCGAATGGCTGGCGCTGGCGGTGGTCATGCTGATCGGCGTGGTCACCTCGTTCACCGTGGTCTACGCCACCCGCACCGGCATGGCCGTGCACCGCGGCGTCATCGAGGTGCTGCACCTGATCGGCGCCCATGACGACTACATCGCCCGCCAGTTCGCCGACCGCGCCTTCGCGCTGGGCTTCAACGGCGGCCTGATCGGGCTGGGGCTGGCCACTCCGGTGCTGTCCGCCATCGGCTGGGCAGCGCGCCGCCTGGAAGGCGGGTTCCTGCCGCAGCTTTCGCTGCCAGTCAGCGGCTACATCGTCATCGGCATGCTGCCGGCCGCCGCGGCGGTGCTGGCCATGCTGACCGCGCGGCTGACCGTCCACGGCACCTTGTCGCGCCTGCCATGACCGCGCCCAAGACCGCGTCCACCCGATCCCGGCTGGCGCCCGTGGCGGGGGCGGCGGCGGGATTCATCCTCGGCCTGGCACTGGCCTGGCTGGTTGGGCTGGTGTGGTTCGCCGCCTCGGTGCCCAACAAGGTCCACGACCGCGCCAGCGCCACCGACGCCATCGTCGTGCTGACCGGCGGCAGCGAGCGCGTCTCGACCGGGGTGACCCTCCTGGAGGAAGGGCTGGGCCACAAGCTGTTCGTCTCGGGCGTGCACCGCGGCGTCGACGTGGCCGAACTGCTGCGCAGCACCCGCGCCCGACATCCCGAACTGGCCTGCTGCATCGTGCTGGGCTATTCGGCCGACGACACCGTGGGCAACGCCGCCGAGACCGCCGCCTGGATCCGCTCGGAGCGCTTCGCCTCGCTGCGCCTGGTCACCGCCGCCTACCACATGCGCCGCAGCCTGCTTGAATTCCGCCGCGCCATGCCCGAGGCCACCATCATCCCCCATCCGGTGTTTCCCGACTCGGTGAAATCCGAATGGTGGCGCTGGCCGGGCACGGCGCACTTGCTCGCGACCGAATACACGAAGTATCTAGCGGCTGTGGTTCGCCACTGGTTCGTGCCCGCGAAGGAGCGTCCGTGACCGCCGTTCGATCCCTGCTGTTCGCCCTGCTGTTCTATCCTTGGACGGTGGGGCTGTGTGTCCTCTACCTGCCCCTGCTGGTCCTGCCCAGGAAACTCTTCCTGGCGCTGGTGCGGCTGTGGCTGCGCGGGTCGCACCTTATCCTGCGCGCCACCACCGGCATCCGCTGGCAGTTGGTGGGCGCCGAGAACCTTCCGGCCGGTGCCGCCATCGTCGCCGCCAAGCACCAGTCGGCGTTCGAGACCCTGGTCTTCCACCTGATCCTGGCCGACCCCGCCTTCATCCTGAAGCGCGAGCTGACCCAGATCCCCATCTTCGGCTGGCACCTGCAGAAGGCGGGCTGCGTCGCCATCGACCGCTCGGCCGGCACCAAGGCGCTGAAAGCCATGGTCGCCGGGGCCGAGGCGGCGGTGGCCGAGGGCCGCACCATCGTCATCTTCCCTGAAGGCACCCGCACCGCCCCGGGGTCCCGCCAGCCCTACCACTCGGGCGTGGCCATGCTGTACGGCGCGCTGGGCGTGCCAGTGGTGCCGGTGGCGCTGAATTCGGGCGTGCTGTGGGGCCGCCAAAGCTTCACCAAACGGGCCGGCACCATTACCATCGAGGTGCTGCCGCCCATCGCGCCCGGCATGGACCGCAAGGCGTTCATGGCCGAGTTGGAAAACCGCATCGAAACCGCCAGCGACCGGCTGGCGGGGATCGGGTCCCCAAATTAGGCTTCATCATGGCCGGGCGTGACCCGGCCATCCATGGACTCGCGGGTCAAGCCCGGGAGTGACCGAACGGGTACGATCAGAGCAGCGGCATCTGCTGCGCCGGTGCCGCCTTGGCGCGGCGCGGGCGGGCGGGTTTGGCGATCTGGTCGCGGACCCGATAGGCGGTCAATTCCGCCTCCAACGCCTTGCGGGCGTTTTCCTTCTCGATCAGCTCGGCCTGCAGCGCCGACTTCAGCGTCGACAGGCGCTTGACCTCGACCTCCAGGCGGGCGCGGCGGGGCTCGCCCTCTTCCAGGCGCGACAGCGCCCGGGCGGCCTCGGTGCGGGCCTCGGCCAGGTCGCTGGCCATCTCGGCCAGGGTGGCGGCAAGGCGGCCGGCCTCGGCCCGTTCGGCATCGAGCGCCTCGGCGGCCGCGGCCAGTTCGGCGCGCAGGCGGATGACGGCGGCAGCATCCTGGGCGGCATCGGCTAGGCTGGCGGGCTGGGCCGGGGCTGCCCCCGGCCGGCCCTGGCGCAGCCGTTCGTTCTCGGCACGCAGGTGGCGGACCTCGTTGCGCAGGTCGAAGACGGCGTTTTCAAGCGCGTCGACCTCGGCCGAGTGATCGGCCTGGGGGGCGCTCCCCAGCTTCTCGGCCAGCGACACGAAGTCGTGGCCGGCGCCTTCCAGCAGGCGCCGGGCCGTGCGCAAGGCATGCAGCGCCTCGGTGTCGTTGTCCGAGGCGGCCAGAGCCAGCACCTTTGCCAGTCGTTGGACGTCCATGGCGGCGAATCTACTCTCCGCCGAATCCCCGCCACAACAGGTATTTGCCCTCAAAGCACTTGATTCTTGCGCGGCTTGGGCCGACAACCGCCGCCATGAACGCCCTTACCCAAGCCTTTGCGCTCCGGCGCACGTTCGCGATCATCTCGCACCCCGACGCCGGCAAGACCACGCTGACGGAAAAGCTGCTGCTGTTCGGCGGCGCCATCCAGATGGCCGGGGCGGTGCGCGCCCGCGGCGAGCAGCGGCGCACCCGGTCCGACTGGATGAGCATCGAGAAGGAGCGCGGCATCTCGGTATCGGCTTCGGTGATGACCTTCGAGCATGAGGGGCTGACCTTCAACCTGCTCGACACGCCCGGCCACGAAGACTTTTCCGAGGACACCTACCGCACGCTCACCGCCGTCGACTCGGCGGTAATGGTTCTGGACGCCGCCAAGGGCATCGAGACCCAGACCCTGAAGCTGTTCGAGGTCTGCCGCCTGCGCGACGTGCCCATCGTCACCTTCGTCAACAAGGTCGACCGCGAGGGCAAGGACACCATGGAACTTCTCGACGAGATCGAGAAGACGCTGGCGCTCGACGTCTGCCCGGTGACCTGGCCCATCGGCATGGGCCGCGACCTCAAGGGCGTCTATGACCTGATCCGCAACCGGGTGGTGCTGTTCGACCCCGGCCGCGGCGACCACATCGCCGAGATCGCCGTCGACGCCGACCTGGACGACCCGCGCCTGGACGAGACGGTGGGCGCGGCCGCCGCCGAACGCCTGCGCGAGGAAGTCGAGCTGGTGCGCGGCGGATACCCCGAATTCGACCTGGAAGCCTTTCGCGCCGGTCACCTGACCCCGGTGTTCTTCGGCTCGGCGCTGAAGACCTTCGGCGTGGCCGAGCTGTTGCGCGGCGTCGGCAACCTGGCGCCGCCGCCCCTGCCCCGCAAGGCCGACGCCCGCACCGTGGCGCCGGCCGAGGAAAAGGTCACCGGCTTCGTGTTCAAGGTCCAGGCCAACATGGACCCCAACCACCGCGACCGCATCGCCTTCTTCCGCATCTGCTCGGGGCGCTTCCGCCGCGGCATGAAGCTCAAGCACGTGCGCTCGGGCAAGGTGATGGCGCTGGTCAACCCGGTGTTCTTCCTGGCCCGCGACCGCGAGCTGGCGGAAGAGGCCTTCCCCGGCGACATCATGGGCATTCCCAACCACGGCCAGCTTCGCATCGGCGACACCCTGTCCGAGTCCGAGGAGCTCAACTTCCTGGGCATTCCCACCTTCGCCCCCGAGGTGCTGCGCCGCATCCGCCTGGACGACCCCATGAAGGCCAAGCAGCTGCGCAAGGCCCTGGAAGACCTGGCCGAGGAAGGCGTGTCGCAGGTGTTCAAGCCCACCGACGGCTCGACCTGGATCGTCGGCGTGGTCGGCCCGCTGCAGTTCGACGTGCTGACCACCCGCATCGACAGCGAGTACAACATCAAGGCCGGCTTCGAGGAGAGCCCGTTCGTCACCGCCCGCTGGGTGGCTGCCGACGACCCGGCCGAGCTGACCCGCTTCGCCGAGTCCAACCGCTCCAATATGGCCGAGGACCGCGACGGCGCCCTGGTCTATCTGGCGCGCAACACCTGGCAGCTGAACCGGGCCCAGCAGGACTTCCCCAACATCCGCTTCACGGCGACGCGCGAGCAGCACTGAATTCTTCCCCCTCCCTCAAGGGAGTGGGAGGGGGTCAGAACACGTCCTTCCGGCGCCTCAGTTCGGCGAAGACCTGGGCCGGGTCGGCACCAGGTTCCATGCCCACGGCCTTGGCCAACGCGGCGACGTCGGCGCGCAGGAACGGGTTGGCGGCGCGTTCCTCGGCGATGGTCGAGGGCACGGTGGGGCGGCCCTTGGCCCGCAGCTTTTCCACCTGGTCGAGACGGGCCTGCAGGGCAGCGTTGTCACGCTCGACCAGGCGGGCGAAGCGGCCGTTGGACTGGGTGTATTCATGGGCGCAGAACGCCCGGGTGTGGCCCGGCAGGTCGCGCAGCTTGCACAACGACGCCCACATCTGCTGAGGACTGCCTTCGAACAGCCGCCCGCAGCCCAGCGAGAACAAGGTATCGCCGCAGAACACCGCGTCCGAGTCGGGGAACCAGTAGGCGACGTGGCCGCTGGTGTGGCCCGGCGTCTCGAAGACCATGGCGGCGGCATTGCCCAGCATGAACGATTCGCCCTCGGCCACCTCGACGGTGATGCCGGGGATGCGCTCGGCGTCGCGGCGGGCGCCGACCACCGCGCAGCCGGTGGCCCGCTGCAGGTCCAGGTTGCCGCCGGTGTGGTCGCCGTGATGGTGGGTGTTGAGCACGTGGGTCAGCCGCCACCCCTTGGCCGCCAGCGCGTCGAGTACCGGCGCCGCCACCGCCGGATCGACCGCCGCGGTGGCGCCGGTGGCCGGCTCGTGCAGCAGGTAGACGTAGTTGTCGGACAGCACGGGGAGTTGTTCGATCACCAGCCTGGCCATGGCAGCACTCCACACCCGTATTCACCCATCCTCGCCCCACCATTCGCCAATCGAACGTGGACCCAAGGCGAATTTATTTATCGCGTTCCGGGTGATGAACTTAGAATGACAATCGGCGGGACCGGATCGTACGGACCCGCCGATTGAGAGAGGAGAAAGATGCATGACTCAAATGCGCTTCCTCCTGGTCCTCTGCCTACCGATCTGGCGCTACCGCGTTCAGATCCTGGTCAGTAAGGCCTAGGAGCGGCCGCCGGGCGCTACCGACGTCCGGCGGCCAACCTCTTTCACCATACCTCCAGCAGGCCGTAAAATCCACTGTCCGCTGTGGGCGCCCGATTTCCCTTGTCGGGCGCCCCGCTTGGCCCCATTCATGGAATGAGGACGGGAGGCGCGGCCTTGAACACGGTTCTGACCTATCCGGCGATGTGGACCGACGTCGTCGATCTGCGCGATTTCTACGACACCAGCCTGGGCCAGGTGGCCAAGCGGATGATCCGCCGCCAGTTGCGCCAGCTGTGGCCCGACGTCACCGGAATGCGGGTGCTGGGGTTGGGCTTCGCGCCGCCCTACCTGCGCAGCTTCATGACCGAGGCGGAGCGGGTGGTGGCCATCATGCCGGCCAGCCAGGGGGTGCTGCCGTGGCCGGCCGACGCCCCCAACCTGACCGCGCTGGCCGACGAGACCGAACTGCCCCTGCCCGACCGCTCCATGGATCGCATCTTGATGGTGCACGCGCTCGAATCAACCGAGCAGGTGCGCTCCATGCTGCGCGAGGCCTGGCGGGTACTGGCCGACGGCGGCCGGCTGATGGTGGTGGCGCCCAATCGCCGCGGCATCTGGGCCAGGCTGGAGCGCACGCCCTTCGGCAACGGCCGTCCCTATACGCCGGGGCAGTTGTCGCGGCTGTTGCGCGACAACCTGTTCACGCCGCTGAACCAGGCCGGCGCCCTGTTCCTGCCGCCGACCGGATCGCGCATGGTGCTGCGCTCGGCCCCCGCGGTCGAGGAACTGGGGCGGCGCTGGTTCCAGACCTTCGCCGGAGTCATCATGGTCGAGGCGGCCAAGCAGATCTATGCCGGCAGCGCCCTGCGCGAGCCCCGTGGGCGTCGGCGCGGCTACCTGCCCGTGGCACAGGGTTTTCCACGGGTTGCCAGCGAATGATCGAAGTGGCAAGTTAGTAGGGGCCTCAGCCGAAAGTATAGGGCCGGATCAGTCTTTGGGGGGAGAGCGGCGGTGACGATCGACAAGTTCCGGATCCTGCTGGTCGACGACAATCCGGGTGACGCCCAGCTGACCCGCCTCGCCCTCCAGGAGGCGCGGATCCATTCGGATCTCGACCATGTGGTGGACGGGATCGAGGCGTTGGAGTACCTGCGCCGCCAGGGCCGCTATACCGACCGCCCGCGCCCCCACCTGATGCTGCTGGATCTGAACATGCCGCGCATGGACGGCCACCAGCTGCTGGCCGAAATCAAGAAGGACGAGACCCTGCGCAGCATCCCGGTGGTCATGCTGACCACCTCGGACGTCGAGCGCGACGTCTGCCACTCCTACGACCTGGGCGCGGCCGGCTTCATCACCAAGCCGGTGGCCTATGACACCCTGGTCGACGCCCTGCGCCGCCTGGAAGGCTATTGGTTCGCCCTGGTCCGCCTGCCGGTGACCGCCTGACGCCGGTTCACTTCCAGATGGGCTTGCCCGACCCGGGCAGGCCGTATTCGGCCCAGCGCTTGCTCACCTTGTCGACCACCGCGCGGTCCATGGCGATCTTCTCGCCCCATTCGCGATTGGTTTCCGGCGGCCACTTGTTGGTGGCGTCCATGCCCAGCTTGCCGCCCAGGCCCGACTGCGGACTGGCGAAGTCGAGATAGTCGATGGGCGTTCCCTCGACCACGGTGATGTCGCGGGCCGGGTCCATGCGGGTCGACACCGCCCACATGACGTCCTTCCAGTTGCGCGCATCGATGTCATCGTCCACGACGATGACGAACTTGGTGTACATGAACTGCTTGAGAAACGACCAGATGCCGAACATCACGCGCTTGGCGTGGCCGGGATAGGCCTTCTTGATGCTGACCACGGCGATGCGGTACGAGCAGCCCTCGGGCGGCAGCCAGAAGTCGACGATCTCGGGGAACTGCTGGGTCAGCAGCGGGATGAACACCTCGTTCAAGGCCTCGCCCAGCACGCTGGGTTCGTCCGGCGGACGCCCGGTGAAGGTAGAGAGATAGATGGGATCGCGGCGCATGGTGATGGCCGAGACCCTAAACACCGGAAACGGCTCGACCGAGTTGTAGTAGCCGGTGTGGTCGCCGTAGGGGCCTTCGTCGCCGGACTCGTCCAGCATGACGTGGCCTTCCAGCACGATCTCGGCCTCGGCCGGAACCTTCAGCGGCACGGTCTTGCAGTCGACCAGCTCGACCTTGCGCCCGCGCAGCAGGCCGGCGAACTGGTATTCGGACAAGGTCTCGGGTACCGGGGTCACCGCGGCGATGATGGTGCCGGGATCGGCGCCGATGACCACGGCGCAGGGCATCGGCTCGCGCTTCTCGGCCGCCCAGCGGCGGAAGTGCTGGGCGCCGCCGCGGTGCTTCAGCCAGCGCATCAAGGTGGTGTTCCTGCCCGTCACCTGCATGCGGTAGATGCCGAGATTGAAGTTGTCGCGCTTGTCGTCGGACGGGTTGGGCCCCTGGGTCACCACCAGCGGCCAGGTGATCAGGGGCGCGGGCTCGCCCGGCCAGCAGCCCTGGATGGGCAGCTGGGTCAGGTCGACCTGGTCGCCGGTCAGCACCACCTGCTGGCAGGCCGCGCCGCCCACCGTCTTGGGCCGCATGGCCATCACCGTTTTGAGCACCGGCAGCATGTCCAGCGCCTCGCGCCAGCCGCCGGGCGGCTCGGGCTGCTTGAGGAAGGCCAGCGTCTCGCCCACCTCGCGCAGCTGGTGCGGCTCGCGGTCCATGCCCCAGGCGACCCGCTCGACCGTGCCGAACAGATTAACCAGCACCGGCATGCCGTAGCGCGAGCCGTCGGGCCTGATCACGTTCTCGAACAGCACTGCCGGCCCGCCCTCGGCCAGCAGGCGGGTCTGGATCTCGGTCATCTCGAGTGCCGGCGACACCGGGGCGGCGACGCGGACCAGGCGGCCCGCCTCTTCCAGCCTGCGCATGAATTCCCTGAGCGAGTCGTACGGCACCGTCGTTCTCCCGGCCGGTCCGATGGGTGGGAGGCCCCCCTCATCCCTCGGACCGCCTTTTCCTTTGAAGCATTTGGCTGTAGGCTTACCCCCTCTGAGGGACAAGAGCAATCCGCATGGATTGGAGGGGTTGGTGATGGCCGGAGCTTCGGTTCTGGAACAGCGATATCAGAAGCTGGTGGCCGCGGGCATCGCGATCACGGCCGAACGCAACCCCTTGCGCCTGATGGAGCGCGTGGTCGGCGAGGCGCGTGCCTTGTGCAAGGCCGACGCCGGCGCGCTCTACCAGGTGGGCGCCGACGGCACGCTCGACATCCAGGCGCTGCAGAACGAGCCCTTGGGGCTTGTCTTCGGCGGTGCTTCGGGCCAGGCCGTGCCCTTCCACCCGGTGCCCATGCGCGACGAGGCCGGTGCCGCCAACACCTCCAGCCCGGTCGCCTGCGCCGCCTGCAACGGCGAGACGGTCAACATCGCCGACATCAAGGCGGAAAGCGCCTTCGATCTCGACAACGTCGCCGCCTTCGACAAGCGCAACGACTTCAAGTCCGTCTCGATGCTGGTGGTGCCGGTGCGCACGCCGTCGGGGCGCACCATCGCCGTGCTGCAGCTGCTGAACGCCCGCGACGGCAAGAACAAGGCAGTCGCCTTCGATGCCCAGCTGCAGGGCATGGTCGAGCAGCTGGCCGCCCAGGCCGGCGTGGCGCTGACCAACCTCAACGTGTTCGAGCGCATGATCGACACCGGCATCGCCATGTCGGCCGAGCGCAACCACGACCGCCTGCGCGAGCGCATCTTGCTGGAAGCCAAGGAGATGACGGGTGCCGACGGCGGCACCCTGTACCTGGTGACCGACACCCACGACGGTCTCAAGTTCGAGATCATGCGCAACGACACGCTCGACATCGCCATGGGCGGCACCACGGGCAAGGCCATCCCCTTCCCGCCGCTGCGCCTGTACGACGACCAGGGCAACCCCAACCACAAGAACGTCGCCAGCCACTGCGCCATCGCCGGCGAGACCATCAACATCACCGACGCCTACGACATCACCGACAAGTTCGATTTTTCGGGCACCAAGGCGTTCGACGCCAAGACCGGCTATCGCTCGAAGTCGTTCCTGACCGTGCCCCTGAAGAACCACGAGGGCGAGGTGACCGGCGTCTTGCAGCTGATCAACGCCAAGGACCACACCGGCGAGACCATCAGCTTCAGCCCCGACATCGTCCCCCTGGTCGAGGCCCTGTCCAGCCAAGCCGCGGTCGCGCTGGACAACCAGCGCCTGATCGAAGCCCAGAAAACCCTGTTCAAGAGCTTCATCAAGGTCATCGCGGCCGCCATCGACGCCAAGAGCCCGTACACCGGCGGTCACTGCGACCGCGTGCCGGTGCTGACCCAGATGCTGGCCAAGGCCGCCTGCGACCAGACCGAGGGTTCGTTCGCCGACTTCCACCTGACCGACGACGAGTGGTACGAGTTGGAAGTGGCCGGCGGCCTGCACGACTGCGGCAAGGTCACCACGCCCGAATACATCGTCGACAAGGCCACCAAGCTCGAGACCATCTACAACCGCATCCACGAGGTGCGCATGCGCTTCGAGGTGATGAAGCGCGACGTGGTGGTCGACTACCTGCAAGGCCTGCTGGCCGGCGAGGAGGACCCCGACGCGCTCAAGGCCCGCATGGACGAGCGCATCGCCCAGCTCGACGACGACTTCGCCTTCGTCGCCGAATGCAACGTCGGCGGCGAGTTCATGGCGCCCGAGCGCATCGAGCGGCTGAACCGCATCGCCCAGATGACCTGGACGCGCACCATCGACGATACGCTGGGCCTGTCCATCGACGAGATGAAGCGCCGCGACGCCGAACCGGTCAAGCCGCCGGTGGAGGAACCGGTGCTGTCGGACAAGCCGTGGCACGTCATTCCCCACGACAAGCCCATCGACCTGGCCCGCTACGAGGCCGAGGGCTTCAAGATCAAGCCCGGCGACAACAAGTACAACCTGGGTGAAATCTACAACCTGTGCATCGGCCGCGGCACCCTGACCAACGAGGACCGCTTCAAGATCCAGGACCACATCATCCAGACGATCCTGATGCTGAAGGCCCTGCCCTTCCCCAAGAACCTGGCCCGCGTGCCGGAATGGGCCGGTGGCCACCACGAGATGATGAACGGCAAGGGCTATCCCAAGGGCCTGTCGCGCGACGACATGTCGTGGCCGGCCCGCATGATGGCCATCGCCGACATCTTCGAGGCGCTTACCGCCGCCGACCGCCCGTACAAGAAGCCCAAGACCCTGTCCGAAGCCCTGAAGATCATGTCCTTCATGGTCAAGGACCAGCACATCGACCCGGACCTGTGGGTGCTGTTCCTGGAATCGGGGGTCTGGCGCAGCTACGCCGACGAATTCCTCAAGCCCGAGCAGATCGACGAGGTCGACCTGTCCCGCTACCTGCCGCAGAAGGCGGCCGAATAGGTTGGCCCGCGTCCGCCTGTGGGTCGCCGCCAGCGTGGACGGCTTCATCGCCGACACCGCGGGCGGCATCGGCTGGCTGAAGCCCTTCGAGGCGCTGGACTACGGCTTCGACCACTTCCTGTCGGACATCTCGACCCTGGTCATGGGGCGCGCCACCTACGAGCAGGTGCGCGGCCTGGGCCGCTGGCCCTATCCCGGCCGGCGCACGGTGGTGGTGACCTCGCGGTCCATGGACACCGCCCCCGACGAGGTCGAGCCCTGGCTGGGCGACATCGCCGAACTGGCGGCCGAATTGAAGAAGTCCGATGGCGACGCCTGGGTTATGGGCGGGGCCAAGGCCATCCGCGCCTTTCTCGACGTCGGCGCCATCGAGCGCATCCAGATGCTGATGATGCCGGTCCTGCTGGGCGCCGGCATCCCGCTGTTCCTGCCCGCAGCCACCCCGCTGCCCCTGCTTTTGCTGCACACGCGGCGCTTCGAGAACGGGGTGGTCGAGCTGGACTATGCGGTCACCGGCAGGAATGCCGCGCCCCAGCCGGCCAAGACCAGGAAGCCGTCCTCGACCCGGTAGCCCAGCCCTTCGGCAGGCAGGGTGTCCGAGGCCACCCGCCGTTCGGCCGGGCCGGGATTGAACACGCACAACAGGCGCTCGCCGCCGCCCTCACGCTCGAATGCCACCAGGGCGGGATCGAGGTCGACCAGCCGCAACGCCCCGTCGACCAGGGCCGGATGGCGCCTGCGCCAGCGCAAGAGCCGGCGGGTGACGTTCAAGGTCGAGGCCCCGTCTGCCTCTTGGACCTCAACCGCCAGGGCGCGGTGGGCGTCGGGGACGGGCAGCCAGGGCCGGACCGGTTCGGGTGCAAGGGTCCACGGCAGCGGCGTGCGGCAGCCGTCGCGGCCCTTGAAGTCGGGCCAGAAATTCCGCCCGAATGGATCGACCAGGCGCTCGAACGGGATGTCGGCCTCGGGCAGGCCCAGTTCCTCGCCCTGGTACAGGCACACCGGCCCGCGTAAGCCCAGCAGCAGTGCCAGCATCATCTGCGCCGCCGCCGGACTGCCGTCGCCCCAGCGGCTGGCGGCGCGCTCGACGTCGTGGTTGGAGAACGCCCACGCCAGGGTGCCGGCGGGCACCTTGGCCTCGACCTCGGCGATGATGGCGGTCAGGCTGGCGGCGGTGAATGGCCGGCGCATCACCCCCAGGGTATAGGCGGTGTGCAGGTGCCCGGGCGCGGTATAGAGCGCGGCGCGGGCAAACGGGTCGCCGACACTGGACAGCTCGGCCATGGTCACGGTGCCGGGAAAGCGGTCGGTGAGCGTGCGGATGCGCCCCAGGATGGCCAGCGCCGAAGGCTGGATCATGTCGTGGCGGTGCTCCTGCATGGCGAAGGGCCGCTGCGGGATCTCGGCCAGGCCGCGCGGCGGGTTGTCGTGCAGGCCCGGGTCGTGGGCCAGGAAATCCACCGCATCCAGGCGGAAGCCGTCGACGCCGCGACCCAGCCAGAACTCGCCCACCGCCAGCATGGCCTCGGCGACCTGCGGGTTGCACCAGTCCAGCGCCGGCTGGCTGGGCAGGAAATGATGCAGGTAGTACTGCCGCCGCCTGGGCTCCCACGTCCAGGCCGGGCCGCCGAACACCGACAGCCAGTTGTTGGGTGGGGAACCGTCGGGCCTGGGATCGGCCCAGACATACCAGTCCGTCTTGGGGTTGGCGCGGCTGGCGCGGCTTTCGGCGAACCACGGATGGCGGTCGGACGAATGCCCCCACACCTGGTCGAGGATGACCTTCAGCCCCAGTTCATGGGCGCCCGCCACCACCCGGTCGAAGTCGGCCATGGTGCCGAACAGCGGATCGACCGCGCACCAGTCGGCGACATCGTAGCCGAAGTCGCGCATGGGCGAGACGAACACCGGCGACAGCCAGATCGCGTCCACCCCCAGGCTGGCCACATAGGGCAGCTTCTCGGCCAGCCCGGCCAGGTCGCCGACCCCGTCGCCGGTGCCGTCGGCAAAGCTGCGCGGATATACCTGGTAGATGACCGCACCCCGCCACCACTCGCCCGCCATGCCGTCCTCCGTGTCAGGGGGACGAGCATGGCGCCGGCGGGGTTAAGGGCACGTATCCGAGCCCCCCTCTCCCAGCGGGAGAGGGGATCTGGCGTCACGCCACCGGCCGGCCTTCGGCGTGGCTGTCGCGGGGGCGCGAGGTGGGCTGGGGTTCGGGATCGCGCAGCACGTAGCCACGGCCCCAAACGGTCTCGATGTAGGAGTCGCCGCCGGTGGCGGTCGACAGCTTCTTCCTCAGCTTGCAGATGAAGACGTCGATGATCTTCAGCTCGGGCTCGTCGATGCCGCCATAGAGGTGGTTGAGGAACTGCTCCTTGGTCAGGGTCTGGCCCTTGCGCAAGGACAGCAGTTCAAGGATGCCGTATTCCTTGGCGGTCAGGTGCAGCGGCTCGCCGTCGACGGTGACGGTGCGGGTATCCAGGTTGACCGACAGCCGCCCGGTGTTGATGATCGACTGGGCGTGGCCCTTGGAACGGCGCACGATCGCCTGGATGCGGGCGACCAGTTCGCCGCGGTCGAAAGGCTTGGTCAAATAGTCGTCGGCGCCCGAGCCCAGGCCCTTGATCTTCTTTTCCGGCTCGGAGAGGCCGGACAGGATCAGCACCGGTGTCTCGACGCGGGCCGAGCGCAGGCGGCGCAGGACCTCGTAGCCGTCCATGTCGGGCAGCATCAGGTCGAGCAGGATAATGTCGTAGTCGTATAGTTTGCCGATCTCCAGCCCGTCCTCGCCGAGTGCCGTCGTATCGACGACCATGCCTTCGGCCTTTAGCATCGTCTCGATGACCTGGGCCATCATCGGGTCGTCTTCGACCACCAGCACGCGCATCTGCGATATCCCGATTACTTCGTGTATTGAAGATATGGTAACCATAAGGGGGTATTCTGGCGACTTCAAGGCGCCAGCCCCCTGCGACCCCCACGATTAAGGGTGAATTCGCATTTTGGCGGGCGGCCGGCGCCGCCCGTCCATGGCGCGACTGACAAGGGGGAACGGTTCGACGTGCGGTTCATGCTGCGCAACCTGCTCAACGACCTCGACCGTGTATCGGAAATCCAGGTGTACGGCCGCGTCGCCGCGGTCCAGGGCATGCTGATCGAGGCCGGCGGCGTGCAGCGCACCATCTCGGTCGGCGACCGCTGCCACGTCATCGCCCGCGACGGCCGCAAGGTGGCCTGCGAGGTGGTGGGCTTCCGCAACGGCCGTGCCTTGTTGATGCCATTTTCCGCCGTCGACGGCATCGGGCTGGGCTGCCGCACCGAGGTCCAGGACGCCGAGCCGGTCATCTATCCCGAGACCGGCTGGCTGGGCCGGGTGATCAACGCCTTCGGCGAGCCGGTGGACGGCAAGGGCCCGCTGCCCAGCGGCGACGCCCCCTATCTGGTGCGCAACCGCCCGCCGCCGGCCCATTCCCGCTCGCGGGTGCAGGGCAAGATCGACCTGGGCGTGCGCGCGGTGAACACCTTCCTCACCTGCTGCCGCGGCCAGCGCATGGGCATCTTCGCCGGTTCGGGCGTGGGCAAGTCGTCGCTGATGTCGATGATGGCGCGCAACACCTCGGCCGACGTCTCGGTGATCGGCCTGATCGGCGAGCGCGGCCGCGAGGCGCGCGAGTTCATCGAGGACGACCTGGGCCCCGAGGGCATGGCGCGTTCCGTGGTGGTGGTGTCGACCTCGGACGAAAGCCCGCTGATGCGCCGCCAGGCGGCCTATGTGACCCTGGCAGTGGCCGAGTTCTTCCGCGACCAGGGCCTGGACGTGCTGTGCATGATGGACTCGGTCACCCGCTTCGCCATGGCCCAGCGCGAGATCTCGCTGTCGGCGGGCGAGCCGCCGGCCAGCAAGGGCTATACCCCCACCGTGTTCGCCGAACTGCCGCGCCTGTTGGAGCGCGCCGGCCCCGGCGTCGGCAAGGGGTCGATCACCGGGCTGTTCACCGTGCTGGTCGACGCCGACGACCACAACGAACCCATCGCCGACGCGGTGCGCGGCATCCTGGACGGCCATATCGTGCTGGACCGCGCCATCGCCGAGCGCGGCCGCTATCCGGCGGTCAACGTGCTGCGCAGCGTGTCGCGTACCATGCCCGGCTGCAACAACGCCGAGGAGAACGACCTGGTGCGCCGGGCGCGCATCCTGCTGTCGACCTACGAGGACATGGCCGAGCTGATCCGGCTGGGCGCCTATCGCCGCGGC
The DNA here is from genome assembly GCA_050260215.1 of Actinomycetota bacterium. Lineage (GTDB taxonomy): Bacteria > Pseudomonadota > Alphaproteobacteria > Rhodospirillales > Magnetospirillaceae > JBLNBU01. The sequence continues at coordinate 31,774 of JBLNBU010000049.1, forward strand.
ACCGACCCGGCGGTGGACGAGGCCATGCACTACTATCCGCAGCTGGAGGACTTCCTGGGCCAGGCCAAATCCGACGCCACCCAACTCGCCGACTGCTACGCCATGCTGGCCGAGATCCTGGGCATGCCGTTCGAGGGCGACGGCATGGGCGGACGATAAGGCGCCCCTTTCTTGGCGAAATCCCTCAAGACCCTGATCCGCCTGGCCAAGTGGAACGTGGATGAGAAGCGTCGCGTGCTGACCGCCCTGCAGGCGCGCGAGGACGAAATTCTGGCCACCATCGAAGCGGAAGAGCAGCAGCTGGCGGTCGAACAGCGGGTCGCGGCCGAGGATTCCACCGGGGCCGGCTTCATGTACGGCGCCTATGCCGACGCCTGGCTGCGGCGGCGCGAACAGCTGTTTTCGATGCTGGAGGCGGTGCGCGCCGAGATCAGCATGGCCCGCGACGCCCTCGCCGAGGCCTTCGGCGAGCTCAAGACCTACGAGATCACCCAGCGCGAACGCGAACGCCGCGCCCAGGCCGAGGCCGATCGCAAGGAACAGCAGTTCCTGGACGAGATCGGGCTGAACATCTACCGGCGCAAGGACAAGGACGTCACCTGAACAGCCCCGGAAACCGCCGCTTCAGCGCCGCCTTGAGGTCGCGGCGGCCCTGGAACAGGGGCAGGCGGGGCTTGTCGATGGGGGTGGGCTCGACCGCCAGGCCGATCTCGGCGATGGCGCCGTCGTCGAACAGCGAGCGCACGATCAGCTCGACCTCGCCCAAGGGCGCGCGGTCGCCGATGCCGGGCTTGACCTTCAACTCGCGGCGCAGCCACTCGGCGACGCTGAGGTCGGCAGCATCCGCCGGCACCGGCAGGCCGTAGGTCAGCGCCAGCTCGCGCATGCGGGTCGACGGGGGCAGGGCGAAGTCGCCGAAGAACTGGCGGTCGGCCTCGGCCAGCACCGCCGGGCTGGCGAACAGGCGGTCGAGATGGGCGACCTTCTCGGGCCTGGCGAACAGATAGACCATGTCGCCCGGCCGCAACGCCCCCGCCGCATGGAAGCCGTAGGAGGTGCGTTCGCGCACCACCAGCGAGGGCACCGCCCAGCGCGGCAGCCGGTGGCCTTGCGCCACCAGGCTGTCGGCGACGATGCGGTAGGCGACCAGCTCGTGGCGGGCGCCGGGGATCTCGAGCTCCATGCGGTGCACCGGCCCGATGCGCCGCGGCACCACCTGGCCCAGGAAGCGTGCCACCGCGCCGATGGTCCAGCCTTGCATGGCCAGGCTCATCAGCACCACCAGGAAGGCGACGGCGAAATAGACCCGCCCCTGCTCCAGCCCCGCCGCCATGGGCAGGATGGACAGCAGGATCGACACCGCGCCACGCAAGCCCACCCAGGCGACGAACGCGGTTTCGTTGCGGTTGAAGCGAAACGGCGCCAGGCACAGCCACACCGCCAAGGGCCGGGCCACGAAGGCCAGCACCACCGCCACCACCACCGCCGCCGGCAGCCAGGGCGGCAGTTCCGACGGTACCGCCATCAGTCCCAGCGTCAGGAACATGGCGATCTGCGCCAGCCAGGTCATGCCGTCCTGGAAGCGGCGCATGGTCTCGGGCGCGGCCAGCCGGGCGTTGCCGGCCACCAGGCCCGCAGCGTAGACCGCCAGAAAGCCGCTGCCGTGCAGCATGCCGGCCAGGGCGAAGATCACCAGCGCCATGGCCAAGGCCAGCAGCGGCTGCAGGCCGCGCTCGAACCCCAGCTTGTTGACGGCCAGCACGATGACCATGCCGCCGGACAGGCCGACGCCCAGGCCGACGCCCATCTGCAGCACGAACTCGGCCGCCATCTTCAGCCCCGGCGCCTCGGCGCCGCCGTGGGCCAGCAGGTCGACCAGCGCCAGGGTCAGGAAGATGGCCATGGGGTCGTTGCTGCCCGACTCGATTTCCAGGGTCGAGCGCACCCGGTCGCGGACGTGGATGCCGCCGACGCGCAGCAGGAAGAACACCGCGGCCGCATCGGTGGGGCTGACGATGGCGCCCAGCAGCAACGACTGCACCGGCCCCAGCCCGAGGACGAAATGCGCGGCCACCCCCACCACCGAGGCCGACACCAGCACGCCCAGGGTGGACAGCGCCAGCGCCGGCCATGCCGCCGCCCGGAAGGTCTTGAGCCGGGTGTGGAAGCCCGAATCGAACAGGATCACCGCCAGCGCCACCGAGCCGACCAGATAGGCGGCGTTGGGGTCGTCCACATGCAGCGCGCCCACGCCCCCGCCGCCGGCCAGCAGGCCGACGCCCAGGAACACCAGCAGCAGCGGCGCGCCGATGCGGAACGACAGCAGGCTGGAGAAGATGCTGAGCGCCACCAGCCCCGACACGGTCAGGATGGCGGCGTTCATGCTCTCGATCATTCTTCTTGTCCCTTGCCGGGCGCGGGCCTTCTACCCGCTTGGCCGCGGCCTCAATGGCCACCTGAAAAGCTCACCTCGATTAAAGGCCAAGTCGGGGCCGCTGTCGAACCCGGTATTGCTGGACTCTCAAGGCCCCGCGCCCATATAACCCAGCCATGACCGCAAAGAGAGCAGGGCGCCCCTTCGTCAAGATGCACGGGTTGGGCAACGACTTCGTCGTTCTCGACGCGCGCCCGCATCCGTTCGAGCTGACCCCCGACACCGTGCGCGCCATCGCCGACCGCCGCACCGGCGTGGGCTGCGACCAGCTGATCGTCATCGCCCCGGCCAAGGACGCGGTCTCGGACGCGACCATGCTGATCTTCAACGCCGACGGGTCCGAGGTCGCCGCCTGCGGCAACGCCAGCCGCTGTGTCGCCTGGCTGTTGATGCGCGAATCGGGCCGCGACAAGGTGGTGATCGAGACCCGCGCCGGCCTGCTCGACGCCGAATGGCGCGACGAATACCTGGTCGCCGTCGACATGGGGCCTGCCCGGCTGGACTGGCGCGAGATCCCCGTCGCCGAACCGGTCGACACCCTTCACCTGGGGCTGCGCTTGGGCCCGCTGTCCGACCCGGTAGGCGTCAGCATGGGCAACCCGCACGCGGTGTTCTTCGTCGACGACGCCGAAGCGGTCGACCTGGCCGCCCTGGGCCCGGTGCTGGAACACCACCGCCTGTTCCCCGAGCGTGCCAACATCGAGGTCGCCCAGGTAGTCTCGCCCCAGCGCATCCGCATGCGGGTGTGGGAGCGCGGATCGGGCATCACCATGGCCTGCGGCACCGGCGCCTGCGCCACCCTGGTGGCGGCGGCGCGCCGCGGCCTGACGGGGCGCAAGGCCGAGGTGGTCCTGGACGGCGGCATCCTGGTCATCGAATGGCTGCCCGACGACCACGTGCTGATGACCGGCCCGGTCGCGGTCGCCTTTACCGGCGTCCTGGACCCATCGCTGGTGCCATGAGCAACGCCCGTCATGCCCGCGCAGGCGGGCATCCAGGAGTCGCGGAAACGCCGGCGGAGCCCCCCCTGGATCCCCGCCCGGCGCCTGAGGGACAAACACAAATCATCACCTTCGGCTGCCGCCTGAACGCCTACGAGTCCGAGGTGATGCGCGAGCACGCCAAGGCCGTCGCGACCGGCACCGAGACGGTGATCGTCAACACCTGCGCGGTCACCGCCGAGGCCGAGCGCCAGGCCCGCCAGGCCATCCGCAAGCTGCGGCGCGAGCACCCCGGCGCGCGCATCGTGGTCACCGGCTGCGCCGCCCAGGTCCACCCCGACAAGTTCGCCGGCATGCCCGAGGTCGACCAGGTGTTGGGCAACGCCGACAAGATGAAGCCCGACGCCTTCGCCCAACCCGCGCCCGAACGCATCGTGGTCACCGACATCATGGAGGTGCGCGAGGTCGCCGCCCACCTGGTGTCGGGCTTCGAGGGCCGGGCACGCGCCTTCGTCGAGGTCCAGCAGGGCTGCGACCACCGCTGCACCTTCTGCATCATCCCGTTCGGCCGCGGCCCCAACCGCTCGGTGCCCATGGGCCGCATCGTCGACCAGGTGCGCGAGCTGGTGGCGAGCGGCTTCGCCGAGGTGGTGCTGACCGGGGTCGACGTCACCGCCTATGGCTCCGACCTGCCCGGCCGGCCGACATTCGGCCAAATGGTGCGCCGCCTGCTGGCCGGCGTCCCCGAACTGCCGCGCCTGCGCCTGTCCTCGCTCGACCCGGTCGAGGTCGACGACGACCTGCTGCGCGTCATCGCCGAGGAACCCCGGCTGATGCCGCACTTCCACCTGTCGGTCCAGGCCGGCGACGACATGGTCTTGAAGCGCATGAAGCGCCGGCATTGCCGCGACGACGTGCTGCGCCTGGCCGCACGGCTGCGTTCCTTGCGCGGCGACGTCGCCCTGGGAGCCGACCTGATCGCCGGCTTCCCCACCGAGGACGAGGACATGTTCCGCCGCTCGGCCGACCTGGTGGACGAGGCCGGGCTGACCCACCTGCACGTCTTCCCGTTCAGCCGCCGCCCGGGCACGCCGGCCGCACGCATGCCCCAGGTCCCCGGCGACGTGGTCCGCCGCCGCGCCGCCGAGCTGCGCGCCAAGGGCGAGGCGGCCATGGCGGCCTTCACCGCCTCGCGCGTGGGCACCGAGGCCCAGGTACTGGTCGAGACCGACGGCGAGGGCCATTCTGAACACTTTCTGCCGGTCCGCGTGGCCGGCGCGCCCGCCGGGCGCATCGTCGCGGTCAGGCTGGCCGCCGGCGCCGACGGCGGGCTGGTCGGCGAGGAACGGACATGAGCAAGAAGGGACTGTTCGGCCGCCTGTGGGGCAAGGACGACCCCGAACTTCCCTCTCCCAGCGGGAGAGGGACCGAGGATGAGGGAGATTTGGCGCCGCCGGTCCAGGCGGAAGCAGCTCCCCCTCACCCCGCCCCTCTCCCGCCGGGAGAGGGAGAAAAGCAAGGCTGGTTCGGCCGTCTGAAGGCCGGGCTTTCGAAGTCCTCGTCCAAGCTGACCCAGGGTCTCTCCGACCTGTTCACCAAGCGCAAGCTGGACGACGAGGCGCTCGAGGAACTGGAAGAGCTGCTGATCACCGCCGATCTGGGGGTCGCCACCGCCGCCCGCGTCACCAAGCGGCTGGCCAAGACCCGCTTCGGCCAGGATGTCGACGCCGCCGAGATCAAGCAGACCCTGGCCGAGGAAATCGCCGAGATCCTGGCCCCCGTCGCCGTCCCCCTGCTGCCCAAGCCGGAGCTGAAGCCCCATGTGGTGCTGGTGGTCGGCGTCAACGGCTCGGGCAAGACAACCACCATCGGCAAGCTGGCCAGGCGCTGGCGCGACGACGGCCTGAAGGTCACCCTGGCCGCCGGCGACACCTTCCGCGCCGCCGCGGTCGAGCAGCTGAAGGTGTGGGGCGAGCGGACGGGGTGCCCGGTGATTTCCCGCGACACCGGGTCCGACGCCGCCGGCCTGGTGTTCGACGCCATGAACGAGTCGCGCGCCCGCGGCGACGACCTGTTGATGATCGACACCGCCGGGCGCCTGCAGAACAAGGCCGACCTGATGGCCGAACTGCAGAAGGTGGTGCGCGTCATCAAGAAGCACGACGAGACCGCACCCCACGACGTGCTGCTGGTGCTGGACGCCACCGTCGGCCAGAACGCCCATTCCCAGGTCGAGATCTTCCAGGACATGGTCGGCGTCACCGGCCTGGTGCTGACCAAGCTGGACGGCACGGCGCGCGGCGGCGTGCTGGTCGCCCTGGCCGAGAAGTTCAAGCTGCCTGTCCACGCCATCGGCGTCGGCGAGAAGGCCGACGACCTGCGCCCCTTCGAACCCGACGCCTTCGCCCGCAGCCTGGTCGGCATGTGAGTTGTTGGGTTGCCCCTCGCCGGGCGCTTGGCTGCCGCCTTGATGGCGGCTGAAGGCGGTTCTTGGGAATGACCATGGCTTTGCTGCCGCCCACCGCGTCGCCGCTTGCCGGCCGGCTGATCGCCACCCGCGCCATCCGCGGTTTCGCCGACGGCTGGGTGGCGGTGCTGCTGCCGTCCTACCTGCTGCAACTGGGCTTCGGTGCGGTCGAAGTGGGCGTGCTGGCGACCGCGACCATGCTGGGGTCGGCGGCACTGACGCTGGCGGTAGGGTTGGGCGCGCACACCCGCGACCGCCGCCAGCTGCTGCTGGCCGCCACCGCGCTGATGGCACTAACCGGGCTGGGCTTTGCCGCCGCCACCTCGTTCTGGCCGCTGCTGCTGATCGGCTTCGTCGGCACGCTCAACCCCAGTTCGGGCGACGTCAGCGTGTTCCTGCCGCTGGAACAGGCGACACTCGCCGGCCAGGCGGCCGAGCGCGACCGCACAGCCCTGTTCGCCCGCTACACCGTCGCCGCCCAGGTGGCCGGCGCCGTCGGCGCCCTGGCCGCCGCAGCCCCGCAATTCGCCGCCGAGCACTGGGGCATGCCGCTGGTCGAGGCGCAGCGGGCGATGTTCCTGCTCTATGCGGCGCTGGCCGGGGCCTCGGCCCTGCTCTACCGCGGGCTGCCGCCCATGCCGGTCGCCCCGGGCGCGCCGAAGGCGCCGCTGGGACCATCCAAGCACACCGTCCACCGCCTGGCCGCCTTGTTCAGCCTGGATTCGTTCGGCGGCGGCTTCGTGGTGCAGTCGCTGCTGGCGCTGTGGCTGTTCCAGCGCTTCGGCATGGAGCTGTCGGCCGCCGCGGCACTGTTCTTCTGGTCCAACCTGCTGATGGGGATCTCGCAGCTGTTGGCGGTGCCGCTGGCCAAGCGCATCGGCCTGGTGAACACCATGGTGTTCACCCACCTGCCCGCCAACGCCTGCCTGGTGGCCGCGGCCTTCGCCCCCACCGTCGAGGTCGCCGTCGCCCTGCTGCTGGTGCGCGCGGCGCTGTCGCAGATGGACGTGCCGACGCGGACCTCGTACGTGATGGCGGTGGTCAGTCCCCCTGAGCGCCCCGCCGCCGCCAGCCTGACCGCGGTGCCGCGCAGCCTGGCCGCGGCCGCCAGTCCCGCCATCGCCGGCGCCCTGCTGGCCGCCAGCCCGTTCGGCTGGCCGCTGGTGCTGGCCGGCGGCGCCAAGATCGCCTACGACCTGGCCCTGCTGGCCGGCTTCAGGCACCACAAGCCGCCGGAAGAGAAAGAATAGCTATTTCCGCCCGCGCTTGGCTTCCATGCGGGCCTGCATCAGGGCCTGCAGGCGGGGTTCGACCATGAACACCTGCACCGAATCCTTGTCCTGGGTGGCCATGACGTCGAAGGCCGGCGTGCGCCAGCGGGCATTGGCCTGGTCGCGTTCGGCCGGGTCGCCGAAGCGTTCGACGAAGGCGGCCACGGTGCGCGAGAAGACGTCGTGGGGCTGGCGCAGGTAGACCTGGTAGACCCGCTCGACCCGGTCGTCGTCCTCGATGGCCATCAGCCAGGATTCCGACGGCGTGCCGACCAGTTCGACCGGCCTTGGCGTCCACAGCCCGTCCTTGCCCAGCGCGAACAGGGCGCAGCGGCTCACCTTGGCCTTGTCCATGGACTTGGGCAGGGTTAGCGGCGTGCGCTCGACCCCCGCCGGCTGGTCGGGATCGCCCGAGCAGACGACCTTGGTGCCCGCCGGATGGGCGCCATAGCGGAATTCAGCCAGGCGCACGCCCGGCTTGGCGACGTCGACACCGAAAATCTTGTCGGCCGCGGCGGCGGCTCCCGCGGCCATCGCGGCGGCGGCGACCAGTGCAGTCAAGATGCGCATGCCCAATCTCCCTTGGCGCAACTATGCCAGGGATCGCGGCCGCCGTCAGCCGCCGGCGCGCTTTTCCATTTCCGTGGCGGCGCGGCGGTCGGCGCCCGACGGCAGCGGCGCCGCCGGGTCGTTGATCCAGGCGACGACGTCGGCCAGCACCCGCTCGGCCTCCAGGTCGCGCAGCAGCATGTGATAGCCGTGGTCGTAATAGGCCACCTTCTGGGTCCTGCCCAGCCCGGGCAGGCTGGCGATCATGTCCCAGGTGGGATTGGGCGGGATGACCTCGTCCTTGGCGCCGTACAGCACCAGGGCGGGCAGGGTCAGGCGCGGCGCCACGGCGAAGGCGTCGTCCATCAGGTCGACCAGGCCGTGGATGGCGTCGACGCGGGTGGCCTTGATCACCAGCGGATCGCGCGACAGTTCGCGCAGCATCTCGATGTTGTCCGAGGCGGTGATGTGCAGGCCCCGCCCGGTCAGCTCCCAGCCCGGCACCACCTCGTAGGCCAGCCACAGCGCGGCGCGCTGCACCAGCCCCATCTCGGCGCGGCCCCACACCGCCGGCGCCGACAGGATCACCCCCTTGATCTCGGGCGGCGGATGGCCGGCGGCAGCCAGCATGGCGACCGCGCCGCCCATGCTTTCGCCCAGCAGGAACAGCGGCTTGCCCGGATGGCGGGCGGCGACCAGCCGGGCAGCGGTCAAAAGGTCGGCAGCCATGTCGGCGCCGTCGGACCAGTAGCCGGGATGCGGCCCCTTGCCGAAGCCGCGCTGGTCGTAGGCATAGACGGCGATGCCGTGGCGCGACAGGAAGGTGCCCGGCCCGTCGAAGGCATGGGAATAGTCGTTCATCCCATGCAGCGCCAGGATCACCGCGTCGGTCCGCCCCTTGGGCAGCCAGGCGCGCATGGGCAGCCGCACCCCGTCGGGAGCCTGCCAGGCGTCCGTGTCGTAGGCCGCCGAGGCGATCGGCGGGCCGGCGGGGCGCAGGTCGGCGGCGCAGGCCGAGACCAGGGTGGCGAGAAGCAGTCCGAGAAGGCGCTTGAACAGGGTCATTCCACGCGGTTCGAGGTCAGCTGCAGGAAGATGTCTTCCAGATCGGTTTCCTCGGTGGAAAGGTCCAGCACCGAAACGCCGGCTGCCCGCACCGCCTCGAGGATGGCTCCGATCGGCATCTCGGACGGCTTGTAGCGGATGATCATGCGCCGATCAGGGCGCAGTTCGGGCGAGAATGGGGCAAGCGCGGCGGGCACCGCATCCAGGCCGTCGGCCAGCACCAGGGTCAGCGCCTTGCTGTCCAGGCGCGCCAGCAGGTTCGGCGTGGTGTCGCACGCCACCAGCCGGCCGCGGTCGATGATGGCGATGCGGTCGCACAGTTGCTCGGCCTCCTCCAGGTAGTGGGTGGTCAGCAGAACCGTGGTCCCGGCGGCATTGAGCGCGCGGACATAGTCCCACAGCTGGCGGCGCAGCTCGATGTCGACGCCGGCGGTGGGTTCGTCGAGCACCAGCACCGGCGGGCGATGCACCATGGCCTTGGCCACCAAAAGGCGCCGGCGCATGCCGCCCGACAGGGTGCGGGCATAGGCCTCGGCCTTGTCGGCCAGGCCGACCGCCTCAAGGATTTCCATGGTGCGCCGTTCGGCCTTGGGCACCCCGTACATGCCGGCCTGCACGTCCAGCAGCTCGCGCGGGGTGAAGAAGGGATCCAGGTTCAACTCCTGCGGCACCACGCCGATGGCGGCCTTGGCACCGCGCGCGTCGCGGTCGAGGTCGCGGTCCCAGATGGCGGCGGTCCCGGAGGTCTTGTTGACCAGTCCGGCCAGGATGTTGATGAAGGTGCTTTTTCCCGCGCCGTTGGGGCCGAGAAGGCCGAAGAACGACCCCCTGGGGATGTCCAGCGACACCCCGTCCAGTGCCCGCTTCTCGCCGCGCCGGCCGCGATAGACCTTGACCAGCTCGTGGGTGGAAACGGCATTTTCGGGAAGGGCGGCCATGCGAGGGTTTCCGATTGAACCGGCGTGGGCAATGGGTATCATCCGGCCGAAGCCCGTGTCCACCCGCGACGATGAGGACCCCCCATGACCGTTTCGACCGCCAAGGTGTCCGAGGACGCCACCGTCGTGCACACCACCCGCGTCGCCTGCGACGGCAATGCCGCCGCCGGGCTGGGCCATCCGCGGGTCTACCTGACCTTCGCCGGCGCCGAGCGCAAGACCGTGTGCCCCTATTGCTCGCACAGCTTCGTGCTGGCCGAGGGTGCGACTGACGGCCACGGGCACTGACGCGTGGCCGATCCCCGCCACGTCTACCTGGTCGACGGCTCCGGCTTCATCTTCCGCGCCTTCCACGCCCTGCCGCCGATGACGCGGCCGGACGGCACGCCGGTGAACGCCGTTTTCGGCTTCACCAACATGATGCTGAAGCTGTTGTCCGAGACCGACGCCGACCACGTGGCGGTGATCTTCGACGCCAAGCGCAAGACCTTCCGGTCCGACATCTACCCTGAATACAAGGCCCATCGCCCGCCGCCGCCCGAGGAGCTGGTGCCCCAGTTCCCGCTGATCCGCGAGGCGACCCGGGCCTTCAACGTCAGCTGCCTGGAACAGGAAGGCTTCGAGGCCGACGACCTGATCGCCACCTATGCCGCCCAGGCGGTGGCCCGCGGCGCGCGGGTGACCATCGTGTCGTCCGACAAGGACCTGATGCAGCTGGTGGGCGAACGGGTCGAGATGTACGACCCGTTGAAGAACCGCGTCATCGGCGAGGCCGAGGTGCGCGAGAAGTTCGGCGTGCCCCCGGCCAAGGTGGTCGACGTCCAGGCCCTGTGCGGCGATCCCACCGACAACGTCCCCGGCGTGCCCGGCATCGGCGTCAAGACCGCCGCCCAGCTGATTGAGGAATACGGCGACCTGGACAACCTGCTGGCGCGCGCCGCCGACATCAAGCAGCCCAAGCGGCGCGAATGCCTGATCGAGAACGCCGAGAAGGCCCGCATCAGCCGGCAGCTGGTCCGCCTGCGCGACGACGCCCCGGTGCCCGAACCGCTGGAAGCCCTGGCGGTACGCGAGCCCGCGCCCGAGATGCTGACCGCCTTCCTGCAGGCGCAAGGCTTCCGCTCGATCCTGTCGCGGGTGCAGTCGCGCGGCGGCGGCGCCCCGACATCCACGCCCCAGGCCCCCATCCAGGCCCGGCCGGCCCCGGTGGACAAGGACTACGAGCTGGTGCTGACCCCGGCGGCGCTCGACGCCTGGGTGGCGCGCGCACTCGAGGCCGGCACGGTGGCCTTCGACACCGAGACCAACTCGCTCGACCCCTTGCGCTGCCACCTGGTCGGGGTGTCGCTGTCGGTCGAGCCTGGCAAGGCCTGCTACATCCCCGTCCGCCACAGCCCGGCGGCGGCGCAAGGGTTGCTGGACCTGGGCGACGCGCCCGCCGCCGGCCCCAAGCCCATGCCCGAGGCCGAGACCTTGCAGCGGCTGAAGCCGCTGCTCGAGGATGCTTCGGTGCTGAAGGTCGGCCACAACGCCAAGTTCGACATGCAGGTGCTGGCGGCCTGCGGCATCCGGGTGTCGCCCATCGACGACACCATGCTGCTGTCCTACGTGCTGGACGGCCACACCCACGGCCACGGCCTGGACGAGCTGTGCCAACTGCATCTGGGCCACGCCAACATCGCCTTTTCCGAGGTGTGCGGCACCGGCAAGAACCAGATCACCTTCGACCGGGTGCCGCTGGACAAGGCCCGCGACTATGCCGCCGAGGATGCGGACATGACGCTGCGCCTGCACCGGCTACTCAAGCCCCGGCTGGTGGCCGAGCACATGGCCACCGTCTACGAGACCATGGAACGTCCGCTGGTGCCGGTGGTCGTCGACATGGAGCGCGCCGGCATCAAGGTCGACGCCGCGGTGCTGAAAGGCCTGTCCACCGACTTCGGCCGCCGCATGGCCGAGCTGGAAGACGAGATCGTCCGCCTGGCCGGCGAGCCGTTCAACATCGGCAGCCCGCAGCAGCTGGGGCGCATCCTGTTCGAGGTCCTGGCCCTGCCCGGCGGCAAGAAGACCAAGACCGGCCAATGGGGCACCGGCGCCGACGTGCTGGAAGACCTGGCGCCCTTGCACCCCCTGCCCGCCCGCGTGCTGGACTGGCGCCAGATCGCCAAGCTGAAAAGCACCTATGCCGACGCGCTCATCGCCCAGGTCAACCCGACCAGCGGCCGCGTGCACACCAGCTTCAGCCTGACTGCGACCTCGACCGGCCGGATGGCGTCAAGCGACCCCAACCTGCAGAACATCCCCATCCGCACCGAGGAAGGCCGCAAGATCCGCCGCGCCTTCATCGCCGAGCCGGGGTTCAAGCTGCTGAGCGCCGACTATTCGCAGATCGAGTTGCGCCTGGTCGCCCACGTCGCCGGCATCGAGGGCCTGCGCCAGGCCTTTCACGAGGGCGCCGACATCCACGCCATCACCGCCTCGCAGGTGTTCGGCGTGCCGGTGGAAGGCATGGACCCGGCGGTGCGCCGGCGCGCCAAGGCCATCAACTTCGGCATCATCTACGGCATCAGCCCGTTCGGCCTGGCCGCCCAGCTGGGCATCGCCCAGGGCGAGGCCAAGGCCTATATCGACGCCTATTTCGCCCGCTTCCCCGAAATCCGCGCCTACATGGAGGCGGCCAAGGAAGAAGCCCGGGCCAAGGGCTTCGTCACCACCTTGTTCGGCCGCAAGGTGTTCGCCCCCAACATCCGCGACAAGAACCCGGCCATGCGCAACTTCGCCGAGCGCGCCGCCATCAACGGCCCCATCCAGGGCGGCGCCGCCGACATCATCAAGCGCGCCATGATCCGCCTGCCGGGCGAGCTGGCGAGCGCCGGCCTGTCGGCGCGCATGCTGCTGCAGGTCCACGACGAACTGGTGTTCGAGGTCCCCGAGGCCGAGGCCGAGGCCACTCGGGCGGTGGTCAAGCGGGTGATGGAGGGTGCCGCCAGCCTGTCGGTGCCCCTAGTGGTAGAGACCGGCGTCGCCGACACCTGGGACGAGGCGCACTAGAAATCAGGCGATGGCCTGCGCCTTGTCCCCGCAGCAGCGTTGCACCTGCCGGGCCAGGCGGGCGGCGAGATCAGGCACGGTGTCACGGGCCTGGGGCGGCAGGGTGGTGTCGGCTCCAGCCGGCGGGGCCAGCCACAGCAGGCGCGCCCCGTTGTCCAGCATCTGGCGGGCCAGGATGTTGCTGGCCACCGGCAGGCAGGTGACCGCCACGCTGTCGGGCACCTCCGCCCCGGCCTTGCAGCGCAGGTTGGCCACGGTGCCGTCGATCAGGTACTTGCCCACACGCACCGCCAGATGCCCGTCCCACTGGGCCGGGTCGCAGCGGCCGGTGAAGCCGATCAGGTCCATGCGCTCGCCGGTCATGTGCACCAGCTGGCAGGGCACCAGCTGGGCGTCAAAGCCCAGGCGCTCGGCCGTGGCGGCGACCACCAGGCTGGTGAACACGCAATAGGTCTGCCAGCGGCGGTCGACCACCTGGTACAGGCTTTGGGCGACGCAGCGCAGCAGGTCGGGCGGCGCGGCGGCCATGCGGCGGGAGGAACTGGACGGCGGATTGGTCTGGGTCACGACGGCACTGCAGCAATGATTGCAACCGCAATCATGCCCCGCCAGATATTGGCGGCGCCAGCGCCCTGTTGGCATGGGCGTACTGCAAATCGTGTCGCGCCGTTTAATTTCCGTTTACTTTATACGGCAAAACACGTACCCCGCGGCGCCCGATACGTATTGCGCCAATACAAGCCTGTTGCTCGAAGCCTTCGTCCCGATCTACCATGGCGACAGATCGCGGTCCATCCGGAGCGTCTGCAATGGCGCAGGCAATTTCCTCGAATACTGGCAGCAGCCTCGATGCCCTGGCCGCCGAGAAAAAGCGGCTGGACGACAGCCTGAGCGAGGCCCTGGCCCGCTTCGTCGAGTTCGAGGAGATCTACAACGTCCGCATCAAGACCGCCGCCCCCGACGAGGCCGCCCGCCTGCGCGCGGAACGCAGCCAACTCGAGGAAACCCTGGGGGTCGAGGTGCTGGTCGAGCGCATCGACGCGGTATCGCGCCAGATGGCCGAACTGCGGGGGTAGCCTTCGGCCCCGTCATGGCCGGGGCTTTCCCCCTATTCGTGTTCGGCTTCCGGGCCGGCATCGACGTCGATGGGCACGCCCGGCTGCAGCTTCGAGGTGCGGATGGCCAGCGCGCTTTTGACGTGGCTGATGTTGGGCGCCGCGGTCAGGCGGGTGGTGAGGAAGCGCTGGTAGTCGTCCCAGTCGTGGGCGACCACCTTGAGCAGGAAGTCGGTCTCGCCGGCCAGCATGTGGCACTCGCGCACTTCCGGCCACTGCTTGACCAGGTCCTCGAACGCCTTGAGGTCGGCCTCGGCCTGGCTGTTGAGGCCCACATGGGCGAAGACGGTGACGTTGAAGGCCAGCGCCGCCGGGTCGATCTCGGCGTGGTAGCCGCGGATGTAGCCCGCCTCCTCGAGGGCGCGGACGCGGCGCAGGCAGGGCGGCGCGGAGATGCCGGCACGGCGCGCCAGTTCGACGTTGGTCATGCGACCGTCGGCTTGCAAGTCCGCCAGGATGCGGCGGTCGATGCGGTCGAGCTTGACCCGTTGCATTGATTCTCCAAAATCGCGCCGTTTCACGAAATTATATTACAATGCCTGCCGCCGCCCGCCAAGCGCTGTTTGGACTCTTCGCCGCACTGCGGCAACCGGCCGCGGGACGATGGAGGCGGCCATGAATATCGTTATGGGGCACTCCGCTGCCGCCCTGCTTATAATCATTCCACCTTGTGCGGCGCGGTCGGGAGGACTAGATTTCCCCGACAGCATCCAACCCTTAGGAGCTCGAGAACGATGACCGAAGCAAGCTGCTGCACCCCGGCGGTGCTGGTGGGCCAGGCCGCCCCCGATTTCACCGCCGCCGCGGTGATGCCCGACAACACCATCAACGCCGCCTTCAACCTGAAGTCCCACCTGAAGGGCTCGTACGGCGTGGTGTTCTTCTACCCGCTGGACTTCACCTTCGTCTGCCCGTCCGAGATCCTGGCCCACGACCATCGCCTCAAGGCCTTCGGCGAGCGCAACTGCAAGCTGATCGCCGTCAGCGTCGATTCCCAGTTCACCCACCTGGCGTGGAAGAACACCCCCGTCGACAAGGGCGGCCTGGGCAACGTCCAGTTCCCCATGGTCGCCGACCTCAACAAGGACATCGCGCGCGCCTATGGCGTGCTGCTGCCGGGCGGCGTGGCGCTGCGCGGCTCGTTCCTGATCGACAAGGCCGGCAACGTCCAGGTCGCCCACGTCAACAACCTGCCGCTGGGCCGCAACGTCGACGAGATGCTGCGCCTGGTCGACGCCCTGCAGTTCCACGAGGAACACGGCGAGGTTTGCCCCGCCGGCTGGCAGAAGGGCAAGGCCGGCATGAAGGCCGACCCCAACGGCGTCGCCGAATACCTGGCCAAGCACGGCAAGGAACTGTAAGGCGTCCGAGACCGGCGGGGGGCCATCGGCGCCCCGCCGCGACCGCCGTCGGGGCTGTTGCCAGGGACGCGGCGGTGCAAATAAACTCGTGCCGCGAACCGAACAACCCGAACGGGGGATATCCGATGGCCCGCCATCACTCCAAGGTCCTGATCCTGGGCTCCGGCCCGGCCGGCTGCACCGCCGCCATCTACGCCGCGCGCGCCAACCTCGAGCCGATGCTGGTCGCGGGCCTGCAGCCGGGCGGCCAGCTGACCATCACCACCGACGTCGAGAACTTCCCCGGCTTCGCCGAGGCGGTGCAGGGCCCCTGGTTGATGGAGCAGATGCAGAAGCAGGCCGAGCACGTCGGCACCCGCTTCATGGACGACACCATCGTCAAGGTCGACCTGGCCAAGCGCCCGTTCACCGCCTGGGGTGATTCCGGCGACGTCTATACCGGCGACACCCTGGTCATCTGCACCGGCGCCTCGGCCCGCTGGCTGGGCATCGAGTCCGAGCGCAAATTCCAGGGCTTCGGCGTCTCGGCCTGCGCCACCTGCGACGGCTTCTTCTTCCGCAACAAGGAAGTGGCCGTGGTCGGCGGCGGCAATTCCGCCGTCGAGGAAGCCATCTACCTGGCCGGCATCGCCTCGAAGGTCACCCTGATCCACCGCCGAGATTCCTTGCGCGCCGAAAAGATCGCCCAGGACCGCCTGCTGGCCAACCCGAAGGTCGCCGTGGCCTGGGACAGCGTCATCGACGAGATCGTCGGCACCGAGAACCCGCCCGGCGTCACCGGCGTGCGCCTGAAGAACGTCAAGACCGGCGGAACCTCCGAGCTGAAGGTGGATGGCGTGTTCATCGCCATCGGGCATTCCCCCAATACCGAGCTGTTCAAGGGGATGCTGACCATGGACGACGAGAACTACCTGGTCACCACCCCGGGCTCGACCGCCACCAACATCCCCGGCGTGTTCGCCGCCGGCGACGTCCAGGACAAGACCTATCGCCAGGCGGTCACCGCCGCCGGCACCGGCTGCATGGCCGCCCTGGAAGCCGAACGATTCTTAGCGGTGCATGGACATACGGCCGAAGTTGCGGCAGAGTAACGCCGTCTAGTCGCGCACGACCGGCGCGGTCACATGGCCGCGCCGGAACGGCCACAAGGGCGCCCCAGGGGTGGGGCATTGGGGAGGGAGCCCGTTCGTACCCATGGATTGGGACAAGTTGAGGGTGTTTCACGCCGTCGCCGAGGCGGGTAGCTTCACCCACGCGGGCGAGGTCCTGAACCTGAGCCAGTCGGCGGTCAGCCGCCAGATCAGCGCGCTCGAGGAAAGCCTCAACCTGCCGCTGTTCCACCGCCACGCCCGCGGCCTGATCCTGACCGAGCAGGGCGAACTGCTGTACCGCACCGCCCGCGAGGTGTTCTCCAAGCTGGCCATGACCGAGGCGCTGCTGACCGAAAGCCGCGAGCGCCCGCAAGGCCCGTTGAAGATCACCACCACGGTGGCCTTCGGCTCGCTGTGGCTGACGCCCAGGATCAAGGAGTTCCTGGACCTTTACCCCGACATCCAGGTCACCATGGTGCTTTATGACGGCGAGCTCGACCTGGCCATGCGCGAGGCAGACGTCGCCATCCGCATGATGCCGCCCCGGCAGCCCGACCTGGTGCAGCGCCATCTGTTGTCCATGCACTACAACGTCTATGCCGCGCCCGAATACCTGAAGAAGCACGGCATGCCCAAGACGCCCGAGGACCTGGACAGCCACCAGATCATCACCTATGGCGACGACGCGCGCATTTCGCCGCCGGTGGCCAACGTCAACTGGCTGCTGGACGCCGGCGCCAACGCCACCCGCCTCCGCCGCCCCCGGCTCGAGGTCAACAACATCTACGGCATCTACCGCGCCGTCAAAAGCGGGCTGGGCATCGCCGCCCTGCCCGAATACATGACCCAGGAAGCCGACAACCTGGTCCACATCCTTCCGGAACTGCGCGGCCCGAAACTGGACGCCTATTTCGTCTATCCGGAAGAGCTGCGCCATTCCAAGCGCATCACGGTGTTCCGCGATTTCCTGCTGTCGAAAATCGCCGAAACTCCCTGATCCATCCCCTGCGTCACTATGACGCAAGTCGCGATCGCCCAGGCGGCAAGTCTAGGTTGCCACCCCGGACAAATTGCCTAGTCATGCGGTACCTGCATGCCCCTGCCGACAAATTGGGCATGGTTGTCCACGCCATTTTGCCGTACATGAGAGTCATCGGATGTTGCGACGCAACACCCCGACAGTTCGGCGGGGCCTCCCCCCGCCCTTTCCCGGGTGCAACGCCCGGGCTTTCCCGGGTCCTACGGGATCCGACGTCTCCTAGACGTGAAGCCTCCCTGTTTGACTTAGCCCCCTGGTTCGCCAGGGGGCTTTCTTTTTCAGGGGGTTGGCGGATGAGCCTTGCCGAATTCGCGCGGCCGCGCCCGTTTTCCATTGCCGATCGTGGCTGATCGGTCCTCAATGGACTCACTAGGAAATGGCGGCCGAAGGTGGGCGACCGCATGGGAAATCACTCCGGCATCGAAACACGCCAGGGGGTAGCCGCCGACATCTGGGGCGGCTTGGCGGCCATGTTGGTGGCATTGCCGGCGGCCATCGCCTTCGGTGTGGCCATCTTTTCGCCGTTGGGCGGCGGCATGGCGGCCGAAGGTGCCGTGGCCGGCATAATCGGGGCCACGATCATCGGGCTGATTGCGCCGGTGCTGGGCGGCAGCGCCCGCCTCATCTCGGCGCCCTGCGCGCCGGCGGCAGCCGTGCTCTCAGCCCTGGCCCTCGACTATTCCCGCCAGGGTCACTCCGCCGCCACCGTGGTCTTGATGCTCGGCC
The DNA here is from genome assembly GCA_050260215.1 of Actinomycetota bacterium. Lineage (GTDB taxonomy): Bacteria > Pseudomonadota > Alphaproteobacteria > Rhodospirillales > Magnetospirillaceae > JBLNBU01. The sequence goes on from JBLNBU010000049.1 coordinate 49,822, forward strand.
TGATCGGGCTGCTGGCGGGCAGCATGCAGATCGGCCTGGGCCTCGCCAGCGTCGGGCGGCTGATCAAGTTCATCCCCTTCCCCGTGGTCAGCGGCTATTTGTGCGGCGTCGGCCTGATCATCATCGGCGGCCAGATCCCGAAGTTGCTGGGAGCGCCGACCGGCACGGGGCTGGTTGAAGCCCTGCGCGGGCCGTGGAACGGGAATTCGCTGATGATCGGCGCGGTGGTCATGGCGACGATGGTCGCCACCCCGCGCCTTACCGGGAAGGTCCCGCCGGCGGTAGTTGCCCTGGCGGCCGGCATCGGCAGCTACCTCGCCCTGGGGTTGGCGGATCCGTCGCTGCTCAGCGTTACCGACAATCCGTTGCTAATCGGCACCCTGGCTTCCGTCGGCGGCGGGCTGGCCGAAGCGGCGGAAGCCCGCTGGCAGGCGCTGGGCGGGCTGGGCTGGTCGATGATGCTGCAGGTGGTGGCGCCGGCCCTGACCCTGGCGGTGCTGCTGTCGATCGACACGCTCAAGACCTGCCTGGTCATCGACGCCATGACCAGCAGCCAGCACAACCCCAACCGCGAACTGGTGGGCCAGGGTGTCGCCAACATGGTCGCTTCGGTGGCAGGCGGCGTCCCGGGATCGGGGACCATGGGGCCGTCCCTGGTCAATATCGCCAGCGGCGGCCGGACGCGGCGCTCGGGCATGGTCACCGGGCTATTGTCGTTGGGCGCCTATGTGGCGCTGGCGCCGCTGATCGCCTGGGTGCCGGTGTCTGCGCTGGCGGCCATCCTGATCGTGGTCGGACTGCGCATGATCGACTGGCGCAGCCTGGCCTTCTTCTTCACCCCGTCCACCCGCTTCGACTTCATGGTCATCATGTCGGTGATCCTGGTCGCCCTGTTCGGCAACCTGATCGCGGCATCGGGGGTGGGCGTCGCCCTCTCCATCCTGCTCTTCATCCGCGAGCAGACCCGCAGTTCGGTGGTGCGCCACCGCATCGACGGGACCGAAATCTTCTCCAAGCGCGCCCGTTCGCGCCGGGATATGGAGACCCTGGCGCGCGAGGGCGCCGACATGGTGGTGTTCGAACTGCAGGGCAGCCTGTTCTTCGGCACCGCCAGCCAGCTTTTCGCCGCGCTGGAGCCCGAAAGCCGGCTGCGCAAGTACATCATCTTGTCCATGCGGCGGGTCCAGTCCCTGGACATCACCGCCACCCATGTCCTGGAACAGATCAAGGACCGGCTGGAAGCCCACGACGGCTGCCTGGTGTTCTGCGACATCCCCAAGGGGCTGCCCAGCGGCCTCAAGATGAAGCGGTTCCTCAAGGAGACCGGGGTGGTGCGCCCCACCACCAAGGCCTTCGCCTTCAAGCACCTGGACGAGGCGCTGGAGTGGGTCGAGGCCCGCAAGCTGGGCCTGCCCGAGGCCGACGCGGTCTCGGCCGCCGACGAAGCGCCCCTGTCGCTGCGCCAGATGCGGGTCTTCGCCGGCTGCTCCGAGGACGATTTCCAGGCCCTCGAGGCGGTGGTCGACGAGCATTCGTTCAAGGCCGGCAAGAAGGTGTTCAAGGCCGGCGCCGGCGACGAGGCGCTGTTCCTGATCCGGCGCGGCATGGTCAAGGTCGTGGTGCCCATGCAAAAGCGGGAAGAGTATCACCTGGCCACCTGCGGCCCGGGCGAGGTCATCGGCGGCATGGGCTTCGTCGAGGCGCGCGGTCACGCCGCCGACGCCCTGGCGCAGACCGACACCGACGTCTACATGCTGACCCGGCACAACTTCGACGCCCTGGAGCAGCGGCACCCCCTGCTGGCGCTGGCGCTGATCGAATCGGTGGCGCTGGGCCTGTCGGTGCGCCTGCGGGCGACAATCGCCGAGTTGCAGGCGCTGCGAAACGGCTGATGTCAGCCGCGCCGCGCCGCCTCGATGGCGGCGACGTCGATCTTCTTCATCCCCATCATCGCCTCGAAGGCGCGGCGGGCTTCCTCGCCGCCGGCGGCCATGGCCTCCATCAGCACCCTGGGGGTGATCTGCCACGAGATGCCCCACCGGTCCTTGCACCAGCCGCAGTCGCTTTCCTGGCCGCCGTTGCCGACGATGGCATCCCAGTAGCGGTCGGTCTCGGCCTGGTCGTCGGTGGCGATCTGGAACGAGAAGGCCTCGCAGTGCCGGAATGCCGGACCGCCGTTGAGCCCGATGCAGGCGACCCCGGCCACGGTGAACTCGACCATCAGCACGCAGCCCTTGCTGCCCGACGGATAGTCGGCCGGAGCACGGTAGACCTTGCCCACCCTGCTGTCGGGAAAGGTCTGGGCGTAGAAGCGGGCGGCCGCCTCGGCGTCTTGGTCGTACCAAAGGCAGATCGTCGTCTTCGCCATCGCGGGTCCTTTCGCTAACGCCCCTCCACCGTCCCATCAGTTGGGGAGGCGGGGCGCCGATCTCCACCCGCCTTTGGCCGTCCGGCTAGCGGTCGGCGGCAGCTTGCGGTGCGGGCACGGCCAGGGAGGGCTTGAAGCAAAGGAAGACGGCGATGGGGAAGAAGGCCGGGATGGCCGCCGCCACGGCCAGGATCCAGTTGGCCCCAAGGCCGGCGTCGCGCAGCCGGCGCATGGTCACGTGCGCGATGCAGACCATCGTCAGGTCTGCGCCCAGCTGGTACAGGTACACCGCAAGGCTGGGCTCCTGGAAATTCGGTATGAGCGTGAGCGCGGAAACGACCACGATGGCGGCGATGGCGCAGGCGGCGTAGGGCCCGCGCGCCATCGTGCCGGTCGTCCTTTGCACGACGTACAGCGCCAAGCCCATCTTGATGATGAACTCGAGCACGTCCGGAGCGAGTTCGATTATCCCCTGCAGAATGCCCGCCATTGTCTCCCCCACCGACAGGCGGCCCCACCTGCCGCCGCCTGAATGCCACATTAGCCAAACCTGGGGGCGAGCGGAAGCCAGGCGGGGTAACCGCTGGCCTTAAGAGGAGCCTTCCTCGCCGACACAGTTGGGCGGCAGCAGCACGGTGACGGTGGTACCCTGGCCTTCAGCGCTGGCGACGGTGAGCGTGCCGCCATGCTGCTCGGCCAGGGCCTTGGACAGGGGCAGGCCGAGGCCGGTGCCCTCGTAGCGGCGGGTCATCACGTTGTCGACCTGGCCAAACTGGGTCAGGGCGGTGGCAATGCCGTCGGAGTCCATGCCGATGCCGTTGTCGGCCACCACCAGGGCGACGCCGCCCTCGGGACGGACGGCGATCGACAGGCGGATGATGCCGCCGTCCTGGGTGAACTTGACCGCGTTGCCCAAGAGGTTGAGCAGGATCTGCTTGAAGCGGCGCATGTCGACCACCATGAACGACGGCGCCCGCTCCAGGTCGATCTCCAGGGTCAGCCCCTTGGCCAGCGAGCGCGGCTTGATCAGGGCGACCACCGTCTGCACCGCCTCGGCGGTGGGCACGACCTCGGGGTGCAGGGTCAGCTTGCCGGCCTCGATGGCCGAAAGGTCGAGCACGTCGTTGATCAGCGACAAAAGATGGACGCCGGCGCCGTGGATGTCGCGGATGTAGTCGTTGCAGCGGCCGTCGCATTTCAGGTTCAGCACCCCGTGCAGAATGCCGTCGGAAAAGCCGATGATGGCGTTGAGCGGAGTGCGGAACTCGTGGCTGATGGTGGCCAGGAACGACGTCTTGGCGCGGTTGGCCAGGTCGGCCTGGATCAGGGCGTTCAAGGTCGCTTCGCGCTCGCGCTCGACCGCGGCGATGCGGCGCAACCCCCACAGGGCCGCCACCACCACCCCGGCCAGCACCGCCAGGCAATAGGCGGCGGCATAGATGGTGCGGCTGCGCCAAGGTTCCAGCACTTGGCTGCGCTCGGACACCGATGTGACCACCAGCGGCCAGCCCTGGACGGTCCGGTACGCCCCCAGCCGATAATGCCCGTCGATGGGAGACTTGGCCTGGTAGGTGCCCTCGGGCTGGTGGGGCAGGTAGGTGGTGAACACCGGATGACCCGCCCCCGACGGCGCCACGTCGCCCTCCCAGTTGCCGAGACGGCGGGCGATCACCGTGCCGTCGGGCTTGTAGACCGCCATGTTGTGCTCGGCGCCAAGGTTCAGGCGGCCGTAAAGCGAGGCGAAATAGTCCGAGCGGGTGGTCGCCATCAGGACGCCGCGGAAATTGCCGTTGGCGTCGGTCAGCCGCTGGCTGAGCGAGAAGAACCACTGGCCGCTGAAGCGCCCCTTGGTCATGCCGTTGACGAACAGCTCGGCACCGTTGGCATGGGCCTGGAAGAACGGCCGGTCGACGGCCAGCCCGGCCCCGGGATCGACCCCGTCCAGGGTGGTGAACACCAGGCGCCCCGCCTGGTCGATGATCCAGAACGCATAGACGCTGCGCACGTCGTCGACCCACAGGCGCAACCGCGACCTGGTCCCCGGCGGCACGCGGATGGTCTCGCCCACATCGATCAGGGCGCGGGCTTCCTTCAGCGCCGCCCGGTTGGTGTCGAAGGTGCGCCGCGCATGCTCCTCGACCATCTGCACCAGGACCTGGTTCTGGCGCAGGGCCTGGGCGATGGTGACGTCGTAGTCGCGGCTGACGAAGACAAGGGTGCCGGCGACCACCAGCAGCGCCGCCAGACCGGCGGCGAACAGCAGAAAAGTCCGACCCTTGATCGGCTGCGGCATCTCGGAACCCCTCCCATTCACCACAGAGGATAGCACGGGCGGTGACAAATGCAGCCCGGTTGGTGCACCATCACGGCTCGTCCCCATCGCCCGCCCGAGGCCGGAATCATGCGAACGCTGTTGACCTGGGTACTGTTCGCCTGCCTGTTCGCCACTGGTGCCAGTGCCGCCGAAGTGCTGCGCGCCGCCTATGAAGACAAGGCCGAGCCGCCCTTCTACATGGGCGACACCTCCGAGGTCCCCGGATCGCCCGGCGTATCGGTGGAACTGGTGCGCGAGGCGGCGGCCGAACTGGGCATCGAGGTCCAGTTCCAGCGCATGCCCTGGGTGCGCTGCCTGAAGTCGCTGCAGCGGGGCGAGGTCGACCTGACCTTCAACGCCTCGTTCAAGGAGGAACGGCTGGAATTCGGCGTCTATCCCACCGTCGACGGCAAGCTGGACCCGTCCCGGCGAATCACCACCCTGACCTATGCCCTCTATCGCCTGAAGGGCAGCCACATCGCCTGGGACGGCACCAAGATCAGCGGACTGGACGGCCCCGTGGGCATCCAGAGCGGCTATTCGGTCAAGGAAGACCTGACCCGGCTGGGCGTGCCCACCGAGGAAGCCAGCGACACCCAGGTCAATTTCAAGAAGCTGACCTCGAAGCGCATCCCCGCCGTGGCCCAGCTTGAAGTCACCGCAGACACCCTGCTGGCCCGCGGCGACTTCCCCAGCGTCGAGAAGGTCACGCCGGCCCTGGTCAAGAAGGACTATTTCGTCATCGTCAGCCACCAGTTCTACGAGGCCAAGCGCGAGCTGGCCGAGAAGCTGTGGACCAAGGTGGGCGAACTGCGTGAAACGAGGCTAACGGCGCTTCACGCCAAGTATGCCCGCTGAGGATCGGCCTGCTTGACCACGATCAGGGTGAGGTCGTCGTAGAGCGGCTGGTCGCCGATGTGGCGCTTGACGTCCTCGACCACCGCATCCTTGATCGCGGCGGCGCTGTCCTGCCAGTGGGCCGACACCACCTCGCACAAACGCTCGAGACCATAGAGCTTGTGGGCGGAATCGGCCGCCTCGGTGATGCCGTCGGTGTAGAGCACCACGGTGTCGCCGGCCTGCAGCGGGATGGTCATCTCGCCGACGAACGGGCTGACGTCGTCGACCAGGCCGATGGGCAGGCCCAGGTCGACGGTGTCGAACAGCTGCACCTGGCCGCCGGCGCGCACCACGATGACGTATTCGTGCTGGCCGCTGACGCGAACATGGCCGGCGGCGCTTTCTTCGGGCTCGCCGACGGGGGCGCCCGGCGCATAGTCGAGCAGGGTCAGCGACAGGTTCTTGTCGCTGCCCATGCGCTCGATGTTGCGGTAGAGCGTGCGGTTGAGGATGTCGAGCGTGCGCACCGCGTCGCTTTCGTCGCTGGTCACCAGGGTGCGCACCGCCGACTGGGTCATCAGCATGACCACGCCGCTTTCCAGCCCGTGGCCGGTAACGTCGCCGATGCCGATGCGCACCCGCCCGCCCGGTCCGTGCAGGATGTCGAAATAGTCGCCGCCCACTTCGCTGGCCGGCTCCATGTGGGTGGCCATGTCGAGATCGGTAATGTGGGCCAATTCCTTGTGGGTGGGCAGCACCATCTGCTGGATGCGGCGCGACACGTCGAGCTCGGCGCCCATGCGCACGTTCTCGGCCTTGAGGATGGCGTTGAGCGAGCGGATTTCGTCGCTGGCGGCTTCCAGCGCGCGGGTGCGCTCGGCCACCCGGCGCTCGAGGTCGTGGGTAAGCGCGGTCAGTTCGGCCTGGGCCTGGTCGCGCTGGTCGAGCCCGCGCTGCGATGACGACAACAGCGCGTTGAGCGTGCTGACCAGCTGCCCCAGCTCGTCGCGGCCATGGCCGGGAGGGGCGGGCATCAGGAAGTTGCCGGGGCGGTCCGGGTCGACCTGGGCGACTTCCTGGGCCAGGCGTACCAGCGGCCGGGTGATCATGGCGTAGAAGATGCCCACCACCAGCACCACAATGCCCAGCGAGCGCAGCAGGCCCATGCCGGCATTGACCACGGCGCGGCCGTAGAAGCTGGACGCCACGGCGCGGCGCGACAGGTGGATCTCGAGCTTGCCGACCACGGTGGCATCGGGACGGACCAGCGGCCGCGAATAGTTGGCGACGTCGCCGAACAAGATGTCGGCCAGGCTGCCGTGGGCGGCGTGTTCGCCGCGGCGAGCGCTTTCGGCAAGCAGGTCGCCGAAGTTGTCGAGCAGATTGGCGCTTTCGATGATGTCGTAGCCCAAGAGGCCGTCGACCACTTTGGTGGCCAGGTCCTGGTTGAGCTGGTAGGCGGCCTCGACCGCCGAGCCGTCGACGGTGCCCAGGATCTGCGCCACCTGGCGCTGCACCTGGTCGCGCATGGAGTGCCAGTCCAGGAACAGTTCCAGCAGGCTGCCGGCCATGCTGAGCACCAGCACCACCGCGACGGTGACTTTCGCCTGCTTGGCGGTCAGTCCGCTCAACCGCGGCAGGGTGGCGTTCATTGGGCGCGGTCCGTTCAGACGATGTCCATGCGCAGCGCCGGCATCAGCTTGCACAGGTTGACCAGCGACTTGCCCTGCCAGGCCACCGCCTTGGAGCCCAGGACGTGCAGGTCGACGGTCTTGCGGTTGCGGATTTCGATGACGAACTTGGACAGCATGGCGATGCCCGAACTGTTGAGGAATTCGAGCCCGCGCAGGTCCAAGGTCATGGACCCGGTCGGCACCGCTTCCGAGAGGAACTGGGCGATGGGGGCGTACTCCTCGAGCCCGTTCAGGCGCAGGATGCCCCGCAATGCCGCGGTGCGGGTGTCCTGGGACCATTCGACCGAGTAGTTCTCGCCGCTGATGACGGTTTCCATGTGAATTCCTTAGGTCTAAAGGGCCAGACGCACCTGGGTGGTCACCCGCATGGCATCAGAGCCGACGTCCTCGAACTGCCAGGCAAGCTGCGCCCCGTAATCGTTGACCATGGTCAGCAGGCCCAGCCCGGACCCCTGGCCCTCGGCGGCGCGTTCGAGCTGGCGGACGTACATCTCGGACGGGTCCGAGCCGGTCAGCTCCCTGACGAAACCGCGGAAGGCGCGCCCACGGTCGGCGGTGGTGGTGTTGGTTTCGGAGAACAGGACGGCGTCGGAGGCCAGCACCAAGCGGATGGTGGTCGGCTGGGCCAGTTGCTCGTCGCTGTACTTCATGGCGTTTTCCAGCAGCTCGTTGGCGATGTAGTTGACGGCGCCGCGGATCTGATCGTGGCGGTCATGGCTGGCCGGATCGCTTTCGTCGCGGGGAAAGAATGTTGTCACGTAGTCGGCGAGAAAATCCGCCGACAGGCCGTTGTTGCGCCAGCGCTGCTTGAGCGGCACCGAACTGGGCGAAAAGGTCAGCTCCAGGCCGCCCTGCTCCGCGCCGAAGGCGTCCGCCAATTCGCCGATGACTTCCTTCATGGTCCTCTCCCCCTCGAGGCACCGGATCCTGACACTCCGCGGCCGGTCCGGCAAGTCAGCCGTTGCGCAACCAGGCCCGGCCACGCGCATAGTCGGCGGGCAGGCGGGCGGCCAGGGCCAGTGCATCGTCGAGCCGGCCTTCGCGCACCGCCGTCTCGACCGCCAGGCATTGGCGCTCGACGCCGACCAGGCCCAGCTGCGCGGATGCGCTGCGCAGGCCGTGGGCGTGCTCGGCCACCGCCGAGCCGTCGCGCATGGTGGCGGCCGCGGCGATCTCGGCCAGCAGGTCGGTGGCGGTGACGTGGTACTCGGGCACCAGCTCGGCGACGGTATCGGCACCCAGCGCCTCGCGCAGCGCGACCAGCTGGGCCCGGTTGAAATCGGCGTTGCCCTCGCCGTCCCGCCGGGCGGTCAGGCGGCGGGCCATGTCGGCCAGGTGTTCGGGAGCGAACGGCTTGGGCACGAAGTCGTCCATGCCGGCCGCCAGGCACTCCTGCACCTCGTCCTGGGTGGCGGCCGCGGTGACGGCGACCACGGCGACGTTGCAGGCCGGCGCCGGCAGGGTGCGGATGGCGCGCACCGCCTCGACGCCGTCCATCACCGGCATGTGGCGGTCCATCAGCACCAGGTCGAAGTCCTGGGCCTTGACCGCCTCGACCGCCTGCTGGCCGTCGTCGGCGGTGGTCACCGTGTGGCCCTGGCGGGTCAGCATGGCCACGGCGACGCGACGGTTGACCGGATTGTCCTCGACCACCAGCACCTTCAAGGGCGGCACCGGCCCGCCCGGCTCGGCGATGGAACCGCTGGCGGCAGCCGCCGCCGGCGGCTGTCCGGCCACCCCGGCCAGCCAGTCGAACGCCCAGGCCAGTGCGCCCTCGCGCACCGGCTCGGGCAAAAAGACGGTGGACGGGCGTTCGCCGGTCTGGGCCAGGGCGCCGGCCGGCATCATCAGCACCACCGGCATGGTTCCCGCGGCGGCCAGCACCTGCGAGCGCGCCAGCCGCGCACCCGCCACCAGCACGTCGCCCGGCCGCGCCAATCCGGCGACATCGCCCAGCTCGGCCTCGACCACCTCGGCGCCCCAGCCGGCCAGGCGGCGGGCGACCACCTGGCGGACCGCCCGCTCGGGCTCGGCAAGCAGGACGCGGGCCGGCATGCCTTGCGGGCGGATGCGGCAACCGGGGTCGTAGGCCGCCACCAGGGGCACCCGGAACCAGAAGGTGCTGCCGGCACCCGGGCGGCTGTCGACGCCGATCTCGCCGCCCATAAGCTCGGCCAGCTGGCGGCAGATGGACAGGCCCAGGCCGGTGCCGCCGAACTTGCGCGACACCCAGGCCGCCGCCTGGACATAGCGATTGAACAGGCGGCCTTGCGCCTCCTCGGCGATGCCGATGCCGGTATCGGTGACGGCAAAGCGCAGCCATTCGCGCCCCTGCTCGTCGGCGGTGCGGGCCAGCGACAGGGTGACCGCGCCCTTTTCGGTGAACTTGATGGCGTTGCCCAGCAGGTTGAGCAGCATCTGCCGCAGCCGCATGGGATCGCCCATGGCCACCGCGGGCACATCGGCGGCGACCGACTGGGCGAGCGCCAGGCCGCGTTCTGCGGCGCGCATGCTCATCAGCGCCGCGCTTTCCTCGACCAGCTGGACCATGTTGACTTCGACCTGCTCGACCTGCAGGCGGCCTGCCTCGATCTTGGAGAGGTCGAGCAGGTCGTCGAGGATGTTGAGCAGCAGCTGGCCCGACGACACCACGGTCTCGGCCATGTCGTGCTGTTCGGGGGACAGCGGGGTTTCCAGCAGCAGCCGAGCCATGCCCAGCAGGCCGTTCATGGGGGTGCGCACCTCGTGCGAGACCACGGCGACGAACTCGGTCTTGGCCTTGGCCAGGCTTTCGGCCTGTTCCTTGGCCAGGCGGATGCGTTCGTTCTCGACGCGCAACTGCTCGTTGGTCAGCTCGCGCTCGACGTCGATCTCGTCGCTGTGCTCGGTGATGGTGTGGACCAGAAGCTCGAGGTCGGCCTTCTGCTCGCTCAGCGCTGCCAGCAGGCGCTGCAGCTTGACCTCGGCGCGGATACGCTCGGCAATCTCGCCGCGCATCTGCTCGTTGGCCAGGGCCAGTTCCGCCTCGATGGCGTCGCCATGCTCGATGGCGGCCTGGAGCTCGATCTCCAGGTCCGACTTTTCCTGTTCCAGCCTGGCCATGGTGGCGCGGAGAGCGGCCAGCTCGTCCCTCAACGCCAAGTTGGTCTCCGCCATGCGCCCCCGCATTCAGATCCCCTAAAATTCCACAATTAACGGCAAATGGGAAGGCACAGGGGGTGTGCTGCCTATTCCTTAGCCGCCTGAGAGGGGATGGACAGGGCGAAACAGGTCCCGCCGCCGTCGCGGGGCCGGCAGTGCACCTGGCCGCCGTGGAGAACGGCGATGGTGCGGACCAGGTGCAGGCCCAGCCCGGTGCCGGGTACCCCGAAACTGGTGGATCCGCGCACGTATTTCTCGAAGACCCGGTCGGCCTCGGCCGCCGGCACGCCGGGGCCGCGATCGGCGACGACGAAGGTGACGGCGCCGTCGCCGCCGGTGGCGGCCAGCTCCACTGCTCCCTCAGGCGGGCCGTAGCGCCGGGCGTTGTCGATCAGCGCATCGAGCGCGATGCCGAGCAGGTCGGGGTCGGCCGGGCACGTCTCGGGCAGGTCGCGGACCGTGACCTCGATGCCGGCGCGGTCCGGGTGGCGGTTGCGCCGGGTCGCCTCCTCGACCAGGGCAAGGGGCGACACCGCCTGCAGGCAGGCGGCCATGTCGCGCTCGCCCGCCAGGCAGGTCTCTATCAGGCCGACCAGCCGCTGCACCGCGGCCCGGATGTTGGCCAGCCGGCCGGTGATCTCGGGCCGTGCCGGGGTGGTCAGGTGCCCCAGCATCTGTGCTGCACTGTCGATCACCGCCAGCGGCGTCTTGAACTCGTGGGTGGCCATGTCGACGAAGGTGCGCAGGCGCTGGCGCGCCAGCCGCTCGCCGGCCAGGGCGATCTCGGCGCCCATCCACTCGCGCTGCATGCGGCGCAGCCGCCACGCCAGCGCCAGGCTGAGGATGGCGATGTGGGTCATCGTGGCGCCGACGTCGATGGCGCGCCCCAGGTCGGGCGGCAGTCGGCCGGTCAGCAGCGAGCCCAACTCGGCCGCCCACCCCGCCACCACCGGCAGGAACGCCACCAGGTAGACCCGCAGCAGGACGTCGCCGGGATCGCGGCGGGCCAGCATCACCGCGATGACCATGCTGGCCAGGCTGGCGACCAGCATCATCGCCTGGGCGGGCAGCACCACCGCCGGAAAGACCGGGCTGAACACCGCCAGCAGCCCCAGCGCCACCGCCGCCCCCGCCGCCTGGTAGACCCGGTGGATGCGCGGAAACCGGCGGGCAAGGTCGAGGATGCCGTCCCACAGGAAGATGAAGGCGCTGATCCCGCCCAGAAGCCCGATGCCGCTCAGCAGGTAGTTGGCGTCGCCGCCCAGGTCGGGAAACAGCAAGATGACCAGCGCCGTGTGGGTCAGGCCGCCGGCCACCTTGGTGCCGACGAACAGGGCGTAAAGCAGCATGGTCGCGTCGCGCAGCCACAGGCCGAACAGGGCATAGACCATGGCCAGCACCGCCAGGATGCCGAACTGGATGCCCAGCATGGCGGCGCCGCGGGCCTCTTCCCGCATCAGGGCGCCGGGACGCCACAAGGCCGCATCCTCGAAGCGGATCTTGTGCAGGGATTGGAGGCGCAGCAGCACGGTGACCGGCTCGCCCTCGGGCAGGGTCAGCCGCGCCAGATGGCGGCGCGCCGCCAGACCCAGGCGCGAACTGGGCACGCTGCGGCCGAGATGCTGCAGGTCGTATCCGCCGGCCGGATTGGCGACGAACACCCGCACGTCGTCCATGTCGGGCTCGCCGAAGGCCAGGATCCAGACCGGCGGGGCGCCTGCCTCGCGCCGCACGGTGAAGCGGTACCACACCACCCCGGTGGCCAGTTGCGGCCGGTCGACGGCTACGAAATCGCCGCGCCCGGCCAGGCCGGCGGGGTCAGGCGCGGGGTCGGCCAGCATCTCCATGTGCCCGTCGAGCGAGACGCTGGCGGCCCCGCCGACCAGTGCCGGCACCCGTCCGGCCGCG
>JBLNBU010000050.1:0-12911 GCA_050260215.1 Actinomycetota bacterium
GGCGGTACCGGTGGCCAGGCGCAGGCGATAGCCGCCCTTGCCCGAATCGGCCGACACCTCGCCCCAGACCAGCAGGTCGGCGTCCTCGGCGGCGACGGCGTGGCGGGTGTTGAGCACCACACCCGACACTTGCGCCGGGTCTTCCAGGGTATCGAGCTGGAAGGCCTTGGGCAGGGGCTTGACCTGGAATTCGGTTCGCCGGGTCAGCGCTGCACTGAGGTGGGCGTGGGCCGATCCGTCGGCGTCGCCGGCCAGCGCCGCGACCACCACGGTGAACACCGGCGGATCGGGCACGGCGACGGGCGCCGTCGGGGCGGTCTGGGCCGGCTTGGGCTGCAGCAGGCGGGCCAGGGCTTCGAGCAGGCGCGGCAACTTGACCGGCGCAGGAGTATCGTCCTGGTGTGCCGGGGCGGGTACCGCCGGAGGCGGCGGATCGTCACCGCGTTTGCCGCTCTTCTGGTCGAGGACCTGCTTGAGCCGCGCGATGCGCTCGTCCTTGTCGTCAGTCTTCGCCATGGTCGTGGCACCAACGCCTACTCTATATGCGAATGGTGGTCCAGCGCCAAACGAGGCATCAGGCCGAAGAGGGTTGCCGCACGCCGGCCCGGCCGTCGGCGCCCGCGGACACCGTCACCGCACCGGGACCGGCGGCGCCGGAACGGATGCGGCCGGCGCGCCAGCCTGCCGGCAGCCCGGCCGGTTCGGACAGCACCGGCGACAGCCGCATCAGGTCGGCGGCGTCGAGCGCGAAGGGGGCCATGCCGGCGCCGTCGAACCGCACCTCCAGCCGCTCGGTGCGGCGGTGCATCTCCTGCAGCACCTCGTAGACGGAAAGCCGCTCCTCCAGCCGGCCGGCGGGGACGACCGGCGGGGGCGCCAGCGAAGGGTGGACCACGCCCTTGAACAGGGCGTCCAGCACCTGGGCCATCTTGACGGCGGGAGCGTGCCCGGCCAGGAAGGCGTCGCGGCCGGCCAGGCCGATCTCCAGGCAGCGCTCGGGCCGGACCAGCCAGTGGGCGGCCAGCTCAAGGCAGTGGGCGTCGTCGTCGTACCAGATGGCGCGCACCCCGTCGGGCAGGTCGCCCTCGAGCCCGGCGTCGGGGTTCAGCCGGTCGCTGAACAGGCAGCCGCCGGCCGAAAGGATCTCGAACACCCGCATGTTGGCGTCGCCGTTGAGGCTGCAGTTGAACGCGATCTGGCACTTGGCGAACTTGCGCAAGGCCATGTCCTGGGTGGCGTCGCCGGCATGGACCGCCAGGCCCTTGGCCGCCATCGCCTCGAGCAGGCGGCGCCGGCGCAGGTGGTGGACGCCGCCCTGGCCGGCAAAGCCGACCACCGGATAGCGCTGGCGCTGGATTTCGCCCGCGTAGGGGCGGACCAGCACCGACGGGCCGCAATAGACCACCGGGCCGAGGCCGGCCTCGGTGAACCAGTGGCAGCTCTGGCGGTTGGGAACCACCGCGATCAGGTCGTAGCGCTCGGCGCGCGCGTGGGCGACCAGCTTGGCGATGGGCCGCTCGCCGTGGTGGGTGTCGCCCACCAGCAGCAGCTTGGGGCAGGCGAGTGCCGCCAGGTTGCGTGGCACCGCGCGGCCATAGGAATCCACATAGGCGATGAACAGGTCGGGGGGCTTGGGCAGGCTGCGCAGGATGGGGGCCACGTCGTATTCGCCGGCCGGGGTGCGCCGCGAGGTGGCGCCGTCCGGCCAATGGGGCCCGCACACCACCTGCTCGCCCGGCCACGGGGCCGGGTCGATGTAGGGGGGCGCCATGTTTGTGCTGTAGAGGATCCGCATCAGCCGCCGATCAGGGCCAGCCATTCGTCTTCGGACAGGATGGTCAGGCCCAGCTTGGCCGCCTCTGCCGCCTTCGAGCCGGCGTCGGCGCCGACCACCACGTAGTCGGTCTTCTTCGACACGCTGCCCACCACCTTGGCGCCCAGGGCCTCGGCGCGGGCCTTGGCCTCGGGCCGGGTCATGGTCGCCAGGGTGCCGGTGAACACCACCGACTTGCCGGCCACGGGCGAGGCGCCGGCCTCGACCACCTGGGCTTCCTCGATGGTCAGCAGGCCGGCCAGGTCGTCGATGGCGGCTTCGTTGCCGGGCTCGGCGACGAAGGCGACGATCTCGCCGGCAACGACGTCGCCGATGTCCTGGACGTTGGTCAGTTCCGCCCACGCCTCCGAGCCCGGCCCGGCGGCCTCCTTCATGGCCGCGTACCAGGCCGGGAAGCTGCCGTAGTGCCGGGCCAGCCGCTTGGCGGTGGCCTCGCCCACCTGGGGAATGCCCAGCGCGTAGATGAAGCGTTCGAAGGCGATGGTGCGCCTGGCCTCGATGGCGGCGAACAGCTTCTCGACCGAGCGCCTGCCCCAGCCCTCGTAGTTCTCGAGCTTCTGTATCGGCCGGTCGCGGTTGGTGTCTTCCAGGCGGAAGATGTCGGCGGGCCGGGCGATGAAGCCCTTTTCCAGCAAGAAGGCGACGTTCTTCTCGCCCAGGCCCTCGATGTTGAAGGCATCGCGCGAGGCGAAGTGGACCAGCCGCTCCACCGCCTGGGCGGCGCAGACCAGGCCGCCGGTGCAACGCCAGGCGGCCTTGCCCTCCTCGCGAACCGCGTGGCTGCCGCAGACCGGGCAGACCGGGTGGTCGCCGCCCTTCTTGAGCTTCTCCTCCATGGAGAACGGTTTCTCGCCGCGCGGCTTGCCGGCGACCACCTCGACCACCTGGGGGATGACGTCGCCGGCGCGCTGGATCACCACGGTGTCGCCGTCGCGGAAGTCCTTGCGCGCGACCTCGTCCTCGTTGTGAAGCGTGGCGCGGGCGACCACCACGCCGCCGACATTGACCGGCTCCAGGTTGGCCCAGGGCGTCAGCACGCCGGTGCGGCCGACCGAGATCTCGATGGACTTGAGCACGGTGGTGGCCTGCTCGGCCGGGAACTTGTGGGCGATGGCCCAGCGCGGCGCCCGGTCCTTCATGCCCAGCCGCGCCTGCAGGTCGAACCCGTCGACCTTGTAGACGACGCCGTCGATGTCGTAGGGCAGGGCGGCCCGCTCGTCGCCGATGGCGTGGTAGAAGGCCAGCGCGTCGTCGGCGCCGGCGCACAGCCTGACCCGCGGATTGACCTTGAAGCCCCAGCCCTGCAGGCGCTGCAGGAAGTGCCAGTGGCTGTCGGCGACCGGGGCCGAGGCTTCGCCCATGGCATAGGCGAACAGGCTGAGCGGCCGGGTGGCGGTGACCTTGGGGTCCAGCTGGCGCAACGAGCCGGCGGCGGCGTTGCGCGGGTTGGCGAAGGCCTTGTCGCCTGCCGCTTCCTGGCGGGCGTTCAGCGCCATGAAGTCGGCCTTGGTCATGTAGACCTCGCCGCGGATCTCGATCACCGCCGGCGCGTCGGGGCCGATGCTGCGCGGCAGGTCGGCCAGCGTCAGCAGGTTGGCGGTGACGTCCTCGCCCTCGGCGCCGTCGCCGCGGGTGGCGCCCTGGACGAAGCGGCCCGCCTCGTAGCGCAGGTTGATGGACAGTCCGTCGATCTTGGGCTCGGCCACCAGCGCCACCGGCTGGTCGGCGCCCAAGCCCAGGAAGCGGCGCACGCGCGCCAAGAATTCGTGGACGTCCGCGTCGTCGAAGGCGTTGTCCAGCGACAGCATGGGCACCGCGTGGCGGATCTTGCGGAAGCCCTCGGCCGGGGCGGCGCCGACCCGCTTGGACGGGCTGTCGGGGCGGACCAGCTCGGGGAAGCGCGCCTCGATGGCGGCGTTGCGGCGCACCAATGCGTCGTATTCGGCATCCGAGACCAGCGGCTGGGCCAGGGCGTGATAGGCCTGGTCGTGGCGCGCGATCTCGGCGGCCAGCCGCTTCAGCTCGGCGGCGGCCTCCATGGGCATCAGCTGGTCGACGGGCGTTTGATCCATGCCAAGTTTATAGACCGGCCGCGGGCCCTGGTCGAGGGTAGGACTGACATAGCGCGACAGCCATGGTAGGGTCGCGCAAATGGTCGTGCCCCCCATCCTTCCCCCCGGCCGGGCCAGCATCGTCCGGCTGGTGGTCGTGCTTGCCGGCGCCTGCATCGCGGTGGCGGCGACGGCGTTCGTCGTGCTGTGGGACGTGTTCCTGGAAGGCCAGAAGGCCCGCCTGACCGACGCCGTCCGCGCCGAGGCCCGCGCCATCGGCAGCATGGCCGAGCACGAGAAGAGCGACATCTCCGATCCCTATTGGCGCGAGCGGGCCATTGCCCGGGTGGTGCTGGCGTCGCGCGCCTTTCCCGGCTTCGGCGACACCGGCGAGTTCACCTTCGGCGCACGCGAGGGCGATCGGATCGTCTTCTACCTGCGCCACCGTCACCGCGACGGGGCCGAGCCGCTGCCGGTGCCGTGGGACTCGGGCCTGGCCTCGCCCATGCGCGCCGCCCTCGACGGCCGGTCCGGCACCATCATCGGCAGCGACTATCGTGGCGCCGAAGTGCTGGCGGCCTTCGAGCCCATCCCCGAGCTGGGCATGGGCCTGGTCGCCAAGATCGACATGGCCGAGGTGCGCCGGCCGTTCCGCTTCGCCGGCCTGGCCGCCGCCGGGGTCGGCGCGGTGGTGATCGCCATCGGCGCCATGCTGCTGTTCAGCATCGGCAGTCCCATGGTCGCCCGCATCGAGAGCAGCGAAAGCCGCTATCGCGAACTGTTCGAGCACATGCGCTCGGCGGTGCTGGTCCTGGTCCCGGCCGGCGACGGGGCCGACGACTTCGTCGTCACCGACTGCAACGAGGCGCTGCTGGCCACCGAAGGGCTGTCGCGGTCCGAGGTGGTCGGCCGCTCGCTCGTCGCGGTGTTTCCCGCCGCCGCCGACTGCGGCCTGCTGGGCGGACTGCGCCGGGTGATGGCCGACGGGCTGCCGCACAAGCTGCCCATGTCCTTCTACCAGGACAGCCGCATCTCGGGCTGGCGGGAGCACACCTTGTTCCGCCTGCCCTCGGGCGAGGTGGTCGACATCTACGACGACGTCACCGCCCGCAAGCGCGCCGAGTCGGGCCTGCAGATGGCCCAGGCGGTGTTCCAGCACACCGGCGAGGGCATCGTCGTCACCGATCCGCAGGGGCGCATCGAGCGGGTCAACCCAGCCTTCACCGCCATCACCGGCTACGACGCCGTCGAGGCGGTCGGCAACACCCCCGCCATGCTGAAATCCGACCATCAGCCGCCGGAATTCTATGTCGCCATGTGGGCGGCGCTGAAGCAGAACGGCGCCTGGCAGGGCGAGATCTGGAACCGCCGCAAGAACGGCGAGGCCTATCTGGAGTGGCTGACCATCAACGCGGTGCTCGACGAGCACGGCCAGGTCGCCCACTACGTGGCGGTGTTCGACGACATCTCGGAACTGCACGCCAAGGACCAGCACATCCGCCACCAGGCGTTCCACGATGCCCTGACCGGCCTGCCCAACCGCTCGCTGCTGATCGACCGCCTCGACCACGCGGTGGCGGCGGCGGCACGCGGCGACCGCAAGGTGGCGGTGATGTTCATCGACCTCGACCACTTCAAGGTGGTCAACGATTCGCTCGGCCACGACGTCGGCGACGAGCTGCTGAAGGCCTTCGCCCAGCGCATCAAGGACGGCATGCGCAAGTCCGACACCCTGGCACGTCTGGGCGGCGACGAGTTCGTGGTGCTGGCCACCGACTGGGCCAACCCGGCCGACCTGGCGACCATGGCCGAGAAGATCCTGGAAATGCTGGGTCGGCCCTTCACCATCGCCGGCCACGAGATGCGCGCCACCGCGTCCATCGGCATCGCGCTCCATCCGGCCGACGGCGGCGATTCGCGCACCCTGATGAAAAGTGCCGACGTCGCCATGTACGCGGTCAAGGAAAGCGGGCGGGCCGGCTATCGCTTCTTCGACGCCGGCATGGACCGGCAGGCCATGGAGCGCCTGACGCTGGAATCGGCGCTGCGCCGCGCCATCGACGAGGAACAGTTCGAGGTTCACTACCAGCCCAAGATCAGCCTGTGCGAACAGCGCATGGCCGGCATGGAGGCGCTGGTGCGCTGGCGCCATCCCGAGCACGGCATGATCTCGCCGGTCCGCTTCATCCCGCTGGCCGAGGAGACCGGCCTGGTGGTGCCGCTGGGCGAGTGGGTGCTGCGCCAATGCTGCCGCCAGGCCGCCGCCTGGCGCGCCGCCGGCTTCGATCCCGGCCATATCGCGGTCAACGTCTCGGCCCGCCAGTTGGTGCTGCCCGACTTCGCCGACCGGGTGGCCGCCATCATGGCCGACGAAGGGGTGCCGCCCGAGGCCATCGACCTCGAGATCACCGAGACCGCGGTGATGCGCGAGCCCGAGCGGGCCGCCGAGATCCTGGCCGACCTGCGTGCCCGCGGGGTACGCATCGTGCTCGACGACTTCGGAGTGGGCTATTCCAGCCTGGGCTACCTGAAGCGGTTGCCCATCGCGGTGCTGAAGATGGACCGCTCGTTCATCCACGACGTCGCCGAAGACCCCGGCTCGGCCGCCCTGGCCAAGGCCATCATCGACCTTGCCCACGCCCTTGCCATCGAGGTGGTCGCCGAGGGCGTCGAGACCGAGGCCCAGCTGAAGTTCCTGTCGGAAAGCCGCTGCTGCATGGTCCAGGGCTACATCTACGCCCGCCCCATGCCCGCCATCGAGGTCGAGCAACGCTTCCTGGCCGCGGCAGTGCCGGCGTAGGCGGATTTCGTTCGCGTCCCCTTACCCCGCCGCGGCGGGCATCGACTGCGGCAGGCCGATGCGGCGGCCCATGGTCTTGGCCAGGTCGTGCAGGCGTTCCAGGTCGGCGAAGCCGACGCCGGCGGGGTCCTGGTGCATGCGCTTGGCCATGTCGAAGATGTCGCGCACGGTGGGCAGCACCGCCTCGGCCGGAGTGCCGCGCACGCGCCGGGCCATGTCCTCGGCCACCTCGACCAGGTGGTGCATGTATTCGGCCAAGTCGGCCGACTGGGCGACGCCGTCGCGCACGCTGGCATGGATGTGGTTGACCAGCCAGTCGGTCTGCACGGCGTAGCGCTCGATCTTCATGCGGTTGACGGTGGCGATGCCCTCCCTGACCTGACGGTTCAGGCGGGTGCCGTCGGGGCCGTCTTCCATGCGCAGGCGGATCGGATTGGGCACCTCGACCAGGGCGGCCGGCTGGCCGGTGAACAGGCGGGCTTTGGTGCGGCGGTCGGGGCCGGTGTAGTCGTGGGTGACCACGAACGGCTTGCGCCGGTTGGCGATCTTCTCGATGCGTCCGATCAGCTGGTCGGGCACCACCGGGGTCAGCAGCAGGTCGTCGACGCCCGAATCCACCAGCTTGCGGACATAATCGGGCTCGGCGCTGGCCAGCAGCACCATCACCACCACGAACGGATTGTCGCCCAGGCGGTGGTTGCGCATCTCGCGCACCAGGAAGCCCACGTCGTTGTCCTCGATCTCGCTGGCGGTGACCACCAGGTCGACGGCGTCGTGGCGCAGCAGGTCGTGCAGCTTGACGAAGGTGTGCACCTCGCTGACCGCGCGGAAGCCGACCGAATTGAGGGCCGCGCGCAAGCCTGACCGCACCAGGGGGCTGGGGTCGGCGATCGCCAGGCGGACATTGTCGTAGGACTTGGCCAAGGGGACGGATCCGGAATTCTTTTGCAATTGGTAGCGCAAGGGCGGGGTGGGTGTCATCCCCGGCTTGCGCATGCGTCCCCCGTCTTGCGGCGCGGGGACACCCAACATATAGTACCCCCTCATGACAGACGCGCGCTTCCCGCACCGCCATCTCCTCGGCATCCAGGGCTTGGGTCCGCAGGAGATCACCACGCTGCTCGACCTTGCCGACGGCTATGTCGAACAGAATCGCTCCCACGACAAGCGCAAGAACCTGCTGCGCGGGCGCACGGTCATCAACCTGTTCTTCGAGAACTCGACGCGCACGCGCACCAGCTTCGAGCTGGCCGGCAAGCGCCTGGGCGCCGACGTCATCAACATGCAGACTTCGGCGTCGAGCGTGCAGAAGGGCGAGACCCTGATCGACACCGCGATGACGCTGAACGCCATGCACCTGGACGTGCTGGTGGTGCGCCACCCCGATTCGGGCGCGGTCAAGCTGCTGTCGGAAAAGGTCAACTGCGCCGTCATCAACGGCGGCGACGGCAGCCACGAGCATCCCACCCAGGCGCTCTTGGACGCGCTGACCATCCGCCGGCGCAAGGGCCGGCTGTCCGAGCTGACCGTGGCCATCTGCGGCGACGTGCTGCACAGCCGGGTGGCCCGCTCCAACATCTACCTGCTCAACGCCATGGGCGCGCGGGTGCGGCTGATCGGGCCGCGCACCCTGCTGCCGTCCCAGGTCGACCGCATGGGGGTCGAAGTCTTCCACGACATGCGCCAGGGCCTCAAAGACGTCGACGTCATCATGATGCTGCGCATCCAGAACGAGCGCATGCGCGGCAACTTCATCCCCTCGATCGCCGAGTATTTCCACTTCTTCGGCCTGGACTACGACAAGCTGGCCTCGGCCAAGCCCGATGCGGTGATCATGCATCCCGGCCCCATGAACCGCGGAGTCGAGATCGATTCCGACGTCGCCGACGACGTCGAGCGCTCGCTGATCCGCGAGCAGGTCGAGATGGGCGTGGCGGTGCGCATGGCCTGCCTCGACCTCTTGACCCGCCACATCCCGCGCGACGGAGCCGCCTGATGCCCGCGACCCCCGGCCTGGTGGCCTATGTCAACGCCCGCCTGCTCGATCCCGCATCCGACCTGGACGCCCGCGGCGCCGTGCTGACCAACGGCGAGATCGTCGCCGACTTCGGCCCCGGCCTGTTCCAGGGCGGCGTGCCCGCCGGCATCGAGGTGGTCGACTGCGCCGGCCTGTGCCTGGCCCCCGGCCTGGTCGACATGCGCGTGCAACTGCGCGAGCCCGGCGAGGAGCACAAGGAGACCCTGAAGTCGGCCGGCGAGGCGGCGGTGGCCGGCGGCGTCACCTCGATGGTGTGCCTGCCCAACACCGACCCCGTCATCGACGAGGTGGCCACCGTCGAGTTCGTGGCGCGCCGCGCCCGCAAGATCGGCCTGGCCAAGGTCTACCCCTACGCGGCGGCCACCAAGAAGCTGGAAGGCAAGGAACTGGCCGAGATGGGCATGCTGGCCGAGGCCGGCGCCCTGGGCTTCACCGACGGCACCCGGGCCATCCGCAACGCCCAGGTGATGCGCCGGGCGCTGTCCTATGCCGCCACCTTCGGCGCCATGATCGTCCAGCATCCCGAGGAACCCTCGCTGGCCGAGAACGGCGCCATGAACGAAGGCGAGCTGTCCACCCGCATGGGCCTGTCGGGCATTCCGGCGGCGGCCGAGGCCATCTTGCTGGAACGCGACATGCGCCTGGTCGAGATCACCGGCGGGCGCTACCACGCCGCCCACGTGTCGACCGCCGAGGGGCTGGCGGTGATCGCCAAGGCCAAGGCCAAGGGGCTGAAGGTCACCTGCGACACCGCGCCGCCCTATTTCGCCCTGAACGAGCTGGCCGTCGGCGACTACCGCACCTTCGCCAAGCTGTCGCCGCCCTTGCGTTCGGAAGCCGACCGCCAGGCGGTGGTGGCGGCGCTGAAAGACGGCGTCATCGACGTGGTGGCCTCGGACCACAGCCCGCAGGACCAGGACTCCAAGCGCCAGCCCTTCGCCCAGGCCGAATTCGGCGGTGTCGGCCTCGAGACCCTGCTGCCGGTGACGCTGGAACTGTTCCACAACGGCCACCTGTCGCTGCTGGGCGCGCTGAAGCTGCTGACCTGCGCCCCGGCCGACGTGCTGGGCCTGCCGGCCGGGCGGCTGAAGGTGGGGGCGGCGGCCGACCTGGTGCTGTTCGACCCTGGCCGCGGCTGGCAGGTGGATGCCGACAAGTTCCGCTCCAAGTCCAAGAACTCGCCCTTCGACGGCCGCCCGGTCCAGGGCGTGGTCGTGCGCACGGTGATCGACGGCCGCACGGTGTTCGTCCGCAATGACTGACGCCCTGCTCTTGGCGGCGTTCGCCGCCGCCGGCTACCTGCTGGGCTCGGTCCCGTTCGGCCTGGTTCTGACCAGGGCCGCCGGGCTGGGCGACATCCGCGCCATCGGCTCGGGCAACATCGGCGCCACCAACGTGCTGCGGACGGGGCGCAAGGGCTTGGCGCTGGCCACGTTGCTGCTGGACGGCGGCAAGGGCGCCGCCGCCGCGCTGCTGGCCAAGGTCGCCGGCGGCGACGCGGCCATGCTGGTTGCCGGCTTCGCCGCGGTGCTGGGCCACAACTTCCCGGTCTGGCTGGGCTTCAAGGGCGGCAAGGGGGTGGCGACCACGCTGGGGACGCTCGCGGCGGTGGCCTGGCCGGCCGCCGCGGCCGCCTGCGCCACCTGGCTGCTGGTCGCCTTCGTCTTCCGCATCTCGTCGCTGTCGGCCCTGGTGGCGCTGGCGCTGGCGCCCGGCTATGCCCTGTACTTCGCCGGCCCCGAATACGCCCTGATGGCGGCAGGACTGGCCATTCTCGGCTTCATCCGCCACAAGGCCAACATCATCCGCCTGATCCGCGGCGAGGAACCCCGGATCGGCGCGAAGAAGGCGTAGGGTTCTTCCCCACCACCAGCATCGGCACGCCGGCGGCCAGCACGGCGGCGGCCGACAACAGGGCCGGGCTCCAGCCGCCGCGGGCGGCAATGGCGGCGGCGGCGACGGGGCCGATGATCTGGCCGGCGCTGAAGGCCGCGGTCAGCAGGCCCATGGTCTGCGCCGCCCGGGTGGGGGTGATGGCGCGGCCGAATGCCATGGCCATGCCGGCAATGCCCAGGAAGGTGCCGCCATAGGACACCGCCGACAGCAGCACCGCGGCCGGGTGGGCGACCAGGGCCAGCAGCACGGTGCCGGCCGCCTGGATCAGGTGGGCCAGGATCAGCGCCAGCGGATAGCCGCGGTGCTCGGCCAGCCAGCCCCAGGCCGCTGCCGAGGGCATGGCCGCCAGCCCGACCACCACCCAGGACAGGTTGGCGAACCCTTCCAGGCCGGGCGTGGCCTTGACCACCACCACCAGGAAGGTGCCGGTGACGATATAGCCCAGCCCGGCGCAGAAATAGGACGCGGTCAGCATGGGCAGCGAGAACGCCACCGGCTCGGGGACGCGGGATCCGGCGGCGGCCTGCTGGGTATGCGCGCCTGGCAGCATCCGCCACGAAATCGCAGACAGCACCGCGCAGGCCGTGCCGGTCAGCCACCACGCACCCGAATCGTCGCCGGCCGGCGGGGTCAGCGTTCCCGACAGCACGATGCCGAGGCCCACGCCGGCGAAGTGGATGCCCGACAGCCGTGCACGGCCCAACTCGGCCAGGCGCTGGACCACCACCGCCGCGGCCAGCACGAACACCAGGGCCGAGCCGATGCCGGCGGCCAGGCGGATCAGGTTCCACGCCACCAGCGACTGGGTCATGGCCATGGCCGCCATGCTGGTGGGCACCAGCGCCAGGGCGGCGGCCAGCACCCGGCGCCGCCCGTCCTCGGTGCGCACCAGAGCGGCCCACAAGGCGCCGATCAGGTAGCCCAGGTTGTTGGATGCCGCCAGCCAGCCGGCCTGCTGGGTATCGATCCCGTGCGCGGCCTGCATCAGCGGCAGGATGGGGGTGAAGGCAAAGCGGCCCAGGCCCAGCGCCACCGCGCAGGCACAAAGACCGCCGATCAGGATGCGCGTGGTCGCCGTCATGCCCGCCACAATGCCATACTGCGGCGCGCGCATCGACAGGGAGGAAGCAATGGACCTCAAGGGCGGCAACCTGCTGGCCGACCTGCCCGCCGGCGGCGCCGAGGAGGACTTCGCCACCCTGCTGGCGGGGACGGGGTTCCGGTTGCTGCGCATCGTCTCGCTCGGCCACGCCACACCCGCCGGCCAGTGGTACGACCAGTCCGACGACGAATGGGTGATGGTGGTGTCGGGCCGTGCCGGCCTGCGCATCGAGGGCGAAGCGGCGGAACGCCGGCTGGGCCCCGGCGACTGGGTGCTGCTGCCCGCCGGCTTGCGCCACCGGGTCGAGTGGACGGATGCCGACCGGCCCACCGTCTGGCTGGCCCTGCACGCGGCGCCCGCGTCCCAACTTTGACTCTCCCCGCCGCCCTTGCCGGCGCGCTACACCACCCCCAGCAGGCGGCAGGGGAGACCGGAGGGGTGCTGGCAAGGCGGGGGGCGACGGCGGCGGTGGTGGGGATGATGGGGGTGGCGATGGTGGCACTGGCCGCCACCAATCCCGGCCCCCAGGACCACCGCCGCATCGTCGTCGAGCACGCCGCCCGCCGCTGCAGCGAGTCGCCCTTCGTCAAGGCCTTGTGCACCGGCATCGTCGATTTCGCCGCCGGGCACCTGGCCTATCGCGACTGGCGCCTGTTCTCCACCGGCCGCCTGGGCCAGATGGAAACCTTCGGTGCGCTGGGTGCCGTGGTGGTGGTGCGCGAGGGGTAGTTCGTCATGCGCGGGCTTGACCCGCGCATCCCTGTGGCGCTCGCAGCGTGGATGGCCGGGTCAAGCCGCTACTCCATGTCCTCGCCGCGGGCGGCCTTTTCCAGCAGGGCGATGGACTCGGCCAGGCCGTAGAGCTTGATGAAACTGCCCATGCGCGGGCCCTGTTCCTGGCCCAGCAGCACTTCATAGCAGGCCTTGAACCACGCCTTCAGTTCGGGGAAGCCTTCGCGCTTGCCGATTTCGTAGACCAGGTTCTGGATGTCGTCGGCACCGGCTTCGTGGGGCAGCTTCTTCAGGCCGTCGGCCAGGTCGGCGAAGGCCTTGGCCTCCTCGGGCGTCGCCTTGCGGTACTTCTTGGCCGGCTTGACGAAGTCGCGGTAGTAGGCGACCGCGCACTCGACCAGGCGGTCGAGGATCGGCGCGGTCTCGGGCGCGGCACCCGGCGCGTAGCGCTTGATGAA
>JBLNBU010000051.1:0-5725 GCA_050260215.1 Actinomycetota bacterium
ACCGCGGCCTGCAGTTCCTGGACCTGATCCAGGAGGGCAACATCGGCCTGATGAAGGCGGTCGACAAGTTCGAGTACCGCCGCGGCTACAAGTTCTCGACCTACGCCACCTGGTGGATCCGCCAGGCGATCACCCGGTCCATCGCCGACCAGGCGCGCACCATCCGCATCCCGGTGCACATGATCGAGACCATCAACAAGCTGGTCCGCACCTCGCGCCAGATGCTCCACGAGATCGGCCGCGAGCCGACGCCCGAAGAGCTGGCCGAGAAGCTGTCGATGCCGCTCGAGAAGGTGCGCAAGGTCCTGAAGATCGCCAAGGAGCCCATCAGCCTCGAGACGCCCATCGGCGACGAGGAGGACTCGCACCTCGGCGACTTCATCGAGGACAAGAACGCGGTGCTGCCCCTGGACGCCGCCATCCAGGCCAACCTGCGCGAGACCACCACCCGCGTGCTGGCCAGCCTGACGCCCCGCGAGGAGCGCGTGCTGCGCATGCGCTTCGGCATCGGCATGAACACCGACCACACCCTGGAAGAGGTCGGCCAGCAGTTCAGCGTCACCCGCGAGCGCATCCGCCAGATCGAGGCCAAGGCCCTGCGCAAGCTGAAGCACCCGTCACGCTCGCGCAAGCTGCGCAGCTTCCTGGATACCTGACGCCCTTCCCAGCGGGAGCCGCGGACGTCCACGTCCGCATGCGGACCGGAAGGTCCGCGCTCCTTGCCGGGCATAGGGCCCCCAGCCCCTTGCATTCCCGCCATCACACGCTATGGTTCGCCTCGGTGGGGCCTGTAGCTCAATGGTTAGAGCAGGCCGCTCATAACGGTCTGGTTGCAGGTTCGAGTCCTGCCGGGCCCACCAACAGGCCGACGGAGGCTGGCGTGGTGCTTTCGGATGCGGATATCGTGGCGGCGGTGCGGGCGGTCCTGCCCGACGCGCGGGCGATCACCCTGTTCGGCAGCCGGGCGGGCGACGATGCCCGCGACGACAGCGACCTGGACTTGGCGGTGCTGCTGCCTGGGCCTGCCGACCCGGTCAGGCTGTGGGAGGCCGGCGAAGCTGTCGCCCGGCGCCTCGACGTCGACGTCGACCTGGTCGATCTGCTTGCCGCCAGCACCGTTTTGCAGCACCAGGTGGTGACCACCGGCCGGCGCCTGTTCGCCGACGGCCCCGAGATCGAGCGCTACGAGGCGTTCGTCCTGGCCGAGATGACCAGCCTGGACGAGGCCCGAGCCCCCCTGCTGGCCGACATCCGCCGCGAAGGGCACGTCCATGGCCGATGACGTCCTGCTCAACAAGGTGGCGACCATCGAGCGCTGCGTCGCCCGCGCCGCGGAGGAATACCGCAAGGACCCCGCCACCTTCGCCACCGACTTCACCCGCCAGGACGCGGCCATCCTCAACATCCAGCGGGCCTGCGAGGCCTGCCTGGACATGGGGCACGTCGTCATTCGGCGCGAACGGCTCGGCATCCCGCAAAGTGCCCGTGACGTCTTCGCCCTGCTGGCCCGCGCCGGCTGGATCGACGACCGGCTGGCCGGAGCGCTGCAGCGCATGGTCGGCTACCGCAACATCGCCGTCCACGACTACCAGACGCTGCAACTGCCCATCACCGTCGCGGTGATCGAGAACCACCTCGGCGACTTCCTCGCCTTCGGCCGGGCCGTGTTGCAGCGGGCCGGATAGGGGAACCGATGTCCGCCGCCGACGACGCCCGCTTCATGCACCTGGCCTTCCTGCAGGCGAAGAAGAGCTACGACGAGGGCGGGCTGCCCATCGGGGCGGTGATGGTCGAGAACGGCCGGGTGATCGCCCAGGGCCACAACCGCCGCGTCCAGGACGGCAACCCCATCGCCCATGGCGAGATGGACTGCTTCGTTTGCGCCGGCCGGCGGCCGCGCTACGACACGGTGACGCTGTACACCACGCTCAGCCCCTGCATGATGTGCGCGGGCACCATCATCCAGTTCGGCGTCGGCCGGGTGGTGATCGGCGAGGAGGAGAACTTCCGCGGCAACGCCGCCTTCCTTGCCGAGCGCGGCGTCGAGGTGGCGGTGCTGCACTCGGCCGAATGCATCGACCTGATGCGCCGCTTCATCGCCGAGAAGCCCGGCCTGTGGGACGAGGACATCGCCGGTAACGGCTGACGCCTCGGACGCGCCACCAAAGGCCGGTTCACCCATTGACAAGAACCCCGTTTGGTAGAGAGCATTCCCGTCTTCCTGGAGGGAAGGGGGACGTGTCATGCGGGTACGCCTGGTCGCTCTTGCGACGCTGCTGTTTCTCGTCGGAGCGCCGGTGCTGGCCGCCGAGTGGACCGCCATCGACCGAGCCCTGGCCGAACTCGACCAGGTGATCGGCCATTACCCGCCTGCCATCACGTCAGACAAGCAACTGCGCTCGGTCACGGCCCAGTACGAGAAGACCAAGGCCACGCTGGACAAGGCTGTGGCGGCGCGGCCAAACGACCCGGACGCCCTGCTCCGGCGTGGCCAGCTTCAGGCCATGGGCCACAACCTGGATGTTCCCGGCGCCTTCAACGGGGCGGAACGCGACTTCGCCACGATCCTCAACGCCGACCCGACCAACGAGCGCGCCATACTGGATCTGGCCAACATGTGGGTGAATTCGGGCCCGGAAAAGGCGCCCCGGGCGGAGAAGCTGTACCGCGCCGTCCAGTGCCTCCACGACGCCAAGCCGGCGGAAGAAGCCCAGCGCGGTCTTTTCTTCGCGTTCTTCTACCAGGGTCTCATCGAAGAGGCCAAGCGCCAGGCGGAGTTCCTGGTTGCCCAATGGCCCGAGGTGAAGATTTATCGCGATCTTGACGGCATTGCGGGGTCCGCGCTCGAACGCCAGGGCACTCCCCGGCGCCCTGATCAGCCGCCGACGATGGTCGCCTGCAAATGACGCCCTACTCCGGCCCCGGGCCGCTGAAGAAGCGGTAGGCGGTTTCGGGGGTATCGCTGCGCAGGCGTTCGCGGCCGTCGATGGTGACGTAGAAGCAGCCGTCGTGGCGGCAGAACACCAGTTCCTTGACGGCGCCCGAGTTCGACTTGCAGGCGGCGATCTTCACGTCGTCGCAGCCTCGGCCGCGGCACCGTTCCTCGTCGAAGACCTTCTTGTCGATCATGGCCGTCATCCCCTCGCCTGCGGGCACCCTACCGCCTTGGCGCGGTGTATTTCAACCACAGCTGATATAGGGGAATAGTGGCGGAAATGAGAAAGGGCGCCCAGTTGGGCGCCCTTTCCCCGCATCGGACGGCGGCGAGGCCTATTTCAGGCTGGCGCAGAAGCGCTTGATGCGCTCGCACGCCTTCTGCAGGGCCTCGGTCGAGGTGGCATACGAGATGCGGAAATAGGGCTCGAGACCGAAGGCCGCGCCCTGGACCACCGCCACGCCCTCGGCCTCCAGCAGCGCCGACACGAAGTCGGTGTCGCTGTTGATCACCTTGCCGTCCGGGGTCTTCTTGCCGATCAGGCCGGCGCAGGACGGATAGACGTAGAAGGCGCCCTCGGGCGTCTTGCAGGTGATGCCGGTGCACTCGTTCAGCAGCTTGACCACCATGTCGCGGCGGGCCTTGAACACCTCGGCGTTCTTCGGGATGAAGTCCTGCGGGCCGTTCAGGGCCTCGACCGCGGCAGCCTGGCTGATCGAGCTGGTGTGGGTCACCGACTGCGACTGGATCATGTTGATGGCCTTGATCAGCGGCAGCGGGCCGGCGGCATAGCCGACGCGCCAGCCGGTCATCGCATAGGCCTTCGACACGCCGTTCATGGTCAGCGTGCGGTCGTACAGCTTGGGCTCGACCTGGGCAGGGGTGCAGAACTTGAAGTCGTCATAGACCAGGTGCTCGTACATGTCGTCGGACATGACGTAGACGTGCGGGTGCTTGAGCAGCACATCGGTCAGCGCCTTCATCTCGTCCCACGAATAGGCCGCACCGGTGGGATTGGACGGCGAATTCAACACCAGCCACTTGGTCTTCGGCGTGATTGCCTTTTCCAGGTCCGCGGCGCGCAGCTTGAAGCCGCTGTCTTCCGGGCAGGGCACGAAGACGGGGGTGCCGCCGAACATCAAGGCGATGTCGGGATAGCTGACCCAATAGGGCGCCGGCACGATCACCTCGTCGCCCGGGTTGATGGTGGCCATGAAGGCGTTGAAGATCACGCCCTTGCCGCCGACGCCGACGGTGACCTGGTCGGGGGTGTAGTCCAGCCCGTTCTCGCGCTTGAACTTGGCGCAGATGGCCTGGCGCAGCGCCAGGGTGCCGGCCGGGGCGGTGTACTTGGTCTCGCCCTTGTCGATGGCGGCCTTGGCGGCGGCCTTGATGTTGTCGGGCGTGTCGAAGTCGGGCTCGCCGGCGCCCAGGCCGATGACGTCGCGCCCGGCGGCCTTCAGCTCGGCGGCCTTCTGGGTGACCGCAATGGTCGGCGAGGGCTTGATGGCCGAGAGCCTGTCAGCGATGAACGGCATGGAGGAACCCCGTCAGCTTCAGTGAAATGCGGGGCGGCAGACTAATTGCGAAAGTGCTGATCTGCAAGAATATTCCAGCCGCCATCGAGGCGACCGGAGGGCGCGCCCGGCGAGGGAAAAATCAGTGCAGCTCGGCGCGGATCTTCTGGCGCAGCACGTCGATGGGTACCAGCTCGTGGTCCTTCTGGAAATGCCAGAAGGTCCAGCCGTTGCAGGCCGGCGCGCCCTGGACCAGGGCGCCGACCTTGTGGATCGAGCCGCGGTGCTCGCCGGTGATCAGGGTGCCGTCGGCACGCACCTTGGCGGTGTAGGCCGCGCGCGAACCGCCGAACAGCAGCGCGCCGGGGGTGAGCAGGCCGCGTTCGAGCACGGTACCGAAGGGGATGCGCGGCTCGCTGCGCTTGGACGGCGTCATCAGCACCGACGGGTCGGTGACCGGCACCACCTCGGCGATGCGGGCGGTGGCGGCGGCGATGTAGTCGGGGTCGCGCTCGATGCCGATGAAGTTGCGGCCCAGCTTCTTGGCCACCGCACCGGTGGTGCCGGTGCCGAAGAACGGGTCCAGCACCACGTCGCCCGGCCGGGTCGAGGCCATCAGCACCCGGTACAGCAGCGCCTCGGGCTTCTGGGTCGGATGGGTCTTGCGCCCACCGCTCTTCAGCCGCTCAGACCCGGTGCACAGCGGCAGCGTCCAGTCGCTGCGCATCTGCAGGTCGTCGTTGAGCGCCTTCATGGCGTCGTAATTGAAGGTGTAGCGCGCCTCGGCCGACTTGGCGCACCAGATCAGCGTCTCATGCGCGTTGGTGAAGCGGGTGCCGCGGAAATTCGGCATCGGGTTGGCCTTGCGCCAGATCACGTCGTTCAGCAGCCAGAACTCGAGGTCCTGCAGCGCCGTGCCGACGCGAAAAATGTTGTGATAGCTGCCGATGACCCACAGCGCGCCGTCGGGCTTCAGCAGCCGGCGGGCGGCCGCGAGCCAGGCGCGGGTGAAGGCGTCGTAGTGGGCAAAGCTGTCGAACTTGTCCCAGGCGTCGTCGACGGCGTCGACGTGGCTCTGGTCGGGACGGGTAAGCGGCTGCTCCAGTTGCAGGTTGTAGGGTGGGTCCGCGAAAACGAGGTCAACCGAGCCGGCCGGCAAGGCATTCATCTGCTCGATGCAATCCCCGATGAGGATGGTATCGAGCGGCAGTGAGGACTTATCCGCGGCGGCCGGGGCCGCCTGACGCGCGGTACGCAACATCCCACTCACAAC
>JBLNBU010000052.1:0-6085 GCA_050260215.1 Actinomycetota bacterium
CTACAACCATGTGCGGCCGCATTCCGGCCTCGGCGGCGCCACGCCCGCCGAAGCCGCAAGCCACGCCGCAAGGCAAGCAGGCCCGGGGCATGCCCCGGGCCTGCTTGCCATCACCGCCCGCTTCGGGCATCAAAACCAGACGAGGCTCTAATCATAGCCGGAAGGAACTCGGGGAGCAGGTCACCTGGTCAGGTCGCGATGGACGTATCCGCCTTCGGGCGGGCTTCATACAAGGGAATGCCGCGGCACAGGTAATGGATCATCTCAGCGATATTGGTGGCGTGGTCGCCGCAGCGTTCCAGGTTCTTGGCGACGAACAGCAGGTGAGTGGACGCCGAGATCAGGCGCGGATCCTCCATCATGTAGGTGAGGATGGAGCGGAACAGGGCCGAGTACAACTCGTCGATGTCGGTATCGGTCCTCCAGATTTCGGCAGCTGCGTCCGCATCGCACGTGGCATAAGCCGCTGTCACTTGGGCTATGCGGTCGGCGACGATTTCGCCCAGGCGGACGGCATTGCGCAGGGCTGGCAATGGCAATGCCTGGTGCATCCACATGCCGCGCTTGGCGATGTTTGCGGCAAGGTCGGCGACGCGTTCGAATTCGGCTGAAATCTTGAAGGCGGTCACCAGGGTCCGCAGGTCGTCGGCCATGGGCTGGCGCAAGGCGAGGCAGCGCACGGATATGGCATTGATTTCGCTCTCGAACGTGTCGGTGTCGCGGTCGGCGGCTATGACCTTTGCGGCACCCTCGGCATCGTGGGCGGCCATTGCCTGCAGGCTTTCGCGCAGTTGCCGTTCCGCCTGCTCTCCCATCTTGCCAACGGTCTTGCGCAAGTGATCGAGCTCCTCGTCGAAGCTCCTGACGGTATGGCTTTCGCCAATGGTGATCATGACCCCATTCCCCCGCTAATCTGTCAGCGCGACGATGTATCCATGCGGCTGCTCAGTCCTGCATCGATCAGGCACTGTTCGGCGTGGACGTAATGATCGAGCCGTTCGCACAACAGCGGTTGGCGACGGTGTTCCTGCAGCCGTACCAGGACCCGCTCCATCATGCGGATTTCGGAAGGGACGCGGCAGCGGCTCGAGTCGGCGCAGTGCGAGCACGGACGCATGGCAATCTCCGGCGTAGGCGTTTCGACCACGGGCGCACTCTAATGGGTCGGGATCCAGAGAGATGCGAAAGTTCGGTGACTCGGTCGAAATACAACCAAACTGTAACAATCGCCGGCTGGGAGCCGCGCTAAGGTTATGGCATCTATTTTTTCTCCCTGCCCGATGCCATGACCAAGCCCCAGAAGAAGACCAAGCGGCAGCCGGTTCCGCCGGCCAAGCCCCGGTCGCACAAGCACCTGCGCAAGCGCGCCCACAAGCTGGTGATGCGCGTCCTTCACCTTGACGACTATCCCGACGTCAAGGAGATCATGGACCGGGTCTACCCGGACCTGGGCGGCGCCTGGACCGCCGAGCAGTTCGCCTCGCAGCTTGCCCATTTTCCCGAGGGGCAGATCTGCATCGAGGACCAGGGCCGGGTGGTTGCGGGCGCCTTGGCATTGATCGTCAAGTATGCGGAATGGGGTGACAAGCACACCTACGCCGCCATCACCGACAATGGCTTCTTCGGCACGCACACGCCCGACGGCGATACCCTCTATGGGGCCGACCTGTTCGTGCATCCGGATTACCGCGACCTGCGCCTGGGCCGGCGCCTGTACGACGCGCGCAAGGAGCTGTGCGAGCGGTTGAACCTGCGGGCTATCGTGGCCGGCGGGCGCATCCCCGGTTATCGCCACCATGCCGGGGCGATGACACCCAGGCGTTATATCGAGCTGGTGAAGAACCGTGAGTTGCACGACCCGGTCTTGAGCTTCCAGTTGGCCAACGACTTCCACGTGCGCAAGGTGATCGCGGGCTATGAGCCCTTGGATAAGGATACTCGCGGCTATGCCACCCTTCTCGAGTGGATCAACATCTACTACGAGGAGAAGCGCGCCCCGGCCCAGTTCGGCCAGCCCAAGGAAGTCGTGCGCGTGGGCGCCGTGCAGTGGCAGATGCGGCCGGTGTCGTCGTTCGAGGAACTGATGCGCCAGCTAGAATTCTTCGTTGACGCGGTGGCCGGCTACAAGGCGGATTTCGTGTTGCTGCCCGAGTTCTTCGGAGCACCGCTGATGGCTCATGCCCGCCAGGGCAGCGATCCAGCCCAGGCAGTCCGCCTGCTGGCCGAATACGGCCCGCAGATCCGTGAGGAATTGCAGCGCCTGGCGGTCTCCTACAACGTCAACATCATCGCCGGCAGCATGCCCGAGTACCGTGACCAGGCGTTGCGCAACGCCTCATACCTGCTGCGCCGCGACGGGACGATGGCGGCACAATACAAGCTGCACGTCACTCCCGACGAGAAGGCCTATTGGGGCATGCGCGGCGGCGACTCCCTGGTGGCCTTCGATACCGATGCCGGTCGCATCGGCATCCTGGTCTGTTACGACGTGGAATTTCCTGAACTGCCGCGCCTGCTGGCCGACCAGGGCACATCGATCCTGTTCGTCCCCTACTGGACCGACACCCGCAACGCCTATCTGCGGGTGCGCCATTGCGCCCAGGCCCGCGCCATCGAGAACGAGTGCTACGTCGTCATTACCGGTAGCGTGGGCAACCTGCCCAATGTCGAGAACATGGACATCCAATATTCCCAGGCCGCGATCTTCACGCCGTCGGATTTTTCGTTTCCCCATGACGGTATTGCCGCCGAGGCGACCCCCAACACCGAGACGGTGTTGGTCGCCGATCTTGATCTCAGCCTACTCAAGGAACTGCACACCCACGGCAGCGTGCGTAACCTGGCGGACCGACGGCTGGACCTCTACAACCTGGGCATCCGGGGAGGCGAGGCTCAGCGCAGTGCCGGCAGGCCGCCAAAATAGCCGACCACGCCGCGCTGGTCGACGCGCCTGCGCATCTCATCCTTGATCTCGGCCGGATACTTCTCCAGGTCCTCGGCGGCGCCCGGATGCTGGACGTTGGACAGCACATAGGCATGACCACCCAGGGTCTCGACCACGGCCAGGCCGGTCCACTCGGCCCCGATGGGGGCCCAGGCCAGGCGGGTCAGCTTGCCGGTGTCGACATTGTAGGCCCAGAGGTAGTTGTTGAGGTGGTTGCCCGAATCCTCGCCGATGAACAGGGTGCGCATGGCAGGGGAAAATTTGAGGTTGTCGGGATTGGCGACCTTGTCGGTGTCGCATTTGTCGAAGTGCCCGCCCTGGCCTTCGGGCCTTTTCGCCCCCCCGACAAGCGCGGTCATGTCGGCGGCCACCCAGTCGCTGGGAATGGGGTTGCCGGCGGTATCGTATTGGCCTGGGCGCAGGTTGCTGCGGTAGACGATCCCGCAGGCCAGGTCCATCTCGTCCCCGGTCAGGCGGATGTGGTCGCGCGGGCGTTCGCCGTTGCGGCCGTCGAGCATCGCCCCTTCCACGTAGGACATGGCGGTGAACAGGTGGCGACCGACCGGGTCGTGGGTCTGGCCTTCCATCTTGGTGAATTCGGTGGTGGCGCCCATCAGGGCGGCGATGCGCCGGGTCTCGAGAAAGGCAGCCGCCTTTTCCATGCCGGGACGGATCCGCAGGTATTCCAGCTTCGGCTTGGCGCCCGTGCCGGGGTAAACATAGACCGGTGCAAAGCCCGCGGCCGGCTTGTCGGCGGCGTCGAAGATGTCCGAGAACCCGATGCCGCGGTCGACAAGCGCCTTGATCTCGGCGTCGGTGGCGTGGCCCAGCGCAATCCAGGCTAGCCTGGCAGAACCGCCGTTGGAGCCGTCCTTCTGTTCCCAGCGGGCGGCGTACAGCGCGCCGGACGACAGATCGCCCACCCGGTCGGCCACGAACATGAACAGACCGACATCGCGGCCATCGTCGCCGATATAGGCGGTGCGGCCGTCCTCCTGGATGTCCGCCAGTTCGAAGGCCAAGCGGCCGGTGGCATAGTGCTTGTTCGGCACCGGCTTGTCCCCCTTCATGGACACCTCGACAAGATGGCCGTAGCGGTAGGGCTTGGCGCCGCCCGCGGCGGCGGTGCGGCCCTGCGTGCCGAGATATAGGTTCATCGCCTCGAGCGGCTGAGCTTCGAAGGTGCGGGCATCGGGCTCGTACTCCTCGCCACCCAGGTGGGTGTTCCACGGGGTCAGCGTGCCGGCGCACGGTATCCACAGCCCTTCGATGGGAGCCATGTCGATATTGGCGGCCGACAGTACCGACAGCCGGCCGGTCTTCGGATCTTGCCTGAGCCGGGTCGCGGCCATGGTCATCGGCAACCGGGCGTACATGTTGACCGGACCCTTGGCGGGATCAAGGTTCGGCGCCTCGGTCTGGTACTCGAAATGGGTGATCAGCACCGGCCCGGCCTTGGTTGCCAGCAGCGAGTTGGCATCCGGCGAGGCCGCCACGAACGGCCCCTTGGCCCCATTGCCCTTGTCGCCGGGGGTGGTTGCCGTGATGGGCTTGCCCCGGCGGTCGACCACCAGTCCCACCGCGCGGTCACCCGAGCGCATCAATACCTCGTAGGACAGCGGGAAGATGCGTGTGGTGCCGTCGGCATAGGTCACCACCGCCGACGATCGGGTGCCCGGGACCGTCATCTCTTCGGGCGAGATGGGCGCCGGGGTGGCGGTAAAATCGACCGAGCGAATGGGCGGATCGGCGGCCCAGGCGGCACAGGGCAGGGCGAGTAGGATGAACGGGGCGGCGAACTTCATGGAGGTTCCAAAGGCAGCAAATCGGCTGTCCATATGGTTCCCCAAGTCCACTCGTGGGCTCAAATTACAAGTTGGTGACGCGTCAGCGGAAAACCTTGTCGTACAGGCCCAGCGCCAGTTCGAATACGATCAGCAGCACGATGTACCATTCCAGCCGCAGCGAACGACCCGTGTGGACGAGGTCGAGCAGGGTCTGTGCGGTGTCGCCGATCACTTCGAGCTTGCGGTCGAGCGCCCGCGAGCGTTCACGTACCTCGTACTCCCGCTCCAGCCGCCCGAACAAGCCCTCCAGTTCGGGCTGGTTCCACAGCACCTCGGGCTTTTCCAGCATCTCGGCGCGGCCGACCATGCGGTGCTGGGTGATCAGCACCTCGCCGATCTGCGAAAGCAGGGTGCGGGCCTTGAAGTCGTGTCGTCCGCCGTCCTTGAGCCGCGCCGCCAGTGGCTCGATGCGGTCGAACACCGCGGCGACCCGCACTTCGTAGTGCTCCAACACCAGCTCCTTGGCCAGCACGTCGGCCACCACCTGCAGGCGGTCTGGGGTCAGCTGACGCAGGATGATCGAGCCGTCGGGGTCCACATGTTCGTCTGCGCCGGGGACGATGTCGATGTGTTCCTCGCCACGGCGCGGCGGGTCCATCGGCTCGGCGACCAGGCGCTCGAGGTCGGCGAGGAAGTGGGCCTCTTCCTCGGCAGAGATGTCGAACAGTACGACTACGCCGTAGCGGAACAGCACCGCAAACCCCTTGCGGCCGGCGCGCACGGTCAGCGGGGTGGTGGCGAGCGCCTGGCGTTGTTCGAAGCCGCGGGTGTCCAGCCGTTCGCCCAGTAGAAAGGCGCGGACCAGCAGCGAACGCCGGCCATCCAGGTCGGGGGCGGTCATGGGCGTCTCCCCACCGCCGCGAGCGACAGGTATTCCCAGGCCACCGTGGCGCCCAACAACGCGGTGATGTCGGCGTGGTCGTAGGGCGGGCATACCTCGACCACGTCCATGCCGGCGAAGGCGACTGGCCCTAGGCGGCGCAGGATCGCCTGCACCTGCCAGGTGAACAGGCCGCCGATTTCGGGGGTGCCGGTTCCGGGGGCCTGGGACGGGTCGACGGCGTCGACATCGAAGCTGAGATAGGCTGGCCTTTGGCCCACTGTTTCGCGGATGCGGGTGGCAATCGCTTCGGGGCCGGCCAGGTGGACCTCCTCGGCGGTGACGATGGTCAGGCCCTTGCCCAGGGTCCAGTCCAATACCTCGGGGGGCATCGGCGAGCGGATGCCGACCTGTATGCTGGCTGCGCAGTCGATCAGTCCCTCGGCGTTGGCATCGAAGAACACCGAGCCATGG
>JBLNBU010000053.1:0-13557 GCA_050260215.1 Actinomycetota bacterium
GTGCTGTTCCACGGCAATGGCGGGGCGATCGTGCACCGGGCCCGCAAGGCCCGGCATTTCCTCAATCACGGCTATGGGGTGTTCCTGGCCGAGTATCGCGGCTATGGCGGCAATCCCGGCCGGCCGAGCGAGGACGGGCTGTACGCCGATGCCCGTGCCGTGCTGGCCTGGTTGCAGACGCGCGGGGTGGTCGGCCATCGGCTGGTGTTGTACGGCGAATCGCTGGGCAGCGGGGTGGCGGTGCAGATGGCCGTCGAGCACGAGATCGCCGCCCTGGTGCTTGAGGCGCCGTTCACCCGCCTGCCGGCGCTGGCGCCGGCCTACGTGCCACCACCGGTGGCCGAGGTGGTGATGCTCGACCGCTTCGACAACCTGGCCAAGATCGGCCGGGTCACCGTGCCGCTGCTGATCGTCCATGGCGGCGAGGATGCGGTGGTGCCCCAGTCCATGGGCCGTGCCCTGCTGGCGGCGGCGGTGTCCTCGCCCGATCCCGATGGTGTCTTCCCGCCCATGGCCGGCCACCACAACGTCTGGGAACTGGCCGGCGAGGATGCCGCCATCGCCTTCCTGCGGCGATTGGGCCGCTAGGGACTAACCCGCCTTGCCCGCAGGCCCCCGGGGGCCTATAACGGCTCCGGACTCATATTCCGGAGTGGACGGATGATCCTGGTGACGGGCGGGGCTGGCTTCATCGGCTCGAACATCCTGGCGGCGCTGGAAGAGCGCGGCGCCGGCAAGCTGATCCTGTGCGACCGGCTGCGCGCCAACGACAAGTGGCGCAACGTGTCCCAACGCGAGTTGGCCGACATCGTCCACCCCGAGCAGCTGTTCGACTTCCTGGAAGCGAACCGCAAGCACATGGAGGTGATCTTCCATATGGGCGCCATCTCGGCCACCACCGAGACCGACGCCGACAAGATCGTCGCCAACAACTTCTCGCTGTCCTTGGCGCTGTGGAAGTGGTGCGCGCTCAACAACGTGCGCTTCATCTACGCCTCGTCGGCGGCCACCTACGGCGATGGCACCGCCGGCTTCGACGACGACTGGTCCATGGACCACCTGGCGACCTTGAAGCCGCTCAACGCCTATGGCTGGTCCAAGCACCTGTTCGACCGCCGGGTGTCGCGCAAGATCGCCGCCGGCTCGCGCCGTCCGCCGCAGTGGGCGGGCCTGAAGTTCTTCAACGTCTACGGCCCCAACGAGTACCACAAGGGCGGCCAGCAAAGCGTGGTGGCCCAGGTCTATCCGCACGCGGTGGCCGATTCGCCGTTCCAGCTGTTCCGCTCGCACAATCCCAACTACAAGGACGGCGAGCAACTGCGCGACTTCATCTGGATCGAAGACTGCATCGACGTGATGATGTGGCTGCTGGACAACCCGTCGGTCAACGGCATCTTCAACGTCGGCACCGGCAAGTCGCGCACCTTCCTCGACTTGGCCTCGTCGGTCTACCGCGCGCTGGGCAAGGAACCGCAGATCAAATTCCGCGACACCCCCGTGGCCATCCGCGACAAGTACCAGTATTTCACCGAGGCGAAGATGAGCCGCCTGCGCGAGGCCGGCTACGACAAGCCCTTCACCTCGCTCGAGGACGGTGTCGCCAAGTACGTGCGCAACTTCCTCGCCGCGCCCGACCCCTACCGCTGAAGGTGCCGCCCGTGCTGGCTCTGGCCTACCCCCACATCGACCCCATCGCCATCCAGCTGGGGCCGTTCGCCGTCCGCTGGTACGCCATCGCCTACATCGCCGGGCTGCTGCTGGGCTGGCGCTACGTCAAGGCGCTGATCCAGCGCCCGCCGCGCGCCATGCGCCAGGAGGACGTCGACGACTTCCTGGTGTGGGCGACGCTGGGCGTGGTGCTGGGCGGCCGCCTGGGCTACGTGCTGTTCTACAAGCCGCTCTACTACCTCGCCCATCCGCTCGAGGTGTTCGCCGTCTGGCAGGGCGGCAT
Organism: Actinomycetota bacterium; assembly: GCA_050260215.1. GTDB lineage: Bacteria > Pseudomonadota > Alphaproteobacteria > Rhodospirillales > Magnetospirillaceae > JBLNBU01. The sequence goes on from JBLNBU010000053.1 coordinate 1,952, forward strand.
GGCCTTCCACGGCGGCGCCCTGGGCGTGATCGTGGCCATCATCCTGTTTTCGCGCCGGCACAAGCTGGACCTGTTCGCCGTCGGCGACGTCATCTGCTGCGCCGTGCCCATCGGCCTGTTCTTCGGCCGCATCGCCAACTTCATCAACGGCGAACTGTTCGGCCGCGTCGCCCCCGACGTGCCGTGGGCGATGATCTTCCCGGGCGGCGGTCCCGACCCGCGCCACCCCAGCCAGCTCTACGAGGCGGGCATGGAAGGCCTGGTGCTGGGCACCTTGCTGTTCCTGCTGTGGCGCATCCCGGCGGTGCGCCTGCGCACCGGCATCCTGTCGGGGATGTTCCTGGCGGGCTATGGCGTCGCCCGCACGGTGGGCGAGCTGTTCCGCCAGCCCGACGCCCATCTGGGCTTCCTGATCGGCGGCACCACCATGGGGCAGTTGCTGTCCATCCCGTTGATCCTGGCAGGCTCGGGCCTCATCTGGTGGGGCAGCCGCAAGACACCCGGACCCAACCGCTGATGGCATCCACGCCGCTGGCCGGCCTGCTCGCCGAGCGCATCCGGGCTCGCGGGCCGATTTCCGTCGCCGAATACATGGCTGAGGCGCTGGGGCATCCCGAGCACGGCTACTACATCCGTCGCGACCCCTTCGGCCGGCGCGGCGACTTCACCACCGCGCCCGAGGTCAGCCAGATGTTCGGCGAACTGGTCGGCCTGTGGGCGGCGGTGGTGTGGCAGATGATGGGCGCGCCGGGGCGCGTGGTGCTGGCCGAGATGGGGCCGGGACGCGGTACCCTGATGAGCGACCTGCTGCGCGCCGCGGCCACCGTGGCGCCTTTCCGCGCCGCCGCCGAGATCCACCTGGTCGAGACCAGCCCCCACCTGCGCCGCCGCCAGGAAAAGACCCTGGCCGGGCATGCGGTCACCTGGCACGACCGCTTCGACCAGCTGCCCGACGGGCCGATGATCCTGGTCGCCAACGAGCTGTTCGACGCCCTGCCCATCCGGCAGTTCGAGAAGCGCGCCGGGATCTGGCGCGAGCGCCTGGTGGGCCTGGGCGACACCGGCGAGTTCGAATTCATCCCCGGGCCCGAGGCCGCTCCGCCCTTGGACCAGTCCATGCTGGACGACGCCCAGGACGGGTCGGTGGCCGAATGGGGCGAGGCCGGCAGGGCTTTGGCCGCGGCCATGGGCGCCCGCCTGGCCCGACAGGGGGGGGCGGCACTGATCGTGGACTACGGCTATGACCGAAGCGGGATCGGCGACACCCTGCAGGCGGTCAGGAAGCACCGTTTCCACCCGGTGCTGCACGACCCCGGCGACGCCGACCTGACCGCCCATGTGGACTTCGCCGGATTGGCGGAATCGGCAGCTCCGTCAAGGGCTTGGGGGCCGGTGTCGCAGGCTCGCTTCCTGACCCGGCTGGGCATCGAGGCGCGTGCCGCCATGCTGCAGCGGGCAGCCCAGCCGACGGTAGCCGCCGACATTGCCGGCCAATTGCAGCGCTTGATCGATCCCGCCGAAATGGGCACCTTGTTCCGCGTCCTGGCGCTGGCCGATCCGGCCCTTCCTGCGCCGCCGGGACTGGAACAGGGGAATCCCCCGGCATGATCACGCTGTCGGCTCTCAACGACTTCACCCGCATCCGCCACGGCTTCTTCACCCGCGAGGGCGGGGTGTCGCAGGGGATCTACGCCTCGCTCAACTGCGGCCCCGGGTCCAAGGACGACCCGGCCGCGGTGGCCGAGAACCGGGCCCGCTGCATGGCCCAGCTGGACCTTGCGCCCGAGGCGCTGGTGACCGTCTACCAGTGCCACACCGCCGACGCGGTGGTGGTCGACGGCCCGTGGCCGGGCGGCAAGGGGCCGGCGGCCGACGCCATGGTCACCGACCGTCCGGGCCTGGCGCTGGGCATCCTGACCGCCGACTGCGCCCCGGTGCTGCTGGCCGACGGCCGCGCCGGGGTGGTCGCCGCCGCCCACGCCGGCTGGCGCGGTGCGGTCTTTGGCGTGCTGGACAACACCATCGCCGCCATGGTGCGGCTGGGGGCCCGGCCTGCCTCCATCGTCGCCGCGGTCGGCCCCTGCATCGGCCAGCGCAGCTACGAGGTCGGGCCCGAATTCCCCGCCCCCTTCCTGGCCGAGGCCCCGTCCAACGCCGACTTCTTCGCGCCGTCCCGCCGCGAGGGGCATTTCCTGTTCGACCTGCCCGGCTACGTGTCGCGGCGCCTGGCCCGCCTGGGCGTGCACGAGGTCACCCGCGTGCCGGCCGACACCTGCCGCGACGAGGCGCGCTTCTTCAGCTATCGCCGTGCCACCTTGCGCGGCGAGCCCGACTACGGCCGCCAGTTGTCGGTGATCACCGTCGAGCGCTGAACATGTTCCGGCCTCTCCTCCTGTGTGCCGTCGCCCTCTTGCTGGCCGGCTGTCCCGAACTGCCCCAGCCCTTCCGCCACGAGGGAGTCAATTCCCTGGCCGCTCCCCGGCTGGCGCGCGGGGTGGCGGTGCGTGCGCCCGACGGGCTGGCCTGGGGGCCTGACCTGGCCAAGGCGGTGGTCAAGCGGCTGGTGGCCAGCGAGGTGCCGGCGACCTTGAGCGAGGGCGGCAAGGGTGCGGCGGTGCTGGACGGTACCCTGGCTGCGGGGGAGCTGCGCTGGCAGCTGACCCTGCCCGACCGCGAGCAGCCCGCCGTCTATGTCCAGCGCATGCCCGAGGGGCTGGTGGCCAATGCCGACGCCCGCACCATCAATTCCCTGGCCTCGGAGGTGGTGGCCGGGCTGGCCGGGCCGCTGTTCGACCTGCCCGATCCCAAGGCGGCGCCCAGGCGCCCCACCGTCCGCCTGGTCGGCCCGACCGGCCTGCCCGGCGACGGCGACAAGGCCCTGGTCCAGGCCATGCGGATCGCGCTCGAGGGCGCCGGGGTCAAGGTCGCCGACGACGCGCCGCTGGTGGTCACCGGCCGCGCCACGCTGACGCCCGTCGCCGGCGGCAAGATCGCCATGGACTTGGCATGGACGGTGGCCGACGGCGCCGGCGCCAGCCTGGGCAGTGCCGCCCAGCAAGGGGTGGTCCCGGCCGACCGGGTGGCCAAGGCGTGGGGCACCCTGGCGCCGGACATCGCCGCCGGCGGAGCCGACGGCGTGCTGCAGATCCTGCGCCGCGCAACCCCCAGATGAAGGCGGGCGCAAGGGGTGCCACGGCGGTTTACAGATGCAGCGTCGACTGATATACGGGTGCCGGTTTCGAAGAGCTGAAGACACTTATGGCGCAGCCGCATCCGGAGCATCGGGGTTCCGGGCAGGGGAGGCGGCGCCACCGGGCGCCGGCCCGTGCGCTACGACGTTCACGCCCGCTCTCAAGGGTCAGCTCGCCATGAAGATTCTCGCCTGCAACAGCAACCGGCCCCTCGCGGAAGCGATCGCCGAATATCTGACCATGTCGATCACCAAGGCGAGCATCCGCCGCTTTTCCGACATGGAGATCTTCGTGGAGATTCACGAGAACGTCCGCGGCGAGGACGTCTTCGTCATCCAGTCGACCTGCTTTCCCACCAACGACAACCTGATGGAACTGCTGGTGACCCTGGACGCGCTGCGGCGCGGCTCGGCCCGGCGCATCACCGCGGTCATCCCCTATTTCGGCTATGCCCGCCAGGACCGCAAGTCGGGTCCGCGCACGCCGATCTCGGCCAAGCTGGTGGCCAACCTGATCACCACCGCCGGCGCCGACCGCGTGGTCACGCTGGACCTGCACTCGGGCCAGATCCAGGGCTTCTTCGACATCCCGCTCGACAACCTGTACGCCGCTCCGGTGTTCACCAACGACATCCGCGCCCGCTATGCCGGCGACGACGTCATGGTGGTGTCGCCCGACGTGGGCGGCGTGGTCCGTGCACGTGCCATCGCCAGCCGCATTGACGCCGATCTGGCCATCATCGACAAGCGCCGCGAGCGCGCCGGCGTCTCCGAGGTCATGAACATCATCGGCGAGGTCAAGGGCCGGCGCTGCATCATGGTCGACGACATCGTCGATTCGGCTGGCACGCTGTGCAACGCCGCCGAGGCGCTGATGAAGCACGGCGCGGTGTCGGTGGCGGCCTATGTGACCCACGGCGTGCTGTCGGGCGGCGCGGTGGCCCGCGTCACCTCGTCGCCGCTGGAAGAGCTGGTGATCACCGATTCCATCCCCCCCACCGAGGCGGTGAAGATGGCGCGCAACATCCGCCAGATCACCATCGCCCCCTTGATGGCCGAATCCATCCAGCGCATCTCCGAAGAGCGCTCGGTTTCCAGCCTGTTCGATTAGGGCGCTGGACAAAGCCCTCTCCCGCTTGGGAGAGGGGGGTGATCAAGAGGCCGCCGCCTTCAGCTCCGCCACCATCGCTGCGACGGTGCTGCCGTCCCCGCCGGCCTTCAGCCGCCGGCACAACTCGCCCGCCAGTTCGGTCACCCGCGGATAGCCGAAGGTGGCCGCCTGGCCCTTGATGTCGTGGGCGACGGCGAACGCGCCGGCCAGGTCGCCGGCGGCAAGGGCGGCGTCCAGGCGGGCCAGGTCAGCCTGCAGCCATGCGGCATAGCTGTCTTGAAGGGCATCGAGCGCGGCTTCGGCCCGCGCCAGCGCGGCCGGGTCGAGATCGGGAAGCGGCGGGTCGCCGGCCACCGGAAGATCCCCGGGCTATTCCGCCGCGGCGGCCGCGGGGACCGCGGTGCGGCGCCGGTATTCGTCGATCAGTGCGCCCGAGCGCTGGATCACGTCCAGCGCCGAGACCGGCTTGGCGATGACGTCATCAATGCCCGATTCGTAGGCCCGCTCCAGCACCGCGTGGTGGGTGGACGGCGACAGGGCCAGCACGGGGATGTCGGCACGGCCGAACTCGCCGCGGCGCAGGCGATGGACGAACAGCACCGCGTCGGTCGCGTCGCCGGTCCAGTCGACGATGACCAGGTCGACGGCCTTCTTCAGCAGGTGGGCGGTGGCGGCCGTCGGCGTGCGGGCCTCGACGGTGTCGCGGACGGTCAGGGCACCCAGCAGGGTGACGATCAGCCGGCGGATATGGGCATTGGCATCGATGACGGCGACGCGCGGATCGCCTCCCTCGTACATCATGCCTGGCCCCTCCCGCGGGTCCATCGGGGGCTTCCGATGGCCATCCGTACTTCACCCTATACAGGGATTCGGGATGCCTATGCAACCGGGACTCGCGTATCGGTCCCTCCGCCCAAAGGCTGGGATCGCGCCGCCGAAGGTCAGGCCGAGGGGAGGCTGACCGTCACCCGAAGCCCGCCACCGTCCAGGTTGCGGGCCTCGACGGTGCCGCCGACCGCGGCGACGTTGCGGCGCACGATCCACAATCCGATGCCGAAATGGGGCTGGCCCGAGGCGTCGGCCTCGGGGCGGTGCGACACATAGCGGTCGAACATTGTCGCCAGCACGTCTTCCGAGGCGCCGGGGCCGCGGTCGTCGATGGCCAGCACCACCAGCCCGGGGCCCCGGGCGACGGTGACGGTGATGGCGCTGCCTGCCGGCGAGAACGAGATGGCGTTGTCCAGGATGTTCTCGACCACCGTTTCCAGCAGCTCGGGGCTGGCGCGCACCACGCAGGCCGGGGTCAGGTGGGGCTCGATGCGCATGCCGCGCTCGGCCATGGGTTCGGCGTAGGACTGCAGCAGGGCCGCCACCAGGGCGGAGAAGTCGACCTTCTGCCTGGGCGGGGTGACCAGCTCGGCGTTGACCTGGTCCAGCCGGCGGGATGCCGCCACCAGCGAGTCCAGGCGCTCGACCGCCGCCTTGATCACCTGCAGCGAGCGCCGGGCCGGCCCCTCGGCGATGGCGCGGCGCACCGGTTCCACAGCCTGGGCGATGGTGGCGATGGGGGTCTTGAAGGCGTGGGCGTTCTCTTCGGCGGCGAAGCGGAAGGCCTGGGCGGTGGCGCGCAGGTTGCCCACCATGTGGTCGAGCTCGGCGGCGACGCCGTCCAGTTCGGGGATGCGGTTGAGCGCGGCGAACGGCGCGCACCGCTCGGCGCCTTCGGCGATGGCGCGGGCCTCGCCGCCGAATAGGCGCAGCGACCGCCACAGCCGCCAGAACACGAAGGCGGTCAGCACGAACAGCAGGGCATAGCAGGCTGCCGCCATCCCCACTTCGGGGCTGCGCCAGTAGGGGCGGTCGAGCAGGGCGCCGGCCACGTCGCGCGACGACTGCGAGGTCACTACCGCCCAGCAGCCGGCCCGGGTGGCGAAGGGGATGACCGAGGTCAGCACCTCATCCTCGCCGGCCGCGGTGGTGTAGCGCAGATCCAGCTCGGAGCCGCCGTCGCAGGAATCGGGTACCGCCCGGGTCACCCCGGCCCCGGCCAGGGTGGCGCGCTCGGCCTCGACCGCCTCGGGTGCCAAAGCGGGCAGGGCGGCGACCAGGAACACCGGGCCCGGCTGGCCGTCCCGACCCGGCGGGCGGAACAGCAGGCGGACGTTGACGCCGTCGGGCTCGAGCCGTTCCAGCACGGCGCGCGTGTCGAGCACCGAGGGCGCCCCTTTCAGGCGGGCCAGCCCCAAGGCCAGGCCGTGGGCGATCAGCCGGCCCTCGACGTGCAGCCGGTCCAGCAGCACCTTGCGCTTGATCTGCTCGGCGTCCGAGAACTGGCCGTACAGGATCAGCGGCACCGCGGCGAAGGCCGCCGCCAGCAGGACCAGCTTGGCCGCCAGCGAGCGGACCGCGCGGGCCAGCGGCGGGTCGGCAGGGCAGTGCAATGGGCCGGCGGCCGGGTCAGTCATCCGTCTTCCACCGGTAGCCGAAGCCCGCATAATTGCCGATACCGTCGAACTCGGCGTCAGCGTCGCGGAACTTCTGGCGGATGCGCTTGACGAAGGTGCGCACGTTGGCGCGGAAGCCCTCGGGGCCTGCCCCGGCCAGGAAGCCGGCACCGTGCACCAGGTCGTAGATCTGCCGGTAGGACACGTCCTCGCCGGCCTTCTCGACCAGCAGGTTGACGATGCGGAACTCGGTCAGCGTCAGTTCGACCGGGCGCTCCTTCCAGGTGGCGCGGCTGGTCTTCAGCCGCAGGGTCAGCTGCCCCAACACCAGGGTGTCGGCGTCGTTGGCGTTGGCGGCGGTGCGCGCCTTGGCCCCTTCCAGGATCAGGCCGATGCGCCGCTCCAGGATGGCGAAGCTGCGGCTTTTCTCGACGAAGTCGACGGCACCGGTGGCCAGGGCGGCCTCTTCGTAGATCTGGTCGGTCAGCGCGGTCAGGAAGATGGCCGGCACGTCCAACTGGGCGCCGCGGATGCGCTTCAGGACCTCGATACCGTTCATCTCGGGCATGCGCCAGTCCAGGATAACCAGGTTCGCCGTGGCGCCGGCCAGCAGGTGGTCCAGCGCCTGCGCACCGCGGGCGAAATCCCGCACCGTATAGCCGGCGTCGCTCAGGTTCCTGCCCAGGGATTCCCGGAACAGGTCGTCGTCGTCCACCAGTACCACCGCCGTCGACATTGTCTCGTCCCTTTCCGTGCCGATCTGCACCTGTCGGGCGCCAGTCCTACTCCGACGCCCTTGCCGGTCGGTTAATTGACGATCTGCCACTGCCCGTCGGGTTGGCGGCAGGCGGTGCCATAGGCGACCTGGCGGTGGCCGCCGATCATGGCCACGGTCTGGTATTCGCGGCAGTAGGAGCCGCCCTGGTTCCAACTGCGCACCGGCACCATCCGGTAGTCGGCGCCGCCGTCGCCCTGCCAGGCGATGGCCCGGTTGTCGGGCAGGTAGTTCAGGCCGCCGGCGACGCAGCCCTGGTCGATGGTGTCCATGCTGCGGCCGACCGAGCCGCCCACCAGCACGCCCACCAGGGTGCCGCCAATGGTGGCGGCGGTGCGCCCCGAGCCGCGGCCGACGCGCGAGCCCAGCAGGCCGCCTGCCAGGCCGCCGACCACGTCGCCGACCACTTCGCCGGACACCAGGCCGCGGTCGCAGGTGCCGCGATTGAAGCCATAGGGCAGGCCGCGCGCCACCGGGGCGACCTGGGTCACCTGCTGCTGCACGATGGTGGTACGGGTCCCATATTGCGGCACGTACACCACCCGGTAGTCGTCGTCGTCGTCATCGTGGTGGTGATGATGGTGATGACCCGGCGCCCGCCAGCGGCCGGCCCACTCCGGCGGGTCGGCCAGGGCGGCGCCGGCTCCCACGGACAGGGTTGTCGCCAGTATCAATGTGGCGCGGCCAACCGAAAGGATGAATTCGATGGAGTTGCGGGTCATTCTTTTACGTCCTGTTAAAGCCGGGCTTGGCATGAACGTATTTAATGACACTTGCGGACCGCCTTCAATTAGCTCAAGGTCGTATCCGAGTTTTGTTACTACAGCGCCATTATTTTGCCATTGTTTGTCACTGAAATGACTCGGCTCCATCACAGCAGAACCGCCATGACATCACGCCGCCTCGCCGTCCTGATTGCCGCCTCGGCTGCCCTGTCCGGTTGCGCCGACTGGCGCTGGCCGCCCGAGGCCGTGGGCCCGGCACCCGCCCCGGTCGTCGCCGCACCGGCGGCACCGCGCATCTCCAAGCCCATCGAGCCGGCGCCGCCGCGCCCCACCGTCACGGCGCGCACCAAGGCGGCTGCCCCGCCGCCGTCCGATCGTCCGGCCGCCGCCGACAAGGGCATCGCGCCCAAGCTGGTGGGATTGTCCGAGGCCGAGACCGCCGACGTGCTGGGCCGCCCGGCCGAGGAGACCGAGCAGTCGCCCGGCAAGGTGTGGACCTATCGCACCGACGGCTGCCAACTGACGGTGCATCTGTTCCCCGACATGGACAAGGGCGGCTTCTACGCCCTGGACTACGCCGCCGGGGAAGCGCCGCGCGACTGGTGCCTGGCCCGAATCGCCCAGGACGCGCGCAAGAAGGGGTAGGCGGCGGCGGTCAGGCCGCCTTCATGGGGGCCGGCTCGTCGCCGACGCGGGTCTGCCAGCAGGACTGGCACCACAGTACCGCGGCAAGGACCCGCTCGCGGAAGGCGCGGTGGCGGGTGCGGCGGCGGCAATGGGGGCAGTAGTGGAACTCGTCCTTGTCGTCGTACATCAGTCATCCTCTTGTCGCAGTCGGTATTTTGTTACAACTGCGGTCCTTTGGTCTCAAGAGACCCTTCCGTGACAATTGCGCTCGCCGAAAGAGATACCGCTAGCCTTTCGGGCTAGCCCTGGCTGGCACTGGCTCGCCAACCGGCCATCCGCTATGACTTGGCCATCGAACGGCAACAGCCCAGGAAGAACGACATGGTGGCCATGCTGCATTTCTTCTCCGCCTCCGCCGACTGGCTTCACGCATCCATCGTCCGGTTCGTCTGCACCGAGTGCGGCGAGCATTCCGAACGCGCGGTCGAGGACATCGTGGCCCGGCACGGCGAGGGCTGCACGCTGGGTCAGGTCGTGGCCGGGGCAACCTGCCGGCGCTGCGGCAGCCCCTTCATCGCCGCCACCCCCGGCGACGACGACGACGAAGAGGACGTCGACGCCTGAACACGCCAGAGGAACGTCCGGGAATGAAAAAGCCCCGCCGGCATCCGGCGGGGCTTGTTTCTTGGGGGTAGCCCGGGGGTAGTCCCTACTCGGCGGCGGGCTTGGCCTTCGCCTTGGGCTTGGCGGCCTTGGCGGCGGGCTTCTTCTTGGCCGGCGCCTTCTTGGCCGGGGCCTTCTGCTCGGCTGCCGGCTGGTCGGCCTTGGGTGCCGCCGCCTTGCGGCCGCGCGCGGGCTTGGCCGGGGCCTTGGCGGCGCGGGCCTCGATCAGGCGGACCGCCTCTTCCAGGCTGACGGCATCGGCGGCGGTGCCCTTGGGCAGGGTGGCGTGGACGCCGTCGCGGCTGACATAGGGGCCGTAGCGGCCCTCATGCAGGGTGACCGGCTTGCCGGCGTGCTCGCCCAGGGTCTTCAGCGGCCCCGACGGGCCCTTGCCCTTGCCCTGTGCCAGCAGTTCGACGGCGCGGTTCATGCCGATGGTCAGCACGTCGTCGCCGCGGGGGAGCGACTTGTAGACGCCGTCGTGTACCAGGTAGGGCCCGAAGCGGCCGACGCCGGCGGAAATGGTCTTGCGCGTCTCGGGATGGGGGCCCAGTTCGCGCGGCAGGGCCAGCAGCTTGCAGGCCACCTCCAAGGTGACGTCGGCCGGGTCGAGGCCGCGGTACAGCGACACCCGCTTGGGCTTGGCCGGGGCGTCGGCCTTCTTGCCCTTGCCCTTCGCCTTGGGTGCGGCGTCCTTGGCCTTGGGGGCTTCCTCGCCCAGCTGAACGTAGTACCCGTAGGGCCCCTTGCGCAGGGTCACCATCTGGCCGCTGGCCGGGTCGGCGCCCAGCTCCTTGGGGCCGTCCTGGGCTTCCTCGGGGGCCTGGCCCGCCTCGCCGCCCACGGTCAGCGGGCGGGTGTAGCGGCATTCGGGATAGTTCGAGCAGCCGATGAAGGCGCCGAACTTGCCCAGCTTCAGGCTGAGCCGGCCGGCATTGCAGGTCGGGCAGACGCGGGCGTCGCGGCCGGTGCCGTCGTCGGGGAAGAAGTGCGGCCCCAGCTCCTTGTCCAGCGCTTCCAGCACCTGGCTCACGCGCAGGTCCTTGGTGTCCTCGACCGCAGCCGAGAAGTCGTGCCAGAAGCGCTCGAGCACCCGGCGCCAGTTCTCGCGGCCGCCCGAGATGTCGTCGAGCTGGTTTTCCAGGTCGGCGGTGAAGTTGTGGTCGACGTAGCGGGCGAAGAAGTTCTCGAGGAAGGCGGTGACCAGGCGGCCGCGGTCCTCGGGGATGAAGCGGCGGCTGTCCAGGCGCACGTAGTTGCGGTCCTGCAGCACCGACAGGATCGAGGCATAGGTCGACGGCCGGCCGATGCCCAGCTCTTCCAGCTTCTTCACCAGGCTGGCCTCGGAATAGCGGGGCGGCGGCTGGGTGAAGTGCTGCTCGGTGCGGGTGGCCTGGCGCTTCATGGCGTCGCCCTGGGTGACGTCGGGCAGGCGGCGCTCGCCCTCGTCGTCCTCGGGCTCGTCGCGGTCCTCGGAATAGACCTTGAGGAAACCGTCGAACACCACCACCGAACCGGTGGCGCGGAAGGCGACCTTGCCGTCGGCACTGGCGATGTCGGCGCCCACCTGGTCCAGTTCGGCCGACGCCATCTGGCAGGCCACCGTGCGCTTCCACACCAGCTCGTAAAGGCGGAGCTGGTCGCGGTCGAGATAGCAGGCGACGTCCTCGGGGCGGCGGAAGATGTCGGTGGGGCGGATGGCCTCGTGGGCCTCCTGGGCGTTCTTGGTCTTGGTCTTGTAGAGGCGCGGCCCCTCGGGCACGTAGGCCTTGCCGAAGTCGCGGCCGATCAGGTCGCGGGCGGCGGCCACCGCCTCGGCGGCCATGGTGACGCCGTCGGTTCGCATGTAGGTGATCAGGCCCACCGTCTCGCCGCCGATGTCGACGCCCTCGTACAGTCGCTGGGCGATCTGCATGGTGCGCGCCGCCGGCAGGTGCAGCTTGCGGCTGGCCTCCTGCTGCAGCGTCGAGGTGGTGAAGGGCGGGAACGGATGGCGCTTGACCCGCTTGCGCTCGACCGACGACACGCCGTACTGCGCCGCCTTGACCTTGCGCTCGGCGTCGCGAGCGGC
>JBLNBU010000054.1:0-21672 GCA_050260215.1 Actinomycetota bacterium
GGGGTGGCCGCGGGGGGGTGGCCGGGGGGGGTGGGGGTTAAAACCCCCCGCCCGGGGGGGGGCGGGTGGGGCCGGCCGCGCGGGGGGGGGTGGGTGGGGGGGTGAAGCGTCCCAAGGAAACGACGTTTCCAGCAACCACCAACTCTCCCTCACCCCTGCCCTCTCCCGCTGGGAGAGGGGGAAAGAGCGGGGGGCGCTACAGCACCCGCTGGCGTTCGTGCAGCACCATGGACAGGTTGCAGGCCTTCACCGCCTCGTCCAGGGTGTGGATGCCGCGGGATTCGAGGGCCTCGATCTGGCGCAGCAGCACGGCGGCGGTGACGATGGCGTCGCCCAGCGCGGTGTGGCGGTCGACGATCTCGATGGCGTAGCGCTCGCAGATGGCGTCCAGCGAATGGCCGGCGTCGGGGCCGTCGATGTAGTTGGACAGGATCATGGTGTCCAGCACCGGATTGTCGAACGCCAGTCCGCACTCGCGTTCCTTCAGCTTGAGGAACTTGAGGTCGAAGGCGGCATTGTGGGCGACCAGCACCGCTTCCGAGGCGAAGGCGTGGAATTGGGGCAGCACCACCTGGGCCGGCGGCTTGTCCTTGACCATGTCGTCGGTGACGCCGTGGAACTTGATGGACTCAGGCGGGATCGGCCGGCAGGGATTGACCAGGCGGTTGAAGCTTTCGCCCGACAGGATGCGGCCGTTGACCACGCGCACCCCGGCGATCTGGACGATCTGGTCGCCGTTGGAGGGTTCGAGCCCGGTGGTCTCGGTGTCGAACACCACGAAGGTCAGCGATTTGAGCGGCCGCGAGCCCACCGCGCCGGTGTCGCGGGCCAGCAGGTCCATGTCGTAGAACTCGGGCCGGCCCGGCAGCACCGCCTTGGGCCTGGTGCGCGCCTCGACCCGCGGCAGCATGGGCAGGCGTAGCGAGCCCCATTCGCCGTCGCGGCCCTGGCTGACGCCGGGGCCGGCGTGGTGGGCCAGCACGTCGCGCACCGTCATGCCGCCCAGGGCCGGCAGCGGCTGGCGCAGCCACTTGGCCAGGACATCGTCGGCCACCGGCTGGCCGCGCCACAGGATGTCGATCCAGGCGATCTCGTCGGCAGCCGAAGGTGCCGCTTCCTCGGCGTACGAGGTGGCGGCGCTGCCGGCGGCCAGGTCGACCTCGGCAACCTTGGTTTGGGCGGCCAGCGCGCGCACCAGGGATTCGATGGCCAGTACCAGCGACTGGGAATCGCCGTGCAGCCACACCGGCAGGCCGGTGGCCGTCACCTTGGGAGCCGCGCCCTCGAAGCGGCCGGCGACAAAGCCGAACAGGTCGGTCGACAGCAGGTCGATCATCGGCCACCAGCCGCCCAGCGCCCGCTGGTAGCCGTCGGTGACGCGCTTGACCGCACCGTAGATGATGTTGGCCTCGCGGCGCACCTTGGCGGCGCTGTCGGCGTTGCGCAGGCGGTTCAAGGTCTCTTCCAGACCTTCGGTGACCTCGGCCAGCAGGGCGTCGCGGCGCGCCAGCGCCGCCACCTGCGGACCGGCGTCGACCATGGTCACCACATAGCCGCCGGGCTCGCCGTCGGGATTGCGGATCAGGGTCATGCGCGCCTGCAGCAGCATGCGCTTGTCGGTGGTGCCGGCCAGGAACGGCACGCCGCGGGTGGCGGCGTCGGGACGGGCGGCCAGGATGTCGAGCATGTGCAGCACCGGCTCGCGAGAGACCGTCTCGAACAGCGAGCGCCCCAGGCCCAGGTCGGCCGAGCCGCGCAGCATGTCGAAGGCCACCTGGTTGTAGAGGACCATCTGGTGGCGCAGGTTGCACACCACCACGCCCTCGTGCAGGTCGTTGAGGATGGCGGCCAGGCGGGCGGAATTCTCCTCGGACCGACGCGTCGCCACCGACAGGCCCTCGGCCAGCTCGGTGCGGGCCTTGATCATGCGCTCGCAGATCTCGTTGACCGCCTCGGGCAGCGGCGAGACGATGGCGTAGCGCGTCAGGTCGACGCCTTCGCGGGCCGAACCGTAGGCGATGGCGCGCACCTCGGCGGCCATCTGGCGGATGCGGCGCATCACCAGAAAATCGACGATCTTCCACGACACGGCGAACAGCACCGTCGCCCCGGCCGCGGCCACCAGGCCGACGGCGGTCAGCGCGGTACGGTCGGCGACCCGCTCGGACAACAGCACCACGGCAGTGGCGATGGCGGCAAGATTGGCCAGCAAGGCCGCAGCCAGCCACGGTAAAGGTCCACGCCCGCTCACCGGCGGCCTCCTCCCGCATCTTATTGTTCCGTCCGTTTTAGCATGCGGGTGCGCCGCGGCAAGAACTACCGATGGCGGGCACCACCCCCATATGGAAGTTCCCGCCCCTTGACCGCCGCCCGGCGGCGAGGCTAAGACGGAAAAGAACCAATCGCGAACACAAGGCCCATGCCCGCCGCCGCCCCCGACCTTGCCGCCCTGCGCGCCCGCATCCGGGCGATGGAACGGCTGCGTCCGCCCCCCGGCACGGCCGTGCCGGTGGCCGAACAGGTGGACCGGGCGCTGCCGGGCGGCGGCCTGGCGCTGGGGCAGCTGCATCAGCTGCTGGCCGAGGACGCGGCCGCCACCGCCTTTGCCGCCACCCTGGCCGGGCGGCTGGCGGAGCGGCTGGACCGTCCGGTGGCGTGGATCCTGGCCGGTGACGACCTGTACGGGCCGGGGCTGGCGCCCTATGGGCTTGGGCCGGCGCGCCTGGTGGTGGTGCGCAGCCGAAACGACGAAGCCGCCCTATGGGCGATGGAGGAGGCGCTGCGCTGCCCCGAGTTGGCCTGCGTGGTGGCCGAACTGCGCCGGCTGGAGCTGACCGCCGGCCGGCGCCTTCAGCTGGCGGCCGAGGACGGCGGCGTCACCGGCCTGGCGCTCCATCCGCCGCTGGCACGCGCCGCCAACGCCGGCTCCACCCGCTGGCGGGTGGCGGCGGCGCCGGGCGGCTGTTGGCGGCTGGTGCTGGAACGCTGCCGCGGCGGCATGCCGGGCGAATGGGTGGTCGGTCAGGCGCGCGACAGCTGGTAGCGGATCTCGATGGCTTCGAGGACGGCAGGCACCGTCAGGCCGCGGTAGTAGTTGTCGAGAAGCATGCGGATCTCGACGCCGATGCCGCGGACCGAGACGCCGTGACGCTCGGACAGCTGGGTTTCCAGGTCCGCCGCCCAAAGAGTGTAGCCGCTGTCGAACAGGGGGTAACACATGATGCTTCTCCATGGGCCGTTCCGGACGGGCGCGAGCCGCGCTCCGTGGCCGGATGGCCATGGTCTTGAATGTACCAGAGGTTGATGGCTTCCCTCGGGCCGGATTGTGTCAGGATGAAGGCAGCCCCTACTCGGCGGCGCGGACCGTGGTCAGGTCGTCGCTGGTGCGGAACGGCGAGGCCCCGCTGTGGTAGCGGGCCATCAGCTCGCGTTCGCTGACGCCAAGCTGGCGCAGCTCGACGCCGCGGGTGCGGCGCAGATGCGAATCCAGGTCGGCGAGCCAGAAGGTGAAACCGGTGTCGAACAGCGGATAGGTGTTCATGGCGCCCTCCTCTCGGGCGATCCGGGGAACCTTCTGCCCCCCGGCAATTCCTGCCGCCCGTCCGGCCCGTCGAAAGCGCGGAATTGAGCGACGGAAGCCGAAGGGCTACCGCTGTCGATGCATCAAGCGTGCCGCGAACGGTCAGGCGGCGCGGTCAAGCGTACGGCAGATGAATTCGCTGGCGCGGGGATCGGCGCCGGGCAGCTGGTCCAGCTCCGCCCCCAGGCGGCGGGCCAGCCAGCGGGCCAGAGCCCCCGAGCGGCCGCGGCCGTTGCGGCACACCACCAGGACGTGGCGAATGCCCTTGCCGGGCAGCTGGTCGGCGAATGCCGCCACGTCGCGGGCGTCGGCGGGCAGGAACGGACGCCACGGCAGGTCGTCGTCGCCGAACAGGCGCCGGCCGAGTGCCAGGCAGGTTTCGCGGTGGGCGCCGAGAAGGTGCACCAGGGCACCGCCCAGCATGCCCATGGCGCTGGGGTCCATGTCCCAGAACGACAGCGGCAGGAAGGCACCCCAGCCGGCCTGCTCCTGGGCGGTGGCATCGGTGCGCCATTCCTCGTTGGGATCGTAGATCCGCACGACGGCGGTGGTCGCGTCGGGAACCATCCCGGCGAATTCGGCCGTCTTGAGAGGAGTAATGGTCGACATGCTCCGATCCGGGGCAGTTGCGATGTTGCTAATATATAGCTGCATCCATGCTGCAGCGCAATACGGCGACGACCGGACGCGGCGGGGCGCCGGCCGGACCACATCCTACCCGAAAGTGTGATGATTCTGGATCGGAAAAATTCACCGGTCCCCGGGGATGGACGGCACTGCCCCCACCCCTCGGAGTACCGGAATTCCTGGAGGGTTGCGCGTCGCGCTCACCCCTCCAGCGCGCGCAGCATGGCCGCGGTGATCAGGGTGATCCCTTTGCGGGTGCGGTAGAACCGCTTGGCGTCCAGTTCGGGATCCTCGCCCACCACCAGGCCCGGCGGCACCACCGCGCCGTGGTCGACGATGCAGCGGTGCAGCCGCGCGTGGCGGCCGATGTCGCAGTTGGGCAGGATCACCGAATCCTCGACCAGGCAGTAGCTGTTGACCCGCACGTTCGAGAACAGCAGCGAGCGGCGCACGGTGGCTCCCGAGATGATGCAGCCGCCCGAGACCATGGAGTCCACCGCCATGCCGCGGCGGTTCTCGGCGTCGAAGACGAACTTGGCCGGCGGCAACTGGGCCTGGTAGGTCCAGATCGGCCAATGGTCGTCATAGAGGTTCAGCGCCGGCGTGACCGTGGTCAGGTCGATGTTGGCTTCCCAATAGGCGTCGATGGTGCCGACGTCGCGCCAGTAATGCTCCTTGGCGCCCTCGTGCATGACGCAGGAGTCCTGGAAGCGGTGCGCCACCAGCCGGAAGCGCCCGACCAGCGAGGGGATGACGTCCTTGCCGAAATCGTGGTCCGATCCCTGCAGGGTCGAGTCCTGCTGCAGCCGATCGTAAAGGACCTGGGCGTTGAAGATGTAGATGCCCATGCTGGCCAGCGCCCGGTCGGTATGGCCGGGGATGGGCTGCGGGTTGTCGGGCTTCTCGTCGAAGCGGATGATGTTGTCGCGCTCGTCGACGGCCATCACGCCGAAGCCCTTGGCGTCCTCCAGCGGCACTTCCAGGCAGGCGACGGTGACGTCGGCGCCGGTGGCGATGTGGTGGGCCAGCATGCGGCCGTAGTCCATCTTGTAGACGTGGTCGCCGGCCAGCAGCAGGACGAACTCGGGCCGGTGGCCGCGGATGATGTCGAGGTTCTGGAACACCGCGTCGGCGGTGCCCTTGTACCAGTTCTCGCCGTCGGTGCGCTGCTGGGCGGGCAGCAGCTCGATGAACTCGTTGAACTCGCCGCGCAAAAAGCCCCAGCCGCGCTGGATGTGCTGGATCAGCGAGTGCGCCTTGTACTGGGTGATGATGCCGATCCGGCGAATGCCCGAATTGATGCAGTTGGACAGGGCGAAGTCGACGATGCGGAACTTGCCGGCGAAGGGAACCGCGGGCTTGGCGTGCCAGTCGGTCAGGTCCTTGAGGCGCGAGCCGCGGCCGCCGGCCAGGACCAGAGCCAGGGTGCGTCGCAACCGCTCGTTGACTTCGAGATCGATGATGCTGGCCTTGTCCGTCGGTTCGAACATCCACCTTCCCCCGTCGATTCGTCTGGTCCGACCCTGCCACAATCCGTCGCCCCAGACAACAACGGCCGACCCGATTCCGTGTGATTTCACAAAGGGGTAGTCCGGAAGGCTGAGACACTTTCCCGACCGGCGGGCTTCGGTTAGGCTGGCTTCGAGCAATTACCGGAAGTATCCCGATGCGCGTCCTGTTCGTTTCATCCGAGGTTTTCCCGCTGATCAAGACCGGCGGCTTGGCCGACGTGTCGGGAGCATTGCCCATCGCCTTGCATCGCTCGGGCGTCGACGTGCGGGTGCTGATGCCGGGCTACCCCGAGGCCATGGACAAGGCCGAAGGCAAGCGGGTGCTGGGAAGCCTGGGCGATCCCTTCGGCGTCGGCCCGGCCCAGCTGGTGGGCGCCCGTCTTCCCGGCAGCGGGGTGCCGCTGTGGCTGGTGGACTGCCCGGCGCTGTACGGGCGCGCCGGCGGGCCTTACCAGGACGGGCTGGGTCACGACTGGCCCGACAACCACCTGCGCTTCGGACTGCTGTCCTGGGCCTCGGCCCACCTGTGCACCGACGGCAGCCCGGTCAAATGGCGCCCCCAGGTGCTGCACGCCCACGACTGGCAGGCCGGCCTGGGCGCCGCCTACCTGTACGCCTGGGCGGTGGCGCACCGGCCGGGAACGGTGTTCACCATCCACAACATCGCCTATCAGGGCATCTTCCCGCTGCCCACCGCGCTGTCCCTGGGCCTGACCCCGGCGATGACCGGCATTGACGGGGTCGAGTACTACGGCAACATGTCTTTCCTGAAGGCCGGGCTGTTCTACAGCGACAAGCTGACCACGGTCAGCCCGCGCTATGCCAAGGAGATCCAGGCCTCGCCCCACGGCTGCGGCCTCGAGGGGCTGCTGGCGCTGCGCCAGGCCGACCTCAGCGGCATCCTCAACGGCGCCGACTACGAGGTGTGGAACCCGGCCGACGACGCCTACATCGCGCGGCGCTTCACCCCGGGCGACGCCGCCGGCAAGGCCGCCAACAAGGCGGCGCTGCAGGCCGAGCTGGGGCTGGAGGTCAACCCCGAGCGGCCGCTGATGGTGATCGTGTCGCGCCTCAACGAGCTGAAGGGGATGGAGCTGGTGCTCAGCATGCTGCCCCACATCCTGGGCCACGGCGCCCAACTGGCGGTGGTGGGCTCGGGCGACCGCATCCTCGAGGACGGCTTCCGCGCGGCCGCCGCCCGCCACCCGCACGACGTGGCGGTACACATCGGCTATTCCGAGCCGCTGGCCCACAAGCTGATGGCCGGCGGCGACATGATGCTGATGCCGTCGCGCTTCGAGCCCTGCGGCCTGACCCAGTTCTATGCCTTCCGCTACGGCACCGTGCCCATCGCCCACGCCACCGGCGGGCTGGCCGACACGGTGGTGGACGCCACCTACGACAGCCTGATGACCGGCACCGCCACCGGGTTTACCTTCGACCACGTCAACGCCGGCGCCTTCCAATGGGCGATCGAGCGCGCGCTCGCCCTGTACCGCCAGCCCGAGCAGTGGGGGCGCATCGTCGCCGGCTGCGTGCAGCAGGAATTCGGGTGGGACCGCTCGGCCGCCCGCTACGTCGAGCTTTACCGCGCCGTTGGCGGCAATGGAAAATCCCGCCGGAAGGCCTAACTGAGGGACCATGATGGACGCGCCTGCCCTGATCGCCGACATCGGCGGCACCCATGTCCGCTTCGCCCTGGCCCGCCCGGGGTCCGAACCGGCCGACGTCATGGTCATGCGCTGCGCCGACTATCCCGGCCCGGCCGAGGCCGCCACCGCCTATCTGGAAGCCGTCACGCCGCCGGTGCGGCCCGCACGCGCCGCGTTTGCCGTGGCTTCGCCCATTACCGGCGACCGCATCGACCTGACCAATTCACCGTGGGGGTTCTCGGTGGAGGGGGTGCGGGCCCAGCTGGGCCTCGACCGCTTCGAGGTGGTCAACGACTTCACCGCCGTAGCCCTGTCGGTGCGCCACCTGGGGCCCGCCCACCTGCTGGGCCTGGGCGGCGGCGGGGCCGCCGACGGCGTCCCCATCGGCGTGCTGGGACCGGGCACCGGCCTGGGCGTTTCGGCCCTGGTGCCGGCCAAATCGGGCGAATGGGTGGCCCTGGCCGCCGAGGGCGGGCACGCCACCATGGCCCCCGCCAACGACCGCGAGGCGGCGATCCTGGCCTGGCTGCGCGCCCGGTTCGGCCACGTCTCGGCCGAGCGGGTGCTGTCGGGCCCCGGCCTGGTCAACCTGTACGAGGCGGTCGCCAACCTGTCCAACCGGGTGCCGGCCTACACCACCCCCGACGCCATCTCGCAGCGGGCGCTGGACGGCAGCTGCCCGGTGTGCCGCGAGGCGCTGGACACCTTCTTCGCCATGCTGGGAACGGTGGCCGGCAACCTGGCCCTGATGCTGGGGGCGCGCGGCGGCATCTACATCGCCGGCGGCATCCTGCCGCGCATGCAGGGCGCCCTGGCCGCATCGGGCTTCCGGGCCCGCTTCGAGGACAAGGGGCGCTTCAAGTCCTACCTCGCCCCCATCCCCGCCTGGCTGGTCATCCATCCCCAGCCCGCCTTCATCGGCCTCGCCGGCCTGGCGACGGGGATGTAGCTCCCCTATTCACTCCGCCCCGCGCTTCTTCTGCAAGGCGCGCCACTTGGTGACGTTGGCGTTGTGCTCGTCCAGCGTCCTGGCAAACACGTGGCCACCATTGCCGTCGGCGACGAAGTAGAGCTCGGAGGAATGGGCCGGGTGCATGACCGCTTCCAGGCTGGCGCGACCGGGATTGGCGATGGGGGTGGGCGGCAGGCCGTCGATGACGTAGGTGTTCCAGCGATGGCGCGCGCCCAGGTCGTCGTGGACCAGCGGGCGGTCCAGCACGCCCCAGCCGTCGGACAGGCCGTAGATCACCGTCGGGTCGGACTGCAGGCGCATGCCGAGCCGCAGGCGGTTGTAGAACACCGCCGCCACCCGCGGGCGCTCGGCCGCCAGCGGCGTCTCGCGCTCGACCATGGAGGCCAGCACCACCGCTTCGGCCGGGCTTTTCAGCGGCAGGTCGCGGTCGCGGGCCGCCCACAGCGACTCCAAGGCCTGGCGCATGGCCTTTTCCATGCGCGCCACCACCTCGTCGCGGGCATCGTCGCGCGACAGGTGCCAGGTTTCGGGCAGCAAGGTGCCCTCGGCCGGCTTCAGGGTGATGTCGCCCGACAGGAAGTCGGCCTGGCGCACCATCTCGAGGACGGCGCGCGTGGTCAGGCCCTCGGCGATGGTCAGCTTGTGCACCACGGTGCGGCCCTCGGCCAGCAGGCGCATGGCCTCCTCGGGCGAGACATGGGCAGGGAACGAGAACTCGCCGGCCTTGAGGTTGGCGCGGCGCAGCTTGGCGCCGACCATGAACACCCAGCGGCCGTCGATCACCCCGGCCTCTTCCAGGCGCCGGGCGACCGCGTCCAGGCCGGAGCCCTTGGGAATGACCACGTCGGTGGGTTCGGCCAGCGGGCCGGGGGCGGTGAAGCTGCGGTGGCCGTACCAGGCCAGCCGGCCCGCCGCCACGGCGGCGATCACGGCGACGACGGTCAGGAGGCGAAGCAGCTTGGACATGTATGGGGTCTCCGTCGGCCCCCGCCGGCTGGGCGGGGGCCGCGGGAAATCAGACCGCCCGGAAGATCAGCGAGGCGTTGGTGCCGCCGAAGCCGAACGAATTCGACATGGCGACCCGGACCTTGCGTTCCTTGGCCTTCAGCGGCACCAGGTCGATGTCGCAGCCGTCGGAGGGATTTTCCAGGTTGAGCGTCGGCGGCACCAGGCTGTCGCGCATGGCCAGCAGCGAGTAGATCGCCTCGACCGCGCCGGCGGCGCCCAGCAGGTGGCCGATGGCCGACTTGGTCGACGACATGGACAGCTTGTAGGCATGGTCGCCGAACAGGCGCTTGACCGCGCCCAGCTCGATCTCGTCGCCGAGCGGCGTCGAGGTGCCGTGGGCGTTGATGTAGTCGATCTGGTCGGGCGACAGGCCGGCCCGCTTCAGGGCCATCTTCATGGCGCGGAAGCCGCCGTTGCCGTCCTCGGCCGGAGCGGTGATGTGATGGGCGTCGCCGGACATGCCGTAGCCGATCACCTCGCCATAGATCTTGGCGCCGCGCTTCTTGGCGTGCTCGAGTTCCTCGAGCACCACCACGCCGGCGCCTTCGCCCATGACGAAGCCGTCACGGCCCTTGTCCCACGGGCGCGAGCCCCGGGTCGGCTCGTCGTTGTAGGCGGTCGACAGCGCGCGGGCGGCGGCAAAGCCGGCCAGGCCCAGCGGGCAAACCGCGGCCTCGGCGCCGCCGGCGACCATGACGTCGGCATCGTCCAGCATGATCAGCCGGGCGGCGTCGCCGATGGCGTGCGCGCCGGTGGCGCAGGCCGTCACCACCGCGTGGTTGGGGCCCTTGAAGCCCCAGCGGATCGACACGTGGCCCGAGACCAGGTTGATCAGCGAGGCGGGAATGAAGAAGGGGCTGACGCGCCGCGGACCGGAGTCCTTCAGGGTGATCGCGGTCTCGGCGATGCCGGGCAGGCCGCCGATGCCGGAACCGATCATCACGCCGGTCCGCTCGCGGCTTTCCTCGTCCTCGGGCTTCCAGCCGGAATCCTCGATGGCCTCGATGGCGGCGCCCAGGCCGAAGACGATGAAATCGTCCATGCGGCGGCGATCCTTGGCCGACGCCACGCTGTCGAGGTCGAACTCGCCCTCGCCGGTGCCCAGCGGCACCTGGCCGGCAATCTTCGCCGCCATCTCGCTGACGTCGAATCTCTCGATACGGCTGATGCCGGACTGGCCGGCGGTCAGGCGTTGCCAGTTGATGTTCACACCGCTACCCAGCGGGGTGACGCACCCGAGTCCGGTGACGACTACACGTCTCATTGAGCGCTAATCCGGTCTTGTCGGCACAAGGCAAAATGGGCGGCGCCGGCCGGCCCCGTCGGGGGCGAGCGGCCGGCGCCGGATATCAAGGTCAGGAAGCCTTGGAGATGAACTCGATGGCGTCCTTGACGGTGAGGATCTTCTCGGCGGCGTCGTCCGGGATTTCGCACCCGAACTCTTCCTCGAAGGCCATCACCAGCTCGACGGTGTCGAGGCTGTCCGCGCCCAGGTCATCGATGAAGCTGGCGTTCTCGGTCACCTTGGCCTCCTCGACGCCCAGATGCTCGACGACGATCTTCTTAACCCGCTCGGCCACGTCACTCATTTGCGATCCCTCGGAGATGTCTTTCACGGTGAAAAAAGCTCGGTTCCGCGCCTGGGCGGCGCAGCCCCCCGCCGGCGGAAAGTGCTGCGTTGGTACCATACTTTTCGCACGTTGACCAGCGCCCGCACACCACTGCTTGCGGTCAAATCCCCCTTTCGGGGTCAAATCATAGCCATGCCGCCATTCACGTGCATGGTCTGGCCGGTAACATAAGCCGCCTCGTTGCTGGCCAGGAACAGCACGGACGCGGCGATCTCTTCCGGCGAGCCCATGCGACCGGCGGGAATGCCGCCCAGGATGCGGCCCTTCTGCTCGTCGTTGAGCGCGTCCGTCATGGCCGAGGTGATGAACCCCGGGGCGACGCAGTTGACGGTGATACCGCGGCTGGCCACCTCGGCCGCCAGCGCCTTGCTCATGCCGATCATGCCGGCCTTGGTGGCGCAATAGTTGACCTGGCCGGGGTTGCCGGTGACGCCCACCACCGAGGTGATGTTGACGATGCGGCCCCAGCGCTTCTTCATCATGCCCTTGACCGCCGCGCGCGACAGGCGGAAGGCGGCGGTCAGGTTGACGTCCATCACCGACTGCCAGTCGTCGTCCTTCATGCGCAGCACCAGGGTGTCGCGGGTGATGCCGGCGTTGTTGACCAGAATGTCCAGACCGCCCAGCGCCGCCTCGGCGTCCTTGGCCAGCTGCTCCACCTGCTCGGCCTCGCCCAGGTTGGCGGTCAGCACGTGGACGCGGTCCTTCAGCTCGGCGGCAAGCTCGTCGAGAGCACCGCGGCGGGTGCCGTGGATGGCCACGGTGGCGCCCTGGGCGTGCAGCAGCTTGGCGATGGCGTTGCCGATGCCCCCCGAGGCGCCGGTCACCAGCGCGGTCTTGCCGGTCAGGTCGAACATATGAAATCCCCCTTGTCTCAAAGGCTCTTCAGGAAGGCCTCGATGTCGGCGGGCGAGCCCACCGAAGTGCCGGCCATTTCCTTGTCGATGCGCTTGGCCAGTCCGGACAGCACCTTGCCGGCGCCCAGCTCGACCAGGGTGTCGACGCCGGCAGCCTTCATGGCCAGCACGCCCTCGCGCCAGCGCACGGTACCGGTGACCTGGCGGACCAGCAGGTCGCGGATGGTCGCAGGGTCGGTGACCTTGTCGGCGGTGACGTTGGCCACCAGCGGCAGGGCCGGCTTGTTCATCTGCACGGTGCCCAGGGCCTCGGCCATGGCGTCGGCGGCGGGCTGCATCAGGGCGCAATGGAAGGGCGCGGACACCGGCAACATCACCGCGCGCTTGATGCCGCGCTCGGCGGCAATGGCGACGGCACGCTCGACGGCCGACTTGTGGCCGGACACCACCACCTGGCCGGGCGCGTTGTCGTTGGCGGCCTCGCACACTTCGCCCTGGGCGGCCGCCTCGGCGATCTCGCGGGCCTGCTCGAACTCGGCGCCCAGCAGGGCGGCCATGGCGCCGACGCCGACGGGCACCGCCTTCTGCATGGCGCGGCCGCGGATCTTCAGCAGGCGGGCGGCATCGGCCAGCGAGAAGGTGCCGGCGGCGGCCAGGGCCGAATACTCGCCCAGCGAATGACCGGCGACCAGAGCCCCGGCCTTTGCCAGGTCCAGCCCGCCTTCCGACTGCAGGACGCGCACCACCGCCATGGACACCGCCATCAGGGCCGGCTGGGCGTTCTCGGTCAGGGTCAGGTCGCCCTCGGGGCCGTCGAACATCAGCGCCGACAGTTTCTGGCCGAGCGCGTCGTCGACCTCCTCGAAGACCAGGCGGGCGGCGGGAAAGGCTTCGGCCAGTTCGCGGCCCATGCCGACCGCCTGGGATCCCTGGCCGGGAAAGACGAATGCGCGCGCCATGCCTCTATGCCTCTTGTCTCGTGTGGGCTGGCGAGAAGAAAGGGGAGTCGCCCTGACCTGTCAAGCGGACTCTCTCGCCCCACCCTTGATCCCCTGCCGAAGCATGCTCACGTGGGGGGAGGACCGACCGGCCCACAGCAATAATATTACCCGGAAACGGGTAGGTATTTACCCACCCGATACCACCTCGACCACCCCGAGGGGGCGGTAGGCGGGGCCTGCGGGCTCTGCTATGGTGCGCCCGACACGAAACAGGATTTCGCGATGAGAAGAACAAGAAACGCCAAGATCATCGCCACGCTGGGTCCGGCGACGTCGACCCCGCAGGCCATCGAAGCATTGTTCAACGCCGGAGCCGACGTCTTCCGGCTCAATTTCTCCCACGGCAGCCACGCCGACCACCAGGCCCGCCACGACATCATCCGCGAGGTCGAGCACAAGGTCCGCCGCCCCATCGCGGTGCTGGCCGACCTGCAGGGCCCCAAGCTGCGCGTCGGCGACTTCGACGGCGGCAAGGTGCGCCTCGACAACGGCGCCGCCTTCCGGCTCGACCTGTCCGAGCAACTGGGCTCGACCAAGCGCGCCCCCCTGCCCCACCCCGAAGTGTTCGCCGCACTGCAGGCCGGCACCGAGCTGCTGCTGGATGACGGCCGCATCCGCCTGCGGGTCGAGCGCCACGGCGCCGACTTCGCCGAGACCCGCGTGCTGGTCGGCGGCGAGCTGTCCAACCACAAGGGCGTCAACGTCCCCAACGTTGTCCTGCCCATCTCGCCCTTGACCGAGAAGGACATCGACGACCTGGAATTCGCCGTCGACATGGGCGCCGACTGGATCGCGCTGTCCTTCGTGCAGCGCGCCTCGGACGTGCAGGAAGCGCGCATGCGCATCAGCGAGCGGGTCGGCAACCGGGTGCGCCTGCTGTCCAAGCTGGAAAAGCCTTCGGCCATCGAGCATCTCGCCGACATCATCGAGTTGTCGGACGCGGTCATGGTGGCCCGCGGCGACCTGGGCGTCGAATGCCCGCCGGAGACCGTGCCGATCCTGCAAAAGAAGATCATCCGCGCCTGCCGCCTGGCCGGCAAGCCGGTGGTGGTCGCCACCCAGATGCTCGACTCCATGGTCCACTCGCCGTCGCCGACACGCGCCGAGGCCTCCGACGTCGCCACCGCCGTCTATGACGGCGCCGACGCGGTCATGCTGTCGGCCGAGACCGCCACCGGCGATTACCCGGTCGACGCGGTCACCATGATGGACCGCATCATCGAGCGGGTGGAAGGCGACGAGCACTACCGGGTGATCACCGACGCCTCGCGCATGGACCCCGAGGCCAACACCCGCGACGCCATCAGCGCTGCTGCCCGCCAGGTCGCCCACACCCTGCAGGCCGCCGCCATCGTCACCTTCACCTCGTCGGGATCGACCACCCTGCGCGCCGCCCGCGAACGCCCCGAGCAGCCGATCCTGTCGCTGACCTCGGACATGGAGGTCGCCCGCCAGTTGGCTCTGTGCTGGGGGGCGCATTCGTCGGTGCTGAGCAAGGACGTGCGCAACTTCTCGGACATGGTCAGCAAGTCGGTGCACTACGCCCAGGTCGAAGGCTTCGCCAACCTGGGCCAGCGCATCGTCATCACCGCCGGCGTCCCCTTCGGCCACTCGGGCACCACCAACATCCTGCGCGTGGTCGAACTGGGCGAACACGGCGACAACGGCCACGGGCATTAGAAGCCGGTTCCTTTTTCCTTCGTCACCCCCGGGCTCGACCCGGGGGGCTTCAGAAAATCGCCGCCGCCCACGCCGCGGCGACCGCGGCGCTGCCGGCCAGGCCGGGGACCAGGGCGGGCAGGCGGCGGGCCACGCCTTGGGCGGCCAGGATGCGCCAGCCCAGGCGGGCCGACCACAGGATGCCAAGCCCGAACAGCGCCGCCTTCAGCCCCGTCACCGCCACCACCGGCAGGCCGACGGCTTTCAGCGCGGTGAACAGGCCGCCGCCCAGGCCCAGAAGCAGCGACACCAACACCACCGGGGCGAACTGGTAGCCCAGCTCCAGCATGCGGCG
The DNA here is from genome assembly GCA_050260215.1 of Actinomycetota bacterium. Classification (GTDB taxonomy): domain Bacteria; phylum Pseudomonadota; class Alphaproteobacteria; order Rhodospirillales; family Magnetospirillaceae; genus JBLNBU01. Next base: position 14,855 of record JBLNBU010000054.1, read on the forward strand.
CGCCAGGGTGCGGCCGCCGCCGAAGCGGCCGGCCAGCCAGGCCGAGGCCAGGGAACAGGCGGCCAGCACGGCGGCGGTGGCGGCCATGGCGGCCAACATGAAGCCGGCGATCATGATGGCGTCCATCCACATGAACACCTCGCGCCGCTCGGGGTGGACGGCCATCAGCCACGAGGGGCCCGGCTCGACCAGCCACATCAGGTCGCGGTCGATGGCCCATTCGCCCACCGCGTCGCGCCAGCGCTGCCAGGTCTTCAGCACGCCCCACAGGAAGCCGCCCAGCGCCACGCCGCCGCCCAGGAACAGAAACACCAGCTCCGACCAGTTGGGATTGCGGTTGGCGATGTCCTCGATCTCGGCGCCGGGCATCCGCAGCTTGAGAAACAGCCCGCCCTTGGCCGGCGGGCTGACGCAGCGGAAGCATTCGATGCAGTGGCGGGATTCGGTCTTGCGCTTCAGGTCGATCATGGTCGGGCAGACGCCGCGGTCGGTCCACAGGTCGCCGCCCGCCTCCGGCCGCTTGGGCGCGAACTCGACTGCGCCCAGGCGCGAGAATACGCCCAGCAGCAGGCCGATGGGGCAGGCATGGCGGCACCACGGCCGCTTGCCCGGAGCGAACAGCCAGCCCAGCAGGATGGCCGCCGCCATGGTGCCGCCGAACACCTCGGCCGCTGCCTCGGGGTGGCTGCGCACCCCGGTGGTCTGGCCCAGCACGGTGACCACCACGAACGACACCACCGGCGTCCCCGGCCAGGTCAGCCACTTGGGCGGCGACAGGCGCAGGCCGCGCCTGCTGGCCGCCTCGGAGGCCGCGCCCATGGGGCAGAGGATGCCGCACCACGACCGCCCGGTGACCAGCACCGACACCAGCAGCAGCGGGAACCACAAGCCCCACAGGGCCAGGTTGGCGAACGGCGTCAGGTGGTCGAAGGGGCCGGCGGTCTCGGGGGCCTCGGGCAGGAAGGCCGGCACCAGGATCAGTCCGCAGAACACCACGAACATCACCGCATGGACCAGCGGCAGCCATTTGAGGTTGGTGACGAACCACCATTCCAGCCGCCCGGCCAGCGGCGCGGTGCGCCGGACTAATTCGGCCGCGGGCAGCTGGCGGTGCATCATGACGCGGCCCTCAGGCGGCGCACCGCCCAGCCGCCCAAGAGCGGCAGCAAGAGGGCCAGCATGGCCGCCTGGGCGGCCAGGGTCTCGGCGGTGGGGAACAGGCCGATCAGCGGCAGGCGCGGCACCCCGTCGACGGGGGTGGCGGCCAGCCAGCGGGCCTCCTGCAGTTCCAGCACGCCCTGGCCGGCGAACGCCACCGCCAACGCGTACAGCAGCACCGCGGTGCCGGCGAAGAACGGCCCCAGCGGCAGCTTCATCGATGCCTTGCGCATGACCCAGTAGACGGCGCCCAGGCCGACCACGGCGCAGGCGAAGCCGGCGCCCACCGCAGGCCCCTGCCCCGGCGCGCCGGACACCAGCGCCTGGTAGAACAGCACCGTCTCGGCGCCCTCGCGGTAGACGGCCAGGAAGGCGGCGAAGCCCAGCGACATCACCTGACCGCCCGACAGCGCCTTCTCGACCTGGCCGCGGATGTAGCCCTGCCAGCGCGCCGCCTCACGCCGGGCGAACAGCCAGTGGCTGACATAGGCCAGCACGGCGGCGGCGACGATCATGGTGACGCCGCCCACTGCCTCGCTGTTGGGGCCGGCGGAGTCCACCAGGGCGGACAGCGCCACCGCGGTGGCCAGGCTGGCCGCCACCGCCAGCGCCACCGCGCCCCACACCACCTTGAGCCGGTCGCCCGCGCCCAGGCGACGCAGGTAGGCGGCCAGGGCGGCGATTACCAGGATGGCCTCGAACCCTTCGCGCAGCAGGATCAACAATGACTGCAGGAACGCCGCCATGGGCCCGGAGGCGGCCGAGCTGCGGACACTGGCCGCCGCCTCGACGTCGGCCTTAAGGGTGGTCCACGCCGCGGCCAGCCGCGGCGCGGGCGCGCCCTTGTTGGCCAGGCCGATCACCGAAGCGAACTCGGACTCGATGCGGCCCTTGGCGTCGGCATCGGCGGCGCCGATGTCGGCCTCGAGCCCCGACTCCTCGAACACCGAGAAATAGAGGTCCGAGAAGCCGTCGCCGGTGGCCTCGCCCTTGGCCGGGTCGTAGGCGGCAACCAGCGCGTCGCCGGCAGCGGCCAGCCGGGCCGCCACCGCCTGATGGTCGAGGGTGGCCGCGCCCGCCGGGGCGGCAGCCAGAAGGGCAAGGACCAGCAGCAGGGCGCGGATCATTTGTTCACCTGGAAGACTTCGGGGGGAACCTTGGCGGCATCCAGGGTGCGGGCGTCGGCGGTGATGGCGGCCCGCAGCTCGCCCGCACCGCGGGCCACCGCCGCCTGGTCGCCGGCGCTCACCGCCTTGCGCAGGCCGGCGAACATCTGCTCGACCTCGACCGCGCGCTTGGCGGCGATCTCCTTGCGGATGGCCGCTTCCAGCTTGCCGTCCTCGAACTTCTGGAAATAGGCGTCGTTGAGCGCCCGCTTGGCCACGTCGGCCTGGCCCTTGGCCGCCGCCGCCTCGGCTTCCGCCACCTTGGCGGCGACGGTGGCGGCGACCGCCTGCCAATAACCGTCCGCCGCCACCGCGGTGCCGGCCGCCAGCAGGGCGCCGGCAAGGAAGAGAACACGGAACGGCGACATCGGCAGGCCCACGCTTTGTTGTGAATGAGAGCGCGTCTCAATATCCACAAGGTTCGTGGCGATTTCAAGTTGAGAATGGATATCGCTTGCAGATAGCGGGTATGCAGTGCACGCTTTCGCACGGGGCGACGCCGCTTATCGCGGCTCCTCTGCCCTTGCCCGATTACACTTCCTTTCGTGAAATCCATAGTCTGAGAAAATAAAATGGCTGACGACGCCCCCTCCCTGGCATTTGCCGGTTATAACAAATATCTTAATTTTGCAAATGCGGTACAAACTCAACGCAGATATATCTTAACGAAAGATGCACATGACTTCCTAAGCTCAGTAGCCCAGATGAGCAGAATTCGCGAGGCCTCTATTCGAGCCGGCGAACCACTTTTTCGCGCACGACTCGGGTGCCGAATTGAACAAGTTGAGCGAAAACCGGCAGGCCTTGATTACACAGTAATGTTTGATGAGGAACTTCCATTTAATGTCGAGGGAATGAAGCCAACTGACAACTGGCAGAACGAAGGAAGAGCAAATCCACGTGGCATTTCGTACTTATATACAGCCACTGACGCAAACACTGCATGCGCCGAAGTTCGCCCTTGGGTCGGGCAAAAAATATCTGTTGCAACACTAGTGACGAACAAAAATTTGCATATAGTAGATTGCTCACACAACCATAATGCAGTTCATTTATTTGATATAATGCACAATCCATCATCAACAGTCGAGGATGGGATTTGGCTTGCAATAGACAGGGCTTTTGCAAAGCCTGTTACTTCTAGCGACAACGCCGCCGACTATATTCCAACACAAATAATTGCGGAGCAGTTCAAGGCATTAGGCTATGATGGAATTAAATATAAGAGCACCCTCACAGAATCAGGATACAATATACTTTTATTTGATAAGAATCTTGCATACATAATTAGCTGCACTATATATGAGACCAGAATGATATAAGTTACTGTCGATGAATATGGGCCCGAATATCATGTCAGGCCCGCATCGTAGTCACAAAAAAGGGGCCCCTTGCGGAGCCCCTTCCCTGTCAAACCGGTCGGTCCGGCTTACGCCGTGCCCGACGAGCCGCTGGCGCCCAGCGCCGCCTGGGCGGCGGCGAGGCGGGCGATGGGGACGCGGTAGGGCGAGCAGGACACGTAGTCCAGGCCCGCCTTCTGGCAGAACATGATCGACGCCGGATCGCCGCCGTGCTCGCCGCAGATGCCGAGCTTGAGGCCCGCGCGGGTGGCACGGCCGCGCTCGGCGGCGATGCGGATCAGCTCGCCCACGCCCTGCTGGTCGAGGCTGGCGAACGGATCGGCGTCGTAGATGCCCTTCTGGCGATAGACCTCGAGGAAGGGCCCCGAGTCGTCGCGCGACATGCCGAAGGTGGTCTGGGTCAGGTCGTTGGTGCCGAACGAGAAGAACTCGCCGGTCTCAGCGATCTCGCCCGCCATCAGCGCGGCGCGCGGCAGCTCGATCATGGTGCCGACCATGTAGGCGACGGAATAGCCCTGCTCGGCGAACACCTCGGCGGCAACCTTGTCGATCGACGCCTTCATCAGGTCCAGCTCCTTCTTGGCGCCGACCAGGGGGATCATGATCTCAGGGGTGACGGTGCGCCCGGTATCCCGGCTGACGCTGACCGCGGCCTCGAAGATGGCCTGGGCCTGCATCTCGTAGATCTCGGGATAGGTGATGCCCAGACGGCAACCGCGATGGCCCAGCATCGGGTTGGCCTCGTGCAGGGCGGCGTTGCGGGCCTTGACCACGCTGGCGTCGACACCCGCTTCCTTGGCCACCTCGGCGATGTCCTCCTCGGTGTGGGGCAGGAACTCGTGCAGCGGCGGATCGAGCAGGCGGATGGTCACCGGCAGGCCCTGCATGATCTGGAACAGTTCGACGAAGTCCTGGCGCTGGAACGGCAGCAGCTTGGCGAGCGCGGCGCGGCGGCCCTTCTCGTTGTCGGCCAGGATCATCTCGCGCATGGCGATGATGCGCTTGGGATCGAAGAACATGTGCTCAGTGCGGCACAGGCCGATGCCCTCGGCGCCGAACTTGCGCGCGGTGGCGGCGTCGAGCGGGGTCTCGGCATTGGCGCGAACCTTGAGGGTGCGGATGGTGTCCACCCACTCCATCAGGGTGCCGAAGTCGCCGGTCAGCTCGGGCTGGATGGTCGGCACTTCGCCGATGAACACCTCGCCGGTCGAGCCGTCGAGGGTGATCACCTCGCCTTCCTTCACCACGGTGCCGCCGACCTTCATGGTCTTGGCGGCGTAGTCGACGCGGATGTCGCCGGCGCCGGCCACGCAGGGCGTGCCCATGCCGCGGGCGACCACCGCCGCGTGGCTGGTCATGCCGCCGCGGGTGGTCAGGATGCCTTCGGACACGTGCATGCCGCCGATGTCCTCAGGAGAGGTCTCGACGCGGACCAGGATGACCTTTTCCTTGCGGTTGTTGACCCAATCCTCGGCCTCCTCGGCCGAGAACACCACCTTGCCCGAGGCCGCGCCCGGCGAGGCGGGCAGGCCACGGCTGAGCACGGTGCGCTTGGCCTTGGGGTCGAGCGTCGGGTGCAGCAGCTGGTCCAGCGCCGCCGGATCGATGCGCTTGATGGCTTCCTTGCGGGTGATCAGGCCTTCGCGCGCCATGTCGACGGCGATCTTCAGCGCCGCCTTGGTGGTGCGCTTGCCGGTGCGGGTCTGGAGCATCCACAGACGGTTCTGCTGAACCGTGAACTCCATGTCCTGCATGTCCTTGTAGTGCGCCTCCAGCTTGTGGCGGATGGCGTTCAGCTCCTTGAACACCGGCGCCATGCACTCTTCCATCGACGGCAGGTTGGAGTGCTGCGCCTCCTTGCCCTGGATGGTCAGCTGCTGCGGGGTGCGGATGCCGGCGACCACGTCCTCGCCCTGGGCGTTGACCAGGAACTCGCCGTAGAACTCGTTCTCGCCGGTCGACGGGTTGCGGGTGAAGCACACGCCGGTCGAGCAGTCGTCACCCATGTTGCCGAACACCATGGCCTGCACGTTGACGGCAGTGCCCCAGGTGGCGGGGATGTCGTGCAGCTTGCGGTAGGTGATGGCACGCTGGTTCATCCACGAGCCGAACACGGCGCCGATGGCGCCCCACAGCTGCTCGTGCGGATCCTGCGGGAAGGGCCTGCCCAGCTGGGCCTTGACCTTGTCCTTGTACTGGGCGACGACCTTCTTCCAGTCGTCGGCCGACAGCTCGGTGTCGAGCTTGAGGCCGCGGTCTTCCTTCACCGACTCCAGGATCTCCTCGAAATTGTGGTGGTCGATGTCGAGCACCACGTTCGAATACATCTGGATGAAGCGGCGATAGCTGTCATAGGCGAAGCGCGGGTCGTTGGACCGCTTGGCCAGGCCCATCACCGTGGCGTCGTTGAGGCCCAGGTTCAGCACCGTGTCCATCATGCCCGGCATCGAGGCCCGGGCGCCCGAGCGCACCGAAACCAGCAGCGGGTTGTTCACGTCGCCGAACTTGGCGCCCATGATCTCCTCGACGCTTGCCAGCGCGGCGGTGACCTGGTCCTTCAGGTCGCCCGGATAGGAGTTGTTGTTGGCGTAGTAGTAGGTGCAGACCTCGGTGGTGATGGAGAAGCCCGGCGGGACCGGAATCCCCAGGTTGCTCATCTCGGCCAGGTTGGCCCCCTTGCCGCCGAGCAGGTTCTTCATGTCCGCCCGGCCTTCGGCCCGTCCGGCGCCGAAGCTGTACACCCACTTGTTCATGGCTACCCCTTTTTCTTAGACCCTTAAGACCCCCCTTTCCCGCCATCCGGGGCCATCATCCCCAGCGAACGGGAAAGGACTTCCATATTGCCTCGATTTTCACGGGATTCCCATCATCCCGGGGGACGAGGCAAAGGATTTCGTGCAACTAGCCCTCGATGCGCGAGAAATCGGCCACCCGGCCCATGGCCGCACCGATTTCCGCCAGCAGTTTCAGGCGATTGGCCCGAAGCGGCGCGTCGTCGCAATTGACCGTGACCTTGTCGAAGAAGGCGTCGACCGGCTGGCGCAGCCGGGCCAGCACCGCCATGGCCTCGCCGAAACGCTCGGCGCGGATGGCCTGGTCGGCACCGGCGGCGACGTCCGCCAGGGCGGCGTAG
>JBLNBU010000055.1:0-11930 GCA_050260215.1 Actinomycetota bacterium
GCCGCCTGAAGGACTTCCGAAGGATCGCCACCCGTTACGACAAACGCGCGGACACGTTCCTCTCGGCCGTCTTCCTCGTCGCTGCACTCGTATGGTGGCTCAAATGAGTCCGGACCCTAGCGCGGGGAGGGCCTCAGCCGATCCGCCCCAGCGCGCCCGGGGGCAACCCACCCGGCGGCGCGCCGCCCGGCGGGGCCGTCTGGGCGGCAATCTGCTTCATGTGCTTCTCCACTTCCTCGAGCGCGCGGGAGGCGGCGTCGACGATGGGGGCGAAGCCGGTCGGCTCGGCGATGCGTTCCAGCAGCGCCTTGACGTGGGCCAAGTAGACCAGGGCGGCGTCGGCGTTGTCGGGCAACAGCTTCTGCACCGCCTTGCGCGCCCGGCCGGGAATGCGGCGCAGCAGGCCCAGGCGGCGGTTGGACAGCACCTTGAAGTTCATCACCCCGGCCAGCAACTGCAGGTGGTCGCCGGGATGGAGGGATTCGAACAGGTACTCGATCAGTTCGATCTCGCCGAATTCCAGGACCAGGAAGGTCTTTTGCGTCTTCTGCCAGTTGGCGATGAAATCGGTGATCGCCTGCAGCCGGGTGGCCAGGGCGAATTCGAATTCCTCGGCGTCGAGCATGCGCCAGGCCTTCGAGGTGGCCATGGGCAGCTTCTCGCCCGGAATGCCGAAACTGGCGGCCAGCCGGCTGGCGACTGCCAGCAGCGCCCGGCTCTTGGACGAACTGGTGCCGCGCGGCCAGCAGGCATAGACCAGGTCCAGCACGCGGAAGTCGTCGGTGGGCAGCCCCTCGCTCAGCAGGGTGGCCAGGGCATCCAGGTTGCCGGGCAGGTCGAGCGTGCCGGAACCGGGGCTGGTCATCGCCTCGACGGCGGCCAGCACGGACTCGGCGTCGGCCATGGCGGCGCGCGGCGCTTCCCCCGAAGTTTCCTCGACCGCGGCCGGCTCGGGCGCGGAAGCCGCCTCGGCGACGGGCTCGGCCGCAGGTTCGGGGGCCTCTTCCTCGGCCGCGGCGGGCTGGTCGAGGAGAAGGATTTCCTCGGGTTCCTCGGGCGCGTCTTCGGTCGCGGCGGGCTGGTCGAGGAGAAGGACCTCCTCGGGTTCGTCGGGCACGGCCGCCTCGGGCGCGTCTTCGGTCGCGGCAGGCTGGTCGAGGAGAAGGATCTCCTCGGGTTCCTCGGCCGGTTCGGGCTCGGCTTCTTCCGACGGGGCGGCGGGTTCGGCCGCGCTGTCGGCGGGCGGGGGCGCTTCCGCCTGTTCGTCGGCGTCCTGGCCGGCGCCTTCGATCTCGGCCATGCGGGCCAGCACCGCCGACAACAGGGCCGTGGTGTCCGAGCCCTCGCCCACCGGCGACGGCTCCGGCTCGACGACGGCCATCTCGTCGGTCAGTTCCAGCACGTCGTCATCGGTTGGCGGAGCGGCCGGGGCCTCGGGCTCGGGCTCGGGCTCTGGTTCGGGCGACGGAGGTTCGGCGGCGGCCACCGGCTTCGGTTGGGGCAGCGGGGCGGCCAGCATGGGGATGCCCAGTGCGCCAAGGACGCGGCCCAGGCGGGTGTCGTCATCATCGTCGGCGCCAACCTCTAGCGGCACCGCCCGGACGGCGGACGCAGGCGACGGTGCCTGGACGGGCAGTTGGGGGGCGGGCAAGGCGATGCGGGCCATCAGCGCATCGAGGCGCGCCTCCAGCGGGTCGGCGTCGGGGCGGCCGGCATGGCCAAGGGCGTATTCGGGAACCCCGGGCACCAGGTCGAGCACCGGCACCCGGTCCCATCCGTCCGCCCGCAGCGGCATGGACAGGTCCGCAGACGGCCCAGGTTCTGGCTCAGGCTCAGGCTCAGGCTCGGGTTCGGGCTCCGGCTCCGGCTCCGCCGCCACCGGCTCTTCCTCGGCGCCTTCGGCCAGGGTGGCGCGGACGGTGGCGAGCAGGGCGGCCATGTCCGGCTCGGGCTGGGGCTCGAGTTCGAGCTCGGGTTCCGGCTCCGCCTCCGCCTCAAATTCGAGTTCCGGCCCGGGTTCCGCGACCGGCTCTTCCTCGGCGCCTTCGGCCAGGGTGGCGCGGACGGTGGCGAGCAGGGCGGCCATGTCCGGCTCGGGTTCCGGCTCCGGCTCCGGCTCCGGCTCGACCGGCTCTTCCTCGGCGCCTTCGGCCAAGGTGGCGCGGACGGTGGCGAGCAGCGCGGCCATGTCCGGCTCGGGCTGGGGCTCCGGTTCCGGCTCGACCGGCACTTCCTCGGCGCCTTCGGCCAGGGTGGCGCGGACGGTGGCGAGCAGGGCCGCCATGTCCGGCTCGGGCTGGGGCTCGGGTTCGGGCTGGGGCACCGGCGCGGGAGGCGGGACCTCATCGTCCTCGGCCAGTGCGGCCATGGTGGCGCGCACCTTGTCCAATATGGCGCTCAACTCGGGATCCGGCGATTCGGCCGCCGGTTCCGGCACTTCCAGGTCGGCCAGCACGCCGCCCAGCAGCCGGTCGATGTCGCCGCCCTCGGGCTCGTCGGGTTCGTGGTGCGCGGCCGGTGCGGGCTCGGGCTCCGGTTCGGCCCACGCCTCGACGGGTGCGGGCACGTCGTCCTCGATGTCGGCGACGGCGTTGCGCACCTGGGCCAGCAGCGGCGCCAGGTCGGCCGGCGCCTCGCCCGGCTCGCAGGCGACCGGCTGGGCCAGGTAGGCGTCGTCGAGCAGCAGGATATCGTCGTCCTCGTCGCCGACCGGTTCGGGCGGCGGCGCGGGCGGTTCCAGGCCGGCGGCCGAGGTTTCGGCGACCACGTCGCCGTCCTGGCGCAGGGCGGCCAGCACGTCGGCCAGCAGGGCCGAGACGTCCTCGTCCTCGGCGCCGAGGACCAGCACGTCCTCGTCCTCGTCGGCCTGGATGTCGGCGACGGTGTCGCGCACCTCGTCCAGCAGCGGGGCCATGGCCAGGGGCGACAGCCCCGGCTCGGCGATGCAGGCATCGTCCAGGACCAGGACGTCCTCGTCCTCGACCTCGTCGGAGACGATCAGCGGCGCCTCGCCCCCGTCGTCCTCCTCGTCTTCCAGGGCGGCGATGCGGGCGCCCACCTCCTGGAGCAGCGAGGCGATCTCCTCGTCGGTCTCGGGCGGCGCGGCGGGCTCACCGGCCTCGTCCTCGTCGGCCGCGGCGGGGAAGGTGCGCTCGTCGACGTCGTCCAGCGTGCCGATGGGCGGCGGCTCGTCCTCGTCGGCGAGCAGCGAGGCGATGTAGGCTTCGCGCTCGTGCCAGGCCTCGTCGTCCAGGCCGTCATCGGTGAGCGAGCGGAAGGGGATGATCTCGGCCGCGGTCTCGTGCGCCGGTTCAAGCGGCGGCAGGGGCACCACCAGCCGCGGGTCGCCCAGCGCCTTGCCGAGCAGGGAGGCAAACCGATCGGTCTCCAGCTCGGCGATGCCGCCGCGGACCCCCTCGATCGCCCTCAATGTCCCCCTGCGCTTCATGGGCCTATCGTATTGCAGCGGACTCGCCTGCGCTACTGGGTTCCGCACCGTCCAGCGCGCGGGCCAAGGCGCAAAAGCCGGCCACGTCAATCTCTTCGGCGCGCGCGGTGGGCGGCAGGCCGGTACTTGCCAGCAGCGCCTCGGCGTCGCCCAGCGGCTTCAGGCTGGAACGCAGCATCTTGCGCCGCTGGCCGAAGGCGGCGGCGGTCACCCGTTCAAGGGTTTCGAAGCGGGCCGGAGCCAACGGCTGGGGCCTGGGCTCCAGGCGTACCACCGTGGACATCACCGCCGGCGGCGGGGTGAAGGCGCGCTTGTCGACGTTGAACAGCGGCCTGACCTCGCACAGCCACTGGGTGATCACCGACAGGCGGCCGTAATGGGGGGTGCGCGGTGCGGCGGCCAGGCGGTCGACCACCTCCTTCTGGAACATCAGCACCAGGGTCTCGAAGTCGGTGATCCGCCGCAGCCAGCGCAGCAGCAGCACGGTCGAGATGTTGTAGGGCAGGTTGGCGACGATGCGCCGCGGCGCGCAGCCCAGGTCCGCCGCATCGACCTCGAGGGCGTCGCCGGCGATGATCTCGAGGCGGCCGGGATAGGCGGCGGCGATTTCCTGCTGGATGGCGATGGCGCGGTCGTCGCGCTCGATGGCGACCAGATGGGCCGCCCCGGCGTCGAGCAGCGCCCGGGTGAGGCCGCCGGGACCGGGGCCGACCTCGATCACGGTGCCGTGCTCCAGGTCTCCGGCCGCTCGTGCGATGCGGCCCGTCAGGTTGAGGTCCAGCAGGAAGTGCTGGCCCAGCGACTTGCGCGCCGCCAGGCCGTGGCGGGCGATGACCTCGCGCAGGGGCGGCAGCTCAGTCATGGCCGGCCCCCCGGGCGCGGTTGTCGGCAATCTCGGCGGCCTGGCGCAGCGCCGCCATCAGGCTGGTCTCGCTGGCCTGGCCGGTGCCGGCCAGGGCGAAGGCGGTGCCGTGGTCGGGCGAGGTGCGCACGAAGGGCAGGCCCAGGGTGACGTTGACGCCGCCGTCGAAGTCGATGGTCTTGATCGGGATCAGCGCCTGGTCGTGGTACATGCACAGCGCCGCGTCATAGGTGGCGCGCGCCCGCGCATGGAACAGGGTGTCGGCCGGCAGGGGGCCGAAGGCGTCGATGCCGGCGGCCTTGAGCTGGGCCACCGCGGGGGCGACAACGGCGTCGTCCTCGTGGCCCATGGCGCCGCCTTCGCCGGCATGGGGATTCAGCGCCGCCACCGCCAGGCGGGGCCGGGCGATGGCGAAGTCGGTGGCAAGGGCCCGGGCAGTGACGGTGCCGACCTGGACGATGTCGGCGGTCGACAGGGTGCGGACCGCCTCGGCCAGGGCGACGTGGATGGTAACCGGCACCACCCTCAGCTCGGGGCAGGCCAGCATCATCACCTCGCGGCCGTCCAGGCCGGCCAGGTGGGCCAGGTATTCGGTGTGGCCGGGGAAGGTGAAGCCGCCTTGGTGCATCACCGCCTTGCTGATGGGGTTGGTGACCACCGCGGCGGCCTCGCCGGTGGTGCACAGGGCGACGGCGCGGGCGATGGCGGCCTCGACCGCCGGCACGTTGCGGGGATCGGGGCGGCCTGGCTCGGCCGGCACGGCCAGCGGCTGGGGCAGCACCGGCAGCGCGGTGGCGAACGCCGAGGCAGCGTCGGCGGCGCGGGCGATCTCGGCGATGGGCACGTCGAGGCCCAGGCGGGCCGCCAGTCCGCGCAGGCGGGCCGGGTCGTCGATGGCGAAGAAGGGCGGCAGCCCGGCTTCGCTTCGCCGCAACCAGGCCTTCAGGGTAATGTCGCCGCCGATCCCTGCCGGCTCGCCCATGGTCAGGGCCAGCGTCGGGCGGCCCGGGCGCGGCACGGTCATGGCACTACAGCCGCAGCTCGATGAAGGCGCTGCGGCGAAGGTCGCGCAGATAGCGGCGCGACAGCATGTCGACGCGCTCGTCCTCGATGGCCCGGCGGATGGCGTCCTCGGACGGCTCCTTGACCTCGACGATGTTCTCGCGCGAGCAGACCATCATCATGGCGATGCCTTCGGCGGTGTCGATGGGCGGCGCCAGTTGGCCGACGTTGAGGTTGGCCACCGCACGGCGCACCGACGCAGCCAGTTCGGACACCTTGGTCGGCTTGGACAGGCCGGACTTCTCGGGATAGATCTGCTTGCCCAGCGCTATCATGCCGTCGCAGGTGCGGGCCTGGCTCGCCATCTCCTGGGCCTTGGAGACCAGCATGGCGCGCGGCGGCGCGTCCTTGGGCGGCACCGGGAAGATGACCTGGGCCAGGGTGACGACGGCGTCGCTCTGGCTGGCCCCGGCGATGCGCTTTTCGACCAGGGCGAGGATGTGAAAGCCGTCGGAGGCGCGCACCAGGCCCGACACCTGCCCGGGGTTGAGCTGCAGGACGGTGGCGCGCAGATCGTCGTCGATCGAGCTTTCGGCGACCCAGCCCATGGATCCGCCGTTGGCGGCGGTGGGGCTTTGCGAGAACTGGTTGGCCAGCGCCGGGAACGGCGCGCCGGTGCGCAGCTGCTCGATCAGGCGGTCGCCCAGGCGGCGGGCCTCGTCCTCCTGCGAGGGGTTGTCGACGGCCAGGAAGATCTCGGCCAGCAGGTATTCGGGCTTGCCCTGGCGGGCACGAATGGTCTCCAGCCGCTCGTTGATCTCTTCGGTGCCGATGCGCACGGTGGGCAGCAGCACGCGCGCCGCGACCTTCATCCAGGTCAGGTCGGCACGGATCTGGCCGCGGACGATGTCGGGATCGATGCCGGCTCGGCTCAGCTGGGCCAGCATCTGGCCCGGCGCCATGCGGTTGTTGCGTTCGATGCCGGCAATGCCGTCCTCGACCTCCTTGGCGGTCATCGAGATCTTCAGCCGGTTGGCCTCCTGCATCTGCAGCCGCTCGTCGATCATCTTGCGCACCACCTGGCCGAGCACGCGGCGGCGGTTCTCGATGGTGTCGGGCAGATTCGACATGATGATGGCCATGCGCAGGCGCTGCTCGACGTCCTGGATCGAGATGATCTCGTCGTTGACCACGGCGGCGATGCGGTCGACCTGCTGGGCGCGCGCCAGAACGGGGACGGCCAGCGACAAGATCAGCGACAGGGCGGCGATGGCGAGACGGGACGTCAATGGATGCTCCTCGTTCCGGGCTAGAAGGCCGTGATCGGGACCCCGCCCAGGGTCTTGAAAATGACGTTGAACGTCAAATCGTATCCGGACAACAGGTCGGTACTGCTGTCGGTGTAGTAGCGGCGCAGGCGGCTCACCACCGCCAGGCACTCGTCATTATAGACCAGCTCGCCGGTCCAGCCCAGGAATCCGCCCGACGAGGTCAGGTCGTTGCTGGCGGTCGCCCGCACTCCCCAGTTCTGGGAAAGCGCCGAGGTCAGGCCATAGGCCAGGTAGTTGCGGCGGGGGAAGATCTGGCCGCCCTCGCCGGTGACGGACTCATAATAGGCATACGACGTCGACAGCCGAAGGGCTTGCGGGCCGACCGTGACCGAGCTTTCGTTGCGGCGAATGCCCAGCGTGTCCTTGTCCAGGCGCACCCGGTTCGACAGCGAGATGTTGGCCGACGGCACCACGTCGACGCGGCCCACATAATCCGAGAAGTTCTCGGCAAAGCCGCTGGTGGTGTTGAAGGTATCGTCGGCATGGGCCCGCCAGCCCTGGGCCACCTGGGCCAGCAGGTGGCCGCCGCGGTACGGGTAGCCGATCCAGCGCAGGCCGTAGCCGGCGCGGAAGCCGCCCTCGACGCGGTCCAGGCCGACCACGCGGTTGGGGCGCAGCACGGTGCTTTCGTCCAACTCGACGTCGATGGAGTCTTCGTTGGGAATGGTGGTCGGGTTGGAGCCGTTGGGGCTGGCCGCCACCATGGCCATGGGTTCCACCACCTGGGGAAGCCACTCGCTGGTGACGAAGGGCATGCGCCAGTTCAGCGCCACCTGCGGAATCACGCGGCCGGCGGTGGCGCTGGAATCGCGCTGGAAGTTCTCGAGGTCGGTCGAGTGGTAGCCGTCGCCGCGCAGCGACGTCGACAGCTTGTAGACCTCGCCGAAGCGGGTGGTCCACGGCAGGTTCCATGTGGCCGCGGTGGACAGGCGGGTGGCGTCGGTGCCCTCGGACCGGTAGTAGGACAGCATGTCCGAATCCACCGTCCAGTAGCTGCCCTTCCAGCCCGGTTCGCCCACATAGGAATAGGCCAGGTGCGGCAGCACCAGCGGGGAATTGCCTGGGTCGTCGGTGGTGCGGTTGCTCTGGAACGAGAAGCCTTCCGCCAGCGCATAGGTGCGCCGGCCGAAGCCTTCCAGGTACGGCCGCGTGGTCAGCCACGGCCGGTCGACGTCCATGCGCACGTTGTAAAGCCGGGTATAGGTGTCGTCGCTGGTCCGCTGCAGCAGGTAGCCGGTGCGCCAGGTGTGGTCCAGGTCGAAGCGGCCGCTGGCGTCGATGTGGCCGCGCACGTTGCCGTTGTACTTGTCTTCGGTGATGCTGCCGGTGGCCTTGGCTTCGCCGCTGGTGCCCAGCCAGCGGTGCTGCGCCGCGATCTGAACATGCTTCATGATCGTGGTGTCGGCGGTATCGGTGGTGCTGTCGCGCAGGGTCGACTGCGACCCGATGAAGCGCGGGCTGATGGTGATGTCCTCGTTGCCGCTGATCGCCCAGAAATACGGAATGGTGACCGACGGGCCGAGGTTGCTGTTCATGCCCGCGGTCGGCGTCAGGAAACCGCTTTCGCGCTTCACCGTCGGATCGGGGTGGGACAGGTACGGCGTATAGGCGACCGGCACGCCCATCACTTCCAGCCAGGCGTCGCGATATTCGACGGTGTGGTCGATCTCGCTGTGGGTGACGCGCTTGGCCTTGGCCTGCCACAAAGGCGTACGCCCGGGGTCCTTGCGGCAGGGTTCGCAGGCGGTATAGGCGGCGTCCTCGAAATCGGTGCGCACGCCGTTGCTGCGCTGGGCGGTCGCCGCGGCCATGCGCGAGCGATCCTTCATCAGCACGTTGATCTCTTGGGCGACGCCGGTCTTGAAGTCGCCGGTCAGCTCCACGTAATCGGCAAAGGTCACCTCGCCGGTCGGCTCGATCATGGTGACGTTGCCCGAAGCCGAAACCACGTCGTTCTTCAGGCTGTAGCTGACGTTGTCGGCGATCAGGGTGCGGCCCTGGTGGACGATCTCGACCTTGCCCACCGCGGACACCACCGACAGCTCGCGGTCGTGCACGACCTGGTCGGCGGTCAGCTTGACGGGTTCGTCCTCTTCTTCCTCGGCGACGCCGGGCTGCTTGGACTTGTGCTTGGGCGGCAGCGGCATGCGGGCCGGCAACTCGCCGGTGGGCGAATAGTGCGGCCGTTCACCGGCGGGCGCCGGGGTGGTCACCGTCGCCGCCCTGCCTTGCGGCAACATGGCCGGCGGAGTCGCCGCCGACGGCGGCGGGACGGTGTCGGCCTGGGCGGTTGCGGTCGGCACCCGCGCCGACGGCACCGGCGCGGGCGAGGGGGGCTGCGTGTCGCCCCAGGCATCGCCCCAGCCGCCCGTATCAGGCCACGCCTGGCCGAACATGGTGCCGCGTCCGGCGGGAACCGCCGGTGCGGCGGGCTGGCTGGCCGCCGGCTGGCGCGGCCCCGGGCTTTGCGGGTCCGACCCCCAGGCGGTGCCCCAGTCGCCGGTATCGGGCCATGCCTGGCCGAACAGGGTCTGCGACTGGGCGCCGCCGGCGATGCCGGACGCGATCAGCGATGCCAGCACCAGGGCGGGACGGCGCGACGGACGACGAACGGACAAAGGCGACCCCCCGGGCGGATGCTAGGCCGCGCCCGCGCCGACGGCGGGCGCGGGTCGGCGGCGACGCGGGGGACGGTTCAACATCCAGGCCGCCACGGCGATGGGCAGCACGGCGTTGAGGTAGATGGCCGGCAGGAACATCAGGTTCGAGGTGGCCAGGTTCGAGCTGCCCAGCGCACCGGCCTGCACCGCCACCATCAGTCCGACGGCGGTCAGGATGGTCAGCCCCTGGCCGCGGCGGTCGAAGGTGGCGTTGAGCAAGGCGCCCAGCGCGATGAGCACGAAGCCGAGATTGTACAGGGGCGAGGCCAGGCGTTGGTGCATCTCGACCTTGTAGCGGCGGTATTCGGTGCTGCCCAGCTGGCCGCGGTCGGCCGACGCCAGTTCCGCCATGGTGCGTTCGCGCGCGTCGCGCGACCGGGCGGCCTTGTCGCCGCCCGAATTGCCGAACTCGACGGTATAGCTGTCGAAATACAGCAGCGACAGCCGGCTGCTGTTGGGGCCGACTTCCTGCCGGTTGCCGTTGACCATCAGCACCCTCGGTCCGGTATCCGTGTACACCAGCGCCCCGCGCTCCGCCATGATGGTCACCGTCTTGCGCGGGTTCCTGGTGTCGTGGACCAGCAGCCCGAGCAGTTCTCCGTTGGGGCTGCGGGACCGCACGTAGATGGTCAGGCCCTCGCCGAACTTGTTGAACGCGCCTTCCTGCAGCAGCACGCTGGTGATGTCGTTGCGCACCGACCACTGCATCTCGCGGAAGTCGCGCACCGTGGTGGGAATGATCCACACGGTCAGCATCCAGCCCACCACCGTCGCCGCCAGCCCCAGGATCAGCGCCGGCCGCGCCAGGGCCCAGTTGCTCAGGCCGGCGGCGCGCAGCACCACCAGCTCGCGGTCCGTGTTGAGCTTGTTGTAGGTGAAAAGCACCACCGCGAAAAGCGAAATCGGGATGATCACGACCAGGAAGGTCGGCATCAAAAGCATGGTCAACCACAGGAACGACAACACCGTCAGTCCCTTGTTGACGATCATTTCGATGAAGCGCAGCGACTGGGTCAGCCACAGCACGAGCGAAAGCGCGATGGAGACGAACAGCATCCCCACCGTCAGCTGGCGCAGTATGTAACGAGTGACTTCCCTCATGGCGCAGGGATTATAGACATCCCTCCGCCATGCCCACAAAAGGAATTCCTGGGCCGCGCGCTGGCGGCTACAAGTGGTCGTCGCCGATGGCCATCAGGGTTGCGGACCCCGCCTCGATCTGGGCCAGCAGGCCGCCCGCCCGGGCCATCAGCTGGGCGGCAAAGAAGTGGGCCGTGGCGATCTTGGTGGCCAGGAACGGATCGTCCTCGCCCCCGTCCATGCGCCGGGCGGCGGCCAGGGCGGCCAGGGCCATCAGCCAGCCGCCGGCGGTCAGGCCCACCAGTTCCAGGAACGGCCCGGCGGCGGCGCCGGCCAGGTGCGGATCGGCGGCGTGGCCGTCCAGCAGCAGGTCGGCGGCGCGGCCGGCGGCGGCGACCGCCTCCGCCAAGTGGCGGCGCAGCGCGGCGAAGGCGGGCCCGGGGCGGGCGGCCAGATTGGCGTCGGTGCGGCCGACTTCGGCCAGGAAGGCCCGGAAGGTGCGGCCCTCGTCGCGGATCAGCTTGCGCCCGACCAGGTCCATGGCCTGGATGCCGTTGGTACCCTCGTAGATGGCGGTGATGCGGGCGTCGCGCAGGTGCTGCGCCACCCCGGTCTCCTCGATGAAGCCCATGCCGCCGAACACCTGGATCGCCAAGTCGGCCGAGCGGATGCCGCAGTCGGTGCCCCAGCCCTTGACCACCGGGGTCAGCAGGTCGACCAGCCCCTGGGCGTAGGCGCGCACCTCCGCGTCGGGGTGGCGGTGGGCGATGTCGATGCGCGAGGCGACCCAATAGGCCAGGGCGCGGGTGGCCTCGGTCTGGGCGCGGCCGGTCATCAGCATGCGGCGCACGTCGGGATAGTGGACGATGGGGCCCGCGCCCTGGACGCGCTCGCGGGCATAGGCCACCGCCTTCTGGGTGGCGCGCTCGCCCACCGCGATGCCTTCCAGCCCGACGGCCAGGCGGGCGTTGTTCATCATGGTGAACATCAGCGCCAGGCCCTTGTTTTCCTCGCCGACCAGCCAGCCGACCGCGCCTTCGGTCTCGCCGAAGGCCATGACGCAGGTGGGGCTGCCGTGGATGCCCAGCTTCTCCTCGATCTTGATGCAGGCCAGGTCGTTGCGCCGGCCCAGGGTGCCGTCCGGGTTGGGCAGGAACTTGGGCACCAGGAACAGCGAGATCCCCTTGACCCCGCCCGGCGCGCCGGGGGTGCGGGCCAGCACCAGGTGGATGATGTTGTCGGCCGCGTCGTGCTCGCCGCCGGTGATGAAGATCTTCTGGCCGGTGATGCGCCAGCGGTCGCCGTCGGGGACGGCCTTGGTGCGCAGCGCGCCCACGTCCGAGCCGGCCTGGGGCTCGGTCAGGTTCATGGTGCCGGTCCATTCGCCCGACACCAGCTTGTCCAGGTAGGTCGCCTTCAGCTCGGGCGTGCCGTGGCGGGCCAGGCATTCGACCGCGCCCTGGTTCAGCATGGGCAGCAGGGCGAAGGCCATGTTGGCGCTGTGCCAGATTTCCTGGACGGCGGCGGCCACCAGCCAGGGCAGGCCC
>JBLNBU010000056.1:0-12231 GCA_050260215.1 Actinomycetota bacterium
CGCTTGGTACACGAGCCTTACTGGACCTTCTTGGCCCCGTTCTGCTCGAGGTAGGTCTTGGCGCGCAGGCCGATGTCGGCCGCCTTGACCTGGTACTGGAACCACTGCTCCGCCCACAGCATGGCGTTCTGCCAATCCGCCTTCTTGGCGAACTCCTCGGACTTCTCCTTGGCGCCCTTGGCGAAGTTCAGCTGGTCGGTAGCGTCCTCGACCAGGGCCACCGCCTGCGGGTAGTCCTTGAAGTTGACCGAGGTGATGTAGGCGACGACGCCGTCGATCACGCCCTGGGTCTCGACGTTCGCCTTGACGCGGGCGTCGTAGTCCTTCTGCGAGTAGGCAATGCCTTCCTTGCCCTTCACAGCGGCGGCCTTGTAGTTGGCCGGCTGGACCAGCAGGTAGCCTTCCATCTCCAGGTGCAGCGCCGAGCAGAACTCGGTGCAGTAGTAGGGATAGACGCCGGCCTTGTTGGCCTTGAAGCTCGCCGAGGCGGTCTTGCCGGGCTCGAGCGACAGGTTGACGTTGTGCTTGGACACCGCGAAGCCGTGAGTCTCGTCCTCGGCACGCTCGAGGTTGGTCAGGTGGACGGTAACCTCGTCACCCTCGTTGACCTCGATGATCTCAGGCGTGATGTGCGAACGGATGACCGTGCCGTACACCTCGACCTTGCCGGGCTTCTTCTCGGTCTTCTCGCCACCGGCGCGGACCGCGAACGGGCTCTTCTCCTCGGTGCGCGAGTCGGTGCCGTGCGGGTAGCGGATATGCGGCTTCAGCTTGGACGACTCGATGGACACCGCGTAGTGGGGCTCGCCCAGCGGCAGCGGCATGTCATAGAGCAACTGCATCTTGTCGTTGCTGATGTCGATCAGCTGGTGGTTCTGCGGATGCAGCGGGCCGACCGGGTTGAAACGGTCGATGGCCAGCTTGTTCAGCGCCACCAGGTAGTGGCCCTTCGGGTGGGCGGTGTCGCCTTCCATGGCCATCAGGTGGCCGATGTTGTAGTGCACCGACACCTTGTCGAGCACCTTGCCCTCGCAGTAGTCCCACTTGGTCACCATCGAGTCGACGTAGATCGAGGTGTAGGCGATGCAGGGCTTGGAGTCGAACTGGGTGTGCAGCGGGCCAAGGCCCACTTCCACCTGCTTGTGGGCGACGGCGGCCAGGTCGATGATCGGCACGCCGTAGTCGTCCTTGCCGGCGAATTTCTGCGCCTTGACCATCTCCTGGATCTTGGCGATGTCGTACACCGTGGTGTGGGTGTCGAGCTTGCCCGACACGATGACGTACTTGCCGTCCGGAGTGACGTCGGCGCCGTGCGGCGACTTCGGCTCGGGGATCAGGAACAGCACGCCTTCCTTGGCGGCGACGTCAAGCGGCAGGACCCTGTGGCCCTTGATGGTCTTGGCCTTGCCGGCCTTGACCAGCTCTTCGGCCTTCTTCCAGTTGACGACGTGCAGGAAGTCGGTGTCCTTGGCCGAGCAGCCCGCCTCGAAGGGCGGACGGCCGCGCTCGATGCCGCCGACATAACGCTCGGCGCAGAACGAGTTGGTGAACGACCAGCCGTCCGACGGGCCCTTGCCGAAGTCCGACAGATCCTGGCTGTAGGGCGGCAGTTCGACCGAGAACGAGTTCTCGGGCTCGATGCGGCCCTTCTCGCGGTTGAACTTCCAGTAGGTGACCGCGCCGCGGTACTTGTCGTTGAACTGCTCGAGCGGGGCGAACTCGCCGCCCAGCGGGGCCGGATACTGCGCCGCCTCGATCACGTAGTCGGTGTTCGGGCTGACGAAGGCGCCGCCGTGCTCGGACTGCAGGATCGGGTTCTGGACGATCTGCTTGGTCTCGAAGTCCTTCAGATCGATGACGGCGATGCGCGGGGTGTTCTTGTCGTTGATGAACAGGAACTGGCCGTCGCTGTCGCCGTTGGTCTCGGACAGCGCCGGGTGGTGGGTGTCGCCGAACAGCACTTCACGGCCGTCGACCTGCGAACCCTCCTTGAACACGCGCTTGGACTCGTCGTCGAAGTTGTAGCCCTGCCAGGGCTCGGGGGTGAAGACGGCGAGGTACTTCAGGATGCGCATCGACGGCACGCCGTAGACGATCACCTGCCCGCTCTGGCCGCCCGAGCTGAACACGACGAACTCGTCGTGCTTGCCGGTCGGATTGTAGGTCTTGGCGGCGGCGAGCACGTCCTTTTCGGTCAGGCCGCGGCGCTTCATCACATCCTGAAGAGTTTCGGCAGACCAGGCGCTGCCAGCTGCGAGCACGCCGAAACTGACCGTGGCGAGCAGCGTCGCCATTATGCGGCTCTTCGTCATCTTCCCCACCTTGGAATTGTTGGAACGAGAAAAACAGGGATTACCCAACCTTCGCCGGGAAAGATGCGCAAAGGCCTGCCGAAAGGCCTTAACCTTCGTCAAGAAATCCCACCTAAATTCTGTGCTTTCATCGGCTCCAGCCTTCCGGTTGGTATAGGGCGGAGCAGCGGAGGAAATCATGCGTACGCGACTTCTAGCCTATGTCCTTGGCATTCTGGTGGCCGCGGCCACCTCCGCGCTTGCCGGCGAAGACAGCGGCATTTCCGGCAGATTCATGCTCGATACGCAGGACGGACGGCGCATCACCGACGAGGCCTTCGCCGGCAAGGTGCGGGTTGTGACTTTCGGCTATACCTTCTGCCCGGACATCTGCCCGACCACCCTGTCGACGCTGTCGGTGGTGGTCGACCGCATGCGGCCGCAGGCGGACAAGGTGGCGTTCCTGTTCGTAAGCGTCGACCCCGAGCGCGACACGTCGTCGCACCTCAAGGACTACCTGGCGTCGTTTCCCGGCATCACCGGGCTGACCGGCACGCCGGGCATGGTCGCCAGCGCGGCACGCAACTTCAAGGTGGTCTACGAAAAGCACCCGGCAGGCCCGTCGGGCGAGTATTCGATCGACCACTCGGCCGGCATCTACATCATGGGCCGCAACGGCGAATTCCTGGCCAAGCTGCCCCACATCACCCCGCCCGACGAGGTCGCCCAGCGCGTCGACGCAGCCATCCGGACCGGCCGATGAACCGCCGCCAGCTGCTGCTGGGCTTGGCGCTGCTGCTGGCCGGCCCGGCGGCGGCCAAGCCGCAGACCGGGCTGGTGATCCATCCCCAGCCCCGCCCGCTGCCGGCGCTCGACATCCGCGACGACGACGGCCGCGCCGCCGGCCTCGAGTCCTTGCAGGGACGGCCGGTGCTGCTGAACCTGTGGGCCAGCTGGTGCGGGCCGTGCGTCGCCGAGCTGCCGACGCTCGACCGCCTGCATGCCCGCGGCGGCACGGTGGCGGTGGTCGCCCTGTCGCTGGACCGGGGCGGCCGGGTGGTGGTGCGCAACACCTATGGCCGGCTGGGCATCACCGCCCTGCCGGTGCGCACCGACGAGACCCGCCGGGCGGCCGAGGACCTGGGCGTGCCCTTCCTGCCGGTGACCCTGCTGATCGACCGCCAGGGGCGCGAGGTCGCCCGTTTCGTCGGCCCGGCCGACTGGAGCAAGGCCGACGCCCTGCTCGACGCCCTGGCCGCCGACCGCCCGATCACCGCCGACATGGCGCCCCCTGCCCCATAAGCCCTCTCCCTTGAGGGAGAGGGCGGGTGAGGGGCGTTTTCCCTATCGGTGCTGCATGCCGCCGTGCTGCATGGGCATGTCGCCGGGGCTGACGGCGCCCACGCCCATGATCGGCATGTCGACGGCGACGGTGCCAGCCTTCTCGAACTTCAGCTTCACCGGCACGGTGCCGCCGGCTACCAGCGGTGCGGTCAGCCCGATGAACATGATGTGGTCGCCGCCCGGCTTCAGTTCGGCCGACCCGTGGGCCGGCACCGGGATCGAGTCCACCGCGCGCATGCGATAGACGTCGCCGTCCTTGATGTGGGTGTGCAGCTCGACGGCCTTGGACACGCCGGCCTCGGCGCCGAGCAGGCGGTCGGGCGCCGCGCCCGTGTTCTTGATGGTGACGAAACCGGCCCCGGCATTGGCCATGGCGGGCGAGGCGCGCACGAACGCCCCCGAGACTTCGATGTCGCCGGCCCAGGCCGGCACGGCGGCCAGCAAGGCTGCCGCGGCAAGAAACGCAAACGTCTTCATTGGGTGTGACTCCACTGGTCAAGGCTTGATGACCCGTCCGCACGCGCGGGCCCGCGGTCGCCAGGCCGCGCGTGCGGGGTGAAGGTCGGGTCGGGAAGATGTCCGGACGAGCCGTCAGTCGAGCGGGGGCGCGCGTGGCAGCTTGTGGAGGGATGCGTGGCCCTCGGCGGCCGCAGCGGTGGCGGCGGATCGGGGAAGCGGTGCCGTACCTGTGGTGGGGAGTGTGAAGGTCGGGGACGGCAACGCCCCTTTCGCCAGCTCGACCGCCTGGCAGACCAGGCAGCATCCGTCGCCGGGCACTTGCTCGGCGTCGCCGGCCGGTTGGCCGGACGTGGAACTGTGGCAGATCGACACGTTGAAGCCCAGCAGCGTCCAGGGAACCCTGGCGCGCATGGCGAGCTCGAAGCCGGGAAGGGCAGACTGCAGGGCCAGGCCGGCCAGCACCAGGAGCACCGACAGCCGCCGCATCGTCTCGATGGGCTGGGTCGGGGCTGCGGCGATGGCGGTATGGCGCACTCTGGCCAAGTCTGGTCCTCCTGCCTCTATGCTAGCCTGCTACGGGCAAGGCTGCGGCGCCTTGACGCACATCAAGCCGGCGCCGAAGCGATGACCGCCACCGGAACCGCCCCGGGGGCCGGCGGCCGCAGCCGTTGATCGCCGGGAAGCACCGCATGGGCCTTGCCCGCGGTCTTGGCCTGGTACATGCGCCGGTCGGCCAGGTCCACCAGGTCTGGCCAGTCGTCGCAGCCGTCGGAGCGGCGCTCCGCCACCCCGATGCTGGCGGTGACCGCGGCCCCGTCGGGGCGCAGGCCCAGCCAGTTGTGCAGCACCCGGTTGACCGCGATGGTCAGGCCGTCCATGTCGGCGTCGAGCAGCAGGACCACGAACTCTTCGCCGCCCCAGCGGATCACCGAATCGCCGCGGCGCAGGCTTCGCGTCAGGCTGTCGGCGACCCCGCGCAGCACCCGGTCGCCGACGTCGTGGCCGAAGCCGTCGTTGATGCTCTTGAAGTTGTCGACGTCGACGAAGGCGACGGCAAAGGGGGCGTCGCGCTCGACGGCCATGCGGAACTGCAACTCGATCAATTCCATGCCGGAACGGCGGCTGAAGGCGCCGGTCAGCGGGTCGTGGCTGGCACGGCGCAGCAGCGCCATCATGTAGTGGAGCTGGATCATGCCGGCCAGCAGGTAGATGCCCAGGATCAGCACCAGGATCCACAGGGTCGACAGCAGGCGGATCCAGTCGCCGTTGCCGGCCATCACCGGCGCCAGGGTGCACACCGCCAGCACCGGCAGGGCGAAGACGACGCCCTCGACCGCCACCAGCGGGAACACCCCCAGCCCGGCCATGATGACGAAGGGCAGCGCCTCGTAGAGACGCGCGTTGAGCAGCGCGCCCGGCGTCTGCAGGTCGTGGCTGAACAGGAACTGCGAGGCGACGAAGAATACCAGCGGATTGACCAGCATGGCCGCCAGCAGCCCCAGGGCGCCGTTCAGCGACTTGGGCTTCAGCGGCCAGGCCGCCAGCACGGTGAACACCGCGGCCGCCGCCACCCTCAGCACCGCCAGCAGCGCCCAACCCGGCCAAGGCAGGGTCAGCGCATCCAGCGCGATCCAAAGCAGCGTCAGCCCGGAAAACGCAGCCGACACCAGGCGGACGCGCAGCACGATGGCGTCGGTGCGGTGGCGATTGAGATAGGTGGCGTGGTTGCCGGCGACGACCAAGTCGCGCAGATAGCCGGCGGTTACCCCGACACGAACGCGCAAACCGTCGATGTGCCTGAGAATGCCTTCCATGGCCATGTCCCCGAAAACTCCCGGAAGCGACACTGCCACGCGAAAGGCACAGACGGAATAGAAATCGGACAGTTCAGAACAGTTCCACTTGGGCCAGATGCTCGCCCGAATGAACCTTCAGCAGGCCGCGGTGGACGAGGTTCTCGAAGTTGCACACCCGGTTGCGGCCGCTTTGCTTGGCATAGTACAGCGCCTGGTCGGCGCGGCCGAACAGGGCGGTGGGCACCTCGTCGGGGCCGACGCGGGTGAAGCCGATGCTGCACGAAATCAGCCCGACCTGGGGGATGCGCGCCTCGGCGATGGCCTGGCGGAAGCGCTCCAGCACCGCCCACGCCCCGGTCTCGCCGGTGTTGGGCAGCACCACCGCGAACTCTTCGCCACCATAGCGGAACAAGAGGTCATGGCGGCGGAAGGTGCGCCGCATGGTCTGGGCGAACAGCAGCAGCACCTCGTCGCCGAAGATGTGGCCGAAGGCGTCGTTGACCCGCTTGAAATGGTCGATGTCGGCCACCGCCAGCCAGGTCGCCGGATGCTCGACGTGTCGCCGCTCGTCCACCTGGTTGCGGTGGTGCTCGACCACCTCGGCAATCACCATGCCGAGACGCTCGTCGAAGGTCTTGCGGTTGTAGAGCCGGGTCAGCCCGTCCACCTGCCCGGCCGCCAGCGCGCCCACATAGTTGCGGAAGATGGTCGCCAGGCCCATGGCCACCGTCGGCTCGCCGTCGACCAGCGCCCGGCCGCCGATGATCAGGAAGGTCCAGGTCTGGTCGTCGGACAGCGGCACATCGATGGCGACGGTGTCGGGCGGCAGGCCGTCGACGGCAAGGGTTGCGCAGGGACAGGCCGCGGAAAGGCGGCGCTGGCGGGCGGCGGCCAACACCTGCTGCCAGTCGACGCTGGCGATCAGGTCGTCGGCACCGCGCCCGGCGGCCGAAACCACCGCCAGCGGGGGGGCATCCTCGGGATCGACCCGCAGCAGGCAGGAGGCGGTGCCGGGCAGCATCTCGCACACCGTGTCGGTCAACACGCGTTCGATGACCTGACGGTCGCTGTTGTCGACCATCTGCACGATTGAGCGGACGACCGCGGCGCCTTCCATGTCACGCTCCTAGTCCCCAGCCAGAAGCCATAATACTCCTGGTTGGGGATGGAGTCATGAGCTCAACGCAGGGCGCGCAGGCTTTGCACCATCTTGTCGACGCCGCGGAAGGCCGAAGCCAATTCCACGTGGCATTCGCGCATCATGCCGGCGTCGGGAGTAGGGTGGCCGCCGATGCGGTTGGCCTGCAGCATGCGCACCGCCGCTGCCATGGACTGGCCCTTGACGAAATCGGCGACGTGGTGGACCGCGGCGTAGTGGGCGGCCAGGTGGACGGCGATCTTTTCGGGCAGCAGGTGGGCCGAGCCCTGCATGGCGCGCCAGCCGCCGTCCAGGCCAGCCAGCGCGGTGACGGCCGAGACGAACGACACCCCGGCCTCGGCGTTGGGGGGCACCGGCACCGCCTCGAAGGCTTGGCGACGGGTCTCGAGTTCCAGGGCGATTACCGCGGCGGCGGCGCGGCGGCGCTCGGCCACGTCCAGGCGGCGCTGCCACGCGGCCAGCAGCGCCCCGATCAGCCCCGCCATGGCACCACCCGAGGCGACCAGCACGGCGATCAGCCACAGCGGTATCTGAGGCTGCTGCACCGGCGTCACCTCGGCCGGAGCGGGCGCGGGCGCCGGCGGCTGGACCGCGGGCGGCGGCGGCGCCGGGGGCTGCTCGGCGACGGGGGCGGGCGCAGGCGGAACCGGGGCGGGCGCCGGCTGCGGCGCGGCGACCGGCGGGGCCGGCTCGGGCGTGGCGGGCACCAGGGGCGGCGACGGCACCAACGGCACCGCCGGCGGCAGCGGCTGGCTCAGCGTCGGGGCGGCCGGAACCAGCGGCAGCGGCGCGCCGGTAGCGGGCGGCTCGGCCGGCGGGGCGGCCTGGTCTTCGGCCCGCGCCGGCAGGGCAAGGGCCAGTCCGACGGCGATGACGGCGATGGTTCGGCGCATGGAGGATTCACCTGGGAGGCTGTCGGGAGGCGGGGGCGCACCATAGACCAATTGCCCCCGCCTCGGGAAGATGCCGCCCCGATCCATCTTGCCGATGGCATGGGGGCTTGCAATTCTGCCTGCCGAAGGTCATTCCCCCCCAGGATGACGCCCCCCGGAGCTACACCATGAGCGTGCGCAACCTGCCCCATCTGTTCGAGCCGACCTCGGTGGCGGTAATCGGCGCCTCGGAGCGGCCGCGCTCGGTGGGCAACGTGGTGATGCGCAACCTGCTGGACGGCGGCTTCGCCGGCCCCATCATCCCGGTCAACCCGAAGCGCCGCGCCGTCGCCGGGGTGCTGGCCTATGCCGACGTGGCCTCCATGCCGCTGGTGCCCGACCTGGCGGTGGTGTGCACCCCCGGCCCAACCGTCCCGGCGCTGCTGGACCAGCTGGGCGCCCGCGGGGTCAAGGCGGCGGTGGTGGTCGCCTGGGACGCCGACCGCGACGCCATGCTGGCCGCCGCCGCCCCCCACGACCTGCGCCTGCTGGGGGCAGGCAGCCTGGGCGTGCTGGTGCCGCGGGTGAAGCTGAACGCCAGCTTCAGCCATGTGGCCGCCCTGCCCGGCAAGGTGGCGTTCGTCTCGCAGTCGGGCGCCCTGTGCACGGCGGTGCTGGACTGGGCGCGGCCGCGCGGCATCGGGTTCTCGCATTTCGTGTCGCTGGGCGAGGGAGCCGACGTCGACTTCGGCGACGTGCTCGACCACCTGGCCAACGACGAGCTGACCCGCGCCATCCTGCTTTACGTCGAGCACATCGCCGAGCGGCGCGACTTCATGCCCGCCATCCGCGCCGCCAGCCGCAACAAGCCGGTACTGCTGGTCAAGGCCGGCCGCGGTGCCTCGGACCCGGCCATCGGCCCGTTCCTGGCCGAAGCGCTGGCCTCGCCCGACGACGCCTTCGACGCCGCGGTGCGCCGCGCCGGCGCGCTGCGCGTCGACGACATCGACGAGCTGTTCGGCGCGGTCGAGACCCTGGCCCGCTCCAAGCCCATGACCGGCGAGCGCCTGGCCATCCTGTCCAACGGCGGCGGCACCGCCATGATGGCCATGGACGAATTGACCGGCACCGGCCCGGGCGAGCCCGCCCGCCTGTCCGACGAAACCTTGAGCAAGCTGAAGACCATCGTGCCGCGCGGCTTCCGGCCCGGCAACCCGGTGGATCTCGGCGTCGACGCGCCGGGCAAGACCTATGGCCGGGCGCTGGAAGTGCTGCTGCAGTCGGCCGAGACCGACGCGGTGCTGGTGGTGCACGCCCCCAACGCCCTGGTCGACGGCATCGAGGTGGCCCAGGCGGTGATCGACACCCAGCGCCGCTTCGGCGGCACCGTGCTGACCTGCTGGGTCGGCGAGGAGGCGGCGGGAGCGGCCCGGCGCCTGTTCGCCGAGGCCGGCCTGCCCACCTACGACACGCCGGGCCGCGCGGTGCGCGGCTTCCGCCACCTGGTCCACCACCACCGCAACCAGGACATGCTGATGGAAACCCCGCCGTCGGACGGCGGCGGCCTCAACCCTGCCCGCGGCACCGCACGGCTGATCGTCCAGCGGGCGCTGGCCGAGGCCGGCGGCCACCTGCGCGAGCCCGAAGCCAAGGCGATCCTGGCCGCCTACGGCATTCCGGTGGTCGAGACCGTGCTGGCCCGCGACGCCGACGAGGCGGCTGGCCAGGCCGGCCGCCTGGGATTCCCGGTGGCGGTGTCGGTGGCCTCGCCCGAGGTGGCGCGCAAGTGGGACGTGGGCGGCGTGGCACTCAACCTCGAAACGCCCGAGGCGGTGCGCGCCGCCATCGACGGCATCCGCCGCCGCGTCGCCGAGAAGCGCCCCGACCTGCGCATCGACGGCTTTGCCGTGCAACGGATGGCCTTCCGCCCGCACGCCCGCCAGCTGGTGGTGGGCATCGCCTGCGACCCGCTGTTCGGCCCCGTCCTGGTGTTCGGCGAGGGCGGCCGCGCCGTCGAGGTGGTGCGCGACCACACCGTCGGCCTGCCCCCGGTCAACCTGCCGCTGGCGCGGGCGATGATCGGCCGCACCCGGGTGGCGCGCCTGCTGGAAGCCCACGGCACCCGCCCGGCCGCCGACCGCGACGCCATCGCCGACGTGCTGGTCCGCGTCTCGCGCATGCTGGCCGACAACCCCGAGATCGTCGCCTGCGACATCAACCCGCTGTTTTCCGACGAGCACGGGGTGCTGGCGGTGGATGCGCGCATGCGGGTGGCCGCACCCGACGGCTCGGACGGCCGCCGCTTCGCCGTCCTGCCCTACCCCGCCCACCTGGAGGAGCCGGTCACCCTGCACGACGGCTCCACCGTCCTGCTGCGCCCCATCCGCCCCGAGGACGAGCCCGCCCACGGCGAGCTGATGGCCCGCATGACGCCCCAGGACCTGCGCTATCGCTTCTTCGGCCACGTGCGCGAGCTGCACCACCACCAGCTGGCCCGGCTGACCCAGATCGACTACGACCGCGAGATGGCCTTCATCGCCACCCGCGCCGGGCGCGACGGAAGCCCTGAGACCCTGGCCGTGGTGCGAACGGTGACCGACCCCGACAACCAGCGCGCCGAACTGGCGATCCTGGTGCGCTCGGACCTGAAGGGGACGGGGCTGGGCCGCAAGCTGGTGGACAAGGCGGTGCGCTACCACCAGGGCCGCGGGACGGCCGAGATCACCTGCTCGGTCCTGGCCGAAAACGACGCCATGCTGCGCCTGGCAAGAAAGTGCGGCTTCACCCTGACGCGGACCGACGACCCCGAAGTGGTCGAGGCGGTGCTGAAGATGGGGTAAGGCCCTTCGGCCAGGTCAATTATAAATGAAAGTATGACTCGGTTTCCCCGTATTTCGGCGCTACCATGACCATGCTTTGCGATAGCTTCGCAGGCGCGAGATAACCATTCGGGGAGGAATCGATGAAGCTCATGATCGGCACGGCCTGCTTTGCCCTCGCCCTGTTGGCGAACGGTGCCGTCTTCGCAGGCAGCGACGACGCCAAGTGGGTGGCCAAGTGCGTCAGCGACAATTCGGACGCCAAGGTGTCCCAGGAGGTCGTCGCCAAGTACTGCGCCTGCATGAACTCGAAGATGGACGACAACGAGACGCAGAGCATCTCGACCTGGGAAAAGACCCATCAGACCGAGATGAAGGCCTGCGAACGGGAAGCGGGCTGGAAGTAAGGGAAAGAGGGCGCCGTTCGGCGCCCTCTCGACTCCTTGGGGCGCTGGCTATTCGCCCCTGAGGCGGCTGACGAAGTCGTGCATGCCGGCCTGGCGGTCGCGGCGCAGGCGTTCGGAAGCCAGGATCGCCTGGACGTTGGCCACCGAGCGTTCCACCTCGGTGTTCAGGATGATGTAGTCGTATTCGCGCCAGTGGCTCATCTCGTCGCCGGCCTTGGCCATGCGCTTTCTCACCACCTCGTCGCTGTCCTGGGCCCGCGAGCGCAGGCGGCGTTCCAGTTCCTCGACCGACGGCGGCAGCACGAAGATCGACACCAGGTCGGCCCGCGCGTTCTGGGCCAGCTGCTGGGTGCCCTGCCAGTCGATGTCGAACAGCACGTCACGGCCCGAGGCCAGCACCTGCTCCACCGGCGCCTTGGGCGTGCCGTAGAAGTTGTCGAAGACGCGGGCGTGTTCCAGGAACTCGCCGGCTTCCAGCATCTGGTGGAAGCGCTCGACGGTAAGGAAGTGATAGTCCTTGCCGTCCACCTCGCCCGGACGCGGCGGCCGGGTGGTGGCCGAAACCGACATGGCGATCCACGGGTCGCGGGCCAGCAACTGGCGCGAGATGGTGGTCTTGCCCGCGCCCGACGGCGAGGACATCACCAGCATCAGGCCGCGGCGGTCGACCATGGGCAGGTTGGCGGGAGGCGGGGCGGCGATGTCGGTCATGGCGGTCATTGGTTCCTGGTCTACTCGATGTTCTGGACCTGCTCGCGGAACTGGTCGATCACCGCCTTGAGGTCGAGGCCGATGCGGGTCAGCTCCACATCGGCCGATTTGGAGCACAGGGTGTTGGCCTCGCGGTTGAATTCCTGCGACAGGAAGTCGAGCTTGCGGCCGACCGCGCCACCGGCGCCCTTGTCGCCGCTGCGGATCAGGTCGCGGGCGGCGGCGACATGGGCGCGCAGCCGGTCCAACTCCTCGCGCACGTCGCCCTTGACGGCCAGCAGCGCCACTTCCTGGGCGATGCGGTCCTCGTTGAGCGAGGGCGCGGCCTCCAGCAGCGTCGCCACCTGGCTCTTAAGGCGTTCCTTCAGGGCCT
>JBLNBU010000057.1:0-5079 GCA_050260215.1 Actinomycetota bacterium
CCGACATGGCCCGCCTGCTGGGCGCCACCTATGGCCGGCTGCTGTCCGAACTGCTGACGCCCCTGGTGATGCGGGCGGTGCACATCCTGCGCCGCCGGGGTGAGATCCCCGACATCGCCGTCGACGGCCGGCTGGTCGAGCTGCAGTACCGCTCGCCGCTGGCGCAAAGCCAGGCGCAGCGGGACGCCCGCAACCTGCTGGCCTGGGTGTCGTCGTTGGGCGGGCTGGGGCCGGCGGCCGCCGGCACCGTCGACGCCGCCGCCCTGGCCCGCTGGCTGGGCCGCGCCTTCAACGTGCCCGCCGAGCTGATGGCGACTCAGGCCGCCCCCGCCCCGGCGGCCGACGGCCCAACTGCCGATGCCCGCGCGCTGGCCGAGGTGGCCCGCTCGCTGGATGGCCGCATCGCCGGCGGTCACGGCCAGCCGCCCCAGGGAGGTGCCGATGCCGTCGCCCCCTAGCGGCTGGGGCGGGCTGGACCCGTCGCCGCCGCCGGCCGAAGCCGACGGGCTGGACCTGGCCCGCCGGTTCGCCCGCGTCTTCGGCACCGGCGACGGCGAGGCGGTGCTGGCCCACCTCGAGGCCCTGAGCCTGGGGCGCTGCCTCGGCCCCGACGCCTCGGACGCGGCACTGCGCCACCTGGAAGGCCAGCGCCACCTCGTCCACCACATCCGCCAGCTGGTCGCCCGCGGCCGCAGCGGAACCTGACAAGTCCCACCCAACCTTGGAGAACCACCATGTACTATGAAGACTCCCTCGACACCGACCAGCCCAAGGCCCGCCCGGCCAACGTCCCCGAGAAGTTCTGGGATCCGGCCAAGGGCGAGATCCGCGCCGAGGCGCTGCTCAAGGCCTATGCCGACCTGGAGAAGCGCATGTCCGCCACCCGCAGCCCGGCAGGCCCCCAGGACTACCAGATCAGGACCCGTCATCCGGCCCTGGCCAGCGACCCCGAGGTCAACAAGCGCCTGCACGCCGCCGGCTTCACGCCCGAGCAGGCTCAGCTGGTCTACGACCTGGCCCACGAGCACGTGGTGCCCATCCTGGACGCTGCGTCCGAACAGGCCCGCAGCCAGGCCGCCATCGAGCACCTGAAGCAGCATTTCGGCGGCGACGGCCGCTGGTCCGAGACCGCCCGCCAGCTTGCCGCCTGGGGCAAGGCCAACCTGGACCGCGAGGTCTATGACGCCCTGTCGGCGACCCCGGCCGGCGTCAAGGCCATGCACCGGCTGATGGCCGCCGGCGAGCCTGGGCTGGGCCGCGCGCCCGCCCCCAACGACGAACCGGCCAGCGAAGAGCGCCTGAAGAAGATGATGCAGGACCCGCGCTACTGGAAGACCAGGGACCCTGCCTTCATCGACAAGGTCTCGGCCGGCTTCCGGCGCCTGTACGGGGATTAACTCCCGTCGTTCGTCATGGCCGGGCTTGACCCGGCCATCCATGGACCCCCGGGTCAAGCCCGGGGGTGACGACGAGACCGGTCGATCAACGCGTCATCGACGCGACGCCGCCGGCGACCTCGATCTTGGAGAACCAGTCGAGGAAGCGCTTGACGTCGTCGCCCTTGAAGATCAGGCCGTGCTGGGGGGCCAGCATGTCGATGTCCAGCTTCGAC
Source organism: Actinomycetota bacterium (assembly GCA_050260215.1). Lineage (GTDB taxonomy): Bacteria > Pseudomonadota > Alphaproteobacteria > Rhodospirillales > Magnetospirillaceae > JBLNBU01. Next base: position 1,613 of record JBLNBU010000057.1, read on the forward strand.
ACGTTGGCCACCCACGCGTCACGGGCCCGGGTCGACGCCATCCAGCGGCGATGGAAGCCTTCCATGTACTGGACGTGGGCGTTGAAGTCCTGGACGAACAGGCTGCCGCGGATCTTGTCGGGCACCAGGGCGGCGCCGATGTCGCCCGAGAACAGGATGCGCGCCTGCGGGTCGTAGACGTTGAAGTTGCCGGGCGAGTGCAGGTAGTGGGCCGGGATCAGCTTCAGCTTGCAGTCGGGCGCCAGCTGCACCTCCATGCCCTCGTCCGGGATGGTGGTGAACTGGGTGTCGCGGTCGAAATGGGCGACGAAGCCCTGCCACAGCCAGGACAGGTAGACCTTGGCGTCGGGCCGGCACACGCGCCGCCACAACGGCAGCGACGAGCCGACGTCGGGGTCCTGGTGCGAGAAGAACAGCGCCTTGACGTTCTCGACCGGCACTTCGTGGGTCAGGGCGGCGACCATGGAGGGGAACACCTCCATGCCGCCCGGATCCAGCAGCATGGCCGAGTTGCCGGCACAGATGACGTACTGGTTGGTGTCGATGACGTTTTCGGGCCGCTCGGGGTCCTGGCCGAAGGCGAGCCAGCGATGCTCATCGCGCCGGAACAGGGTCACGCACTTCATGGATACCTCTTGGTCCTAACGGTCAGTTGCCCAGGTCTTCGAGGCTGTCGAGCCCCAGACGACGCAGAGATTCGCCCTTTTCCAGCGCCCGTCGGACGGCGTCGGACGCCTCGTCGATCATCTTGCGCAGATCGTCGACGTAGCGGCGCATGGTGTCCGAGACGGTGCGGAATTCCTTTTCGTGGACGCCGGCGGCCGCCGCCTCGATGGCGATGTTGGTGGCGATCGAGTCCGACTGGCTGACGACTTCCTCGACCCCGTGGGCGCGGCGCGACAGGTCCTCGACGCTGTTGGCCATGTGGTCCAGCGTCTCGACCAGCATGCGCATGATCTCGGCGAACGCCCGGTTGACCGCGCCCTGGGCGCTGGCGTCATGGCCGCCGTCGTTGACCAGGTCGGCGGCGCGCTCGAACAGGTGCAGCTGCAGCAGGCCGCGCAGGATGGTCGAGGACAGCGAGTAGGTGCGGGTGCGCAAACCGTTCATCTCGCCCTGGATCTGGGCCAGGCGGTTGACCAGCTCGCGGGTGTATTGGGTGAGCGCGCGGACGGCGCGGCCCTTCTCGCCGGCGCGGCCGGCGGCCAGCTCGGCGTTGAGCGACAAGATGCGCAGGTTCTCGGCCAGTTCGTCCAATTCGCCGAAGGCATGGAACGCCCGGCGGCAATCACCCAGCAGGCCGCTGGCACGCGCCTCGATACGGTCGGTGCGCTGACTGTCGGACCGCACCGGCATGGAAATCTGGTTCATGACTGGACCCGTCCCCTACCCGCCTTTCCGCAAGGCTAGCCGGGCAAGATCATAACCGTTTTCCAGCCGCAGGATAGCCGGATTTTTCGTTGTCACGACCGCCGGGCAAGACCCCGTGCGGCGCATTATCCACACCCATCGACAGGAGTGCCGATCATGTCCGGATTCGAAAGCGTCATTCCGCTTGCCGTCTCGGCGGCCAGCACCATCGCCGGCGCCAGCCGCCAGGCCAAGGCGAACGACGCCGCCGTCCAGGCGGCCGACCAGCGCCAGGCGGCGCTGGTTGCCGACTACCAGGCCCGCGAGCACCGCCGCCAGAACCTGCTGGAACAGGCCATGGCCAGCCAGCGGGCGCGGCTCGGCGCGCTCGGCATCGGCTCGGCGGGCGGGTCGGGCGACGCGCTGCTGGCCGGCATGGCCAGCCGCTCGGCCGAGGATTCCACCGACGACGCCGCCGGCGTCGCCTCGTCCATGGGGGTGCTGCAAAGCCAGATGGCCGCCCGCTCCGGCGGCTCGTCGCTGCTGTCGCTGGCAAACAACCTGATGCCCGTCGCCACCAAGATACCCGGCGCGTTCGCTGCCTTGGACACGGGCGGCGACACCGGCGGCGGCGACCTCGGCTTCTCGTTCGGCGCCTGACCCTTCTTCGGCCCCGGCGCTCGGGCGCGCCCCCTTCCCCGCGCCCTCGAAGCAGCGCTGGCCGCCGCCCCTCCCCCGCCTTCACTCGGGCGGGGGAGGGGCCAGGACTTCCCCTTCACCCCATTCGCCGTCCGGACAACCGCGCCCTCGAGGGGCGCGGCCCGGCGGCATCCGCGCGCCTGCCCCGGGCGGCCCCGCCGCGATCGGGCGGACGGCCACAACCCGCGGGCGGCGCGCCTCAAACCCCAACCAGACAAGGAAAACCAACCATGTCCACCAGTATCGTGAATGCCTACTCGGTGCAGTACGGCGCCGAGGTGCACCAGGCCTACCAGCGCATGGGCACCAAGCTGCGCAACACCGTGCGCTCGCGCAACAACGTCAAGGGCGCCATCACCGTCTTCCAGAAGGTCGGCAAGGGCGCGGCCAGCACCAAGGCCCGCCACGGCAAGGTGCCGGTGATGAACGTCGACCACAACGCGGTCGAATGCCAGCTGTACGACTATTACGCCGGCGACTGGATCGACAAGCTGGACGAAATCAAGGTCGAGCACGACGAGCGCTCGGTGCTGACCAACGCCGGCGCCTATGCGCTGGGCCGCAAGACCGACGAACTGGTCATCGCCGAGCTCGACAAGTCGACCAACTACGCGCTCGACGGCACCACCGGCCTGACCAAGGACAAGGTGCTGGCCGCCTTCGAGATGCTGGGCGACGCCGACGTCCCCGACGACGGCGAGCGCTTCGCCATCGTCGGCTGGAAGCAGTGGTCCGAACTGATGGGCATCACCGAGTTCGCCCACGCCGACTATGTCGGCCCCGACGAGCTGCCGTGGAAGGGCACCCAGGCCAAGAAGTGGCTGGGCACCCTGTGGATGCCCCACTCGGGCCTGACCAAGAGCGGCTCGGTCCGCTACTGCTACTGGTACCACCGCACCGCGGTCGGCCACGCCTGCGGCGCCGAGGTCAAGAGCGAGATCACCTACCACGGCGACCGTGCCGCCTGGTTCGTCAACAACTTCATGTCGCAGGGCGCGGCGCTGGTCGATCCGACCGGCATCGTCTCGATGCGCTGCCTCGAATCCTAAGGAGCACCACCCCATGGCCTACCAGTCCAAGGACCTGAGCGTCCTGGCCTATGCCAACGGCTTCACCCTGTGGCACTACACCACGACCGATGCCGCCGCCACCGTCGACACCACCGGCTACTTCAACGCCGCCGCCAACATGCTGCGCACCGGCGACATCATCGTCGCCAACGTCGACACGGCGGGAAGCATGCAGGCCGGCCTGTTCCTGGTGTCGTCCAACACCGGCACCGTGGTCGACGTCAACGACCTGACCCGCATCGGCGCCACGGACAGCGACTGACCGGGTGGGCGGGCCCGGCGGCCCGCCCCCCCCAGCGCTTGGGGGGCACGAAGATTCTTCTTTCAAACAAGAGGGGTAAATGGTTT
>JBLNBU010000058.1:0-3960 GCA_050260215.1 Actinomycetota bacterium
CCTCGTTCTTCTTCACGCCGGTTTCGCGCTCGCGCATGGTGATGCGGCGGACCTGGGCGGTGCCGGTCTTGCCCGACAGCCACATGCCTTCCTGGTCGATGCGGGCGCGATAGGCGGTGCCACCCGGCTCGTTGGACACCGCGTTCATGCCCTTGCGCACCAGGGCGATGGACTGGCGCGACACTTCCAGGCTGGGCCAGTTGGGGGCGCCGCGGGGCCGGGCCGTCTTCTCGGTGATCTGGTCGCGGGCGACGTGGGGCACCACCCCATAGCCGCCGTTGGCCAGGCGCGCCACCATGGTCGCCAGCTGCAAGGGGGTCGCCAGGCAATAGCCCTGGCCGATGCCGTTGACCAGGGTCTCGCCCGGGTGCCAGGGCTGCCCCAGGGCGGCACGCTTCCAGTCGCGGCTGGGCACCAGGCCGGGGCGCTCGCCCGGCAGGTCGATGCCGGTGGCCTTGCCCAGGCCGAAGCGCTTGGCCATCTCGGCGATCTTGTCGATGCCGGTGCGCCGGGCGATCTCGTAGAAATAGACGTCGCACGAGCCCTTGATGGCGCCCACCAGGTCGACCGAGCCGTGGCCGCCCTTCTTCCAGCAGTGGAACTTGATGTTGCCCAGCTGCATGTGGCCGGGGCAGAACACCCGCTGCTCGGCGGTCACTTCCTTGCTTTCCAGCGCCGCCAGGGCGACGACGATCTTGAAGGTCGAACCCGGGGCGAACTGGCCGGCGGTGGCCTTGTTGGCCAGCGGCGAGCGCGGATTGGTGATCAGCTCCTTCCACTCCTCGCCCGACAGCCCGCGGTTGAAGGCGTTGGGGTCGAAGCTGGGGTTGGAGGCCATGACGATGACGTCGCCGGTGTGGATGTCCATCACCACCACCGCCGCGCTTTCCTCGCCCAGGCGCTGGGCGGCGTATTCCTGCAGGCGCATGTCGAGCGTCAGCGCCAAGTCGACGCCCGGCTCGCCTTCCTTGCGCTCCAGCTCGCGGATGACGCGGCCGACCGCGTTGACCTCGACCGAGCTGGTGCCGCCGCGGCCCCGAAGCGCCAGGTCGTAGATGCGCTCGACGCCGGCCTTGCCGATGCGGAAGCCGGGCAGTTCCTCGAGCGGGTCGCCGGTCAGGTCGGCCTCGGAGGGGGCGGCGACGTAGCCCAGGATGTGGGCTCCCAGCGATTCCAGCGGATAGTACCGGCTCTGGCCGACGTCGATGATGACGCCCGGCAGGTCGGGGGCGTTGACCTCGATGCGGGCCACTTCCTCCCACGACAGGTTCTCGCGCACGGTGATCGGCACGAAGCTGCGGCGGCGGCGCACTTCCTTGTGGACGCGGGCGCGGTCGTTGTCGGTCAGCGTGATGATGCGGGCCAGCGCATCCATGGTGTAGTCCAGGGACGGCGTCTGCTCGGCCACCACCATGACCCGGTAGTTGTGCTGGTTGACCGCCATGGCGATGCCGTTGCGGTCCAGGATCAGCCCGCGCGGCGGCGCCAGCAGGCGGATGCTGACCCGGTTGTCCTCGGCCAGCATGGTGTACTTGTCGGACTCGACCACCTGCAGGTAGTACATGCGCGCCGCCAGCGCGCCCACCAGCGCGGTCTTGCCGCCGGCCAGCATGACGGCACGGCGGTTGAACATCTTGGCGCGGTCATTATCGTTGTACATCGGCCCCGGCCGTCACACGTCCTTGAGCAGCGTCATCTGCGTCCGCGCCAGCGCGCGGGTCAGCAGCGGGAACACGCTGAGCGTCATCAGGTACTCGAAGATCACCGGCGCCGGGTCGACGGTCCGCCCATCCAGCATGGACACCAGCAGCCAGGCCATGCCCACCGCCCCGGCGGTCAACAGGCCGAACGCCCACCAGGTCACGGCGAACGACTTGCCCAGGAAGAACTTACGCTGCGACGCCGCCACACCTTGGACCAGCAACATGACCAGGGCGTTGACGCCGAGCGGCGTGCCGCCGGCCACGTCGTAAAGCACGCCGATCAGGAACGCCGCCCAGGCCGGCAGCAGGTCGGGCCGATAGATCGCCCAGTAATACACCCCCATCAGCGGCAGCATGGGGGCCACCGCGGCGAAGCCGGGGATGTGGGTGGGGATCATCGTCACCAGCAGCAAAGCCAAGGTGATGGCAAAGGGCACCAGATGACGGACCCAGGTGTCCATACGCACCCAGACCGAGGCTTTCATTGGGTTTGTCCCTCGCCGGGCGCGGGCATGGCCGGGCTCACTCTTCGGTCTTCCCGCGGCGGCGACGGCCTTCCATCGGCGGCGGCTTGTCGAAGGGCAGGATGCCGCCCAGGCCGTAATCGACCACCGCGACGAATTCCAGCTGGTGGCGGTGGGCGAAGGGCTCGATGCGGACGACGCCGTCGGTGTTCGACGTGACCACGCCGACCGGGATGCCCGGCGGGAAGGCGCCGCCCGAGCCGGCGGTGACCACCCGGTCGCCCACCGAGATCGACGGATTGCCGGCCAGGTAGTTCAGGCGCGGCCGCTGGGTGTTGTCGCCGGTCAGGATCGCCCGGGTGCGGGTCGATTCGATCAGCACCGGGATGCGGGCGTTGATGTCGGTGATCAGCATCAGCCGCGACGAGCGCAGGCCCACCTCGGCAATGTGGCCGACCAGTGCCTCGCCCGACAGCACTGCCTGGCCCTTGCGCACGCCGTCGCGCGAACCGGCGGCCAGCAGCATGCTGTGCCCAAAGGCCGAGCCCATGTCGCCGATGACGCGTGCGGTGACGAAGGCCGGGTCGGGGTCGGGGACGACGTTGAGCTGCTCGTGCAGCACGGCGTTCTCGGTTTCCAGCTTGCGCGCCACCGTCTGCCAGTGCAGCAGGCGGGCGTTCTCTTCCTTCAGGCGGGCATTCTCGGTGCGCAAGGACGCCAGCTCGCGCACGTTCTCGACCACCTGGGCGATGGTCGAGGCCGGGCGCGCCATCAGGTCCAGCACCGGGGCCAGCGCGTCGGCGATCAGCGCGCGCGAGCGCTCGACCAGCACGATGTCCGCCTTGCCCAGGATCATCAGCCCGACCGCGGCGACGATCAGCGACAGGAAGGCGAACCGCTGGACCAACAGCCTCAACGTGGCGAGCCGACCTGCCGTGCCCGTCTGTTTCACCTGCCCCTCCGTTCCCTCGCGGCCGCCCGACGGATCGGTCGGCCGCGCCGTGCGAGCCTACTACATCTAGTGGCCCACAGACCAGTGTCAGTACATGCTGGTCAGCACGTTCTTCAGCTTGGGCATTTCCTCCAGCGCCCGGCCGGTGCCCAGTGCCACGCAGGACAGCGGGTCGTCGGCGATCGACACCGGCAGGCCGGTGGCGTGGCGCAGGACATAGTCGAGGTTGGAGAGCAGGGCGCCGCCGCCGGTGAGCACGATGCCCTTGTCGACGATGTCGGCGGCCAGTTCGGGCGCGGTGTGCTCGAGCGCGACCTTGACCGCCTCGATGATGGCGCCCACGGGCTCGGCCAGCGACTCGGCGATCTGGCGCTCCGAGATGATCAGTTCCTTCGGCACGCCGTTCATCAGGTCGCGGCCCTTGATCTCCATGGTGCGGCCTTCGCCGTCCTCGGGCGGGCAGGCCGAACCGATTTCCTTCTTGATCCGCTCCGCCGAACCTTCGCCGACCAGCAGGTTATGGTTGCGGCGGATGTAGGCGATGATGGCCTCGTCCATCTTGTCGCCGCCCACCCGGACGCTGCGAGAATAGACGATGCCGCCCAGCGAAAGAACGGCCACCTCGGTGGTACCACCACCGATGTCGACGACCATGGAGCCGGTGGGCTCGGTGACCGGCAGGCCCGCGCCGATGGCGGCGGCCATGGGCTCTTCGATCAGGAACACCCGCCGGGCGCCGGCGCTTTCCGCCGATTCCTGGATGGCGCGGCGCGCCACCGCGGGCGAGCCCCCCCCCCCCCCCACCCGCACCCCCCGGCGGGCGCAGCGACGGCGGGGGTGG
>JBLNBU010000059.1:0-38284 GCA_050260215.1 Actinomycetota bacterium
GCCGGCCCGCCAGGCCTGGCTGGGCGAGGCCACCAAGCGCTGGCAGGACGGCACCGTGGTCGGCTTCCAGGTCGGGCGGCTGGGCGAGGACGCCGGCCCGCTGGGCTCGAGCGGCAACGGCGCCTTCGACCTGGGCGGCGGCGCCGACACCACCTTCACCGGGCTGTTCGCGGCAACGCCCTTGTCGCCCTCGACCACCGCGTTCGCCAGCGCGTCCTATGGCATGACCTCGGGCCAGGGACTGGGCGGCGGGCTGCTGCGCGACTTTTCGGACGTAGGCAGCCGCGCCTATGGGGTGGGCCTGGCCACCACCGGCGCGGTGCAGGACGGCGACCGCCTGGGCCTGGCGGTGTCCAGGCCGCTCAAGGTGGTGGCGGGCAGCGCCAGCCTCGACGTGCCGGTCGGGCGCAGCATGGACGGGACGGTGCTGACCGAAAGCCAGCGGGTGGCTTTAAGCCCGTCGGGCACCGAGACCGACTTCGAGGTGACCTGGTCCATGCCGCTGGAAGGCCCCCAAAGCCTGGTGGTGGGCGGCATGATGATGCTGGAGCCCGGCAACGTCGCCGATGCCGACATCGGCTACGGCGCCGGGCTCAAGTACCGGCTGCGCTGGTGATCAGCCGGCGACGCGGAAGAAGCCCATCAGGCGGCCCAGCTCGCGCGACTGCTCCTCGAGCGAATGGGCGGCGGCGGCCGATTCCTCGACCAGGGCGGCGTTCTGCTGGGTCATCTCGTCCATCTGGGTGACCGCGGCGTTGACCTGGTCGATGCCGCTGGCCTGTTCCTGGCTGGCGGCGGCGATCTCGGCAACGATGTCGGCCACCCGCTTGACGCCGCCCAGGATGTCGTCCAGCGTCTTGCCGGCGCCGTTGACCAGTTCGGCGCCCGAGCGCACCTCCTGCGAGCTCTCGCTGATCAGGCCCTTGATCTCCTTGGACGCCTGGGCGGAACGCTGGGCGAGGTTGCGGACTTCCTGGGCCACCACGGCGAAGCCCTTGCCGGCGTCGCCGGCGCGAGCCGCCTCGACCGCGGCATTCAAGGCCAGCAGGTTGGTCTGGAAGGCGATCTCGTCGATCATGCCGACGATGTCGCCGATCTTCTGGCTGGACGCCTCGATGCGGGACATGGCCGAGATGGCGTCGGACACCACCTGGCCGCCGCCGGCCGCCACCTCGCGGGCGCCGGACGCCAGCTGGTTGGCCTGCTGGGCGTTGGCGGAGTTCTGGCGCACGGTTGCCGCCAGCTCTTCCATGGACGCGGCAGTCTCTTCCAGGCTCGATGCCTGCTGCTCGGAACGCTCGGACAGGTCCTGCGACCCGGCGGCGACCTCGGAAGCGGCGCTGGCGATCTGGCCGGCGGCCTTGTTGATGTTGGTGACGATCTCGGACAGCTTGTCGGCAGTCTTGTTGACGTCGCCCTTGAGCTGGCCGAACACGCCCTCGTACTGGCCGGTGATGCGTTGGGTCAGGTCGCCGCCCGCCACCGCCCCCAGCACCGAGGCGACGTCGCGCAGCGCCACGCCGGTGACGCCGACCAGGCTGTTGACGCTTTGGCACAGGGTGACCAGGAAGCCGTCCTTGCCGGCCAGCTCGATGCGGCGGTCGAGGTCGCCCTCGGAGGCGGCCTTGGCGACGGCCGCAACCTCGGCGACGATGGCCTCCTCGCGGGCGCGCTGCTCGGCCTCGGCCAGGCGCGCGGCTTCCTCGGCGGCCTTCTGTTCGGCCTCCATGCGGGTCTTGTCGATGGCGTTCTGCTTGAACACCTGCACCGCCTTGGCCATCGCGCCGATCTCGTCCTGGCGCTCGCGGGCGGGAACCTCGACGTCCAGGCGGCCCGAGGCCAGCTCGCCCATGGCCGCGGTCATGGCGGTCACCGGATTGATGATGGACCGCGCGATCAGGGCGGCGAACAGAAGGCCCAGCGCCACCGCCACCAGGGCGACGGCGGTGGTCAGGCCGCGCTGGGTCTGGCCGGTAGACTCGGCCTGGTCATGGATCTGTTCCAGGTACTGGTTCTGGGCGGTGACCGCCTCGGTGGTGACATTGGCGATCTTGGCGCCCAGGGCGTTCATGACGTTGAACACCAGTTCGCGGTTCTGCCCGATCACCAGGGCGGTGTCGTTGAAGGCCTTGCGGTAGGCGGGCAACACCTCGGCGACCGCCTTCAGCTTCACGCGATGGCTGGCGTCCTTCTCGGCGTCGATGGTCTCCTGCATGGTCTTGATCGCTTCGGCGATCTTGACGTCGATGGAGGGGATCAACTTGGCGTCCTCGTCGATCAGGAACTTGTTGGCAGCCAGCCGCGCCCCCATCAGCTGGTTCAGCGCCTTGCCCACCATGGTGCCGGTGTCCCAGTCCTTGGTGGCGATGGATTCGTCGAGAAGGCCGGCCAGCCCGTCATGGGCGGCGATGCCGGCGCCGGTCAGCGCCGCGATCCGCTCCAGGCGCTGGGCACGGAACTCCACCACCTTGTCGATCATGCCGACATAGTCGCGGTACAGCGTCTGCAACTCCTCGGCCTTGGCCTTGCGGGCGGGATCGCGGATCGAGGCGACGCTGTCGTCCACCGCCTTGCCCAGCGAGCCCCTGAGCTCGCGCAAGCGGTCCAGCGACTGCTGGTCGCCCTCGGTGGTGTACATCAGCACGTTGCGGCGCAGGCCGGTGATCTCGCGGTCGATCTTCAGCAGCCGCGTGGTGTTCACGGTGACCCGGGCATATTCCTCGAGCCCGTCGGCGACCCGGCCGACCCCCAGCGCCCCCATGGCGCCGACCAACGCGAGAAAGGCCAGGACCAGCAGGAACCCGCCCCACACGCGCCCCTTGACCGTCAGATTGCCAGCCATGACCACCCCCGTCCCTAACGCGCCCCACGAACAGGCACAGCATTAAGGTATACCGCCGGGCGAACAAAGGCCATAGGGGACCCGGACTTTGGTCCACCGGAACAAATCCGCCATGAACGAAAAAAAGCCCCCCGGGGAGTCGGGGGGCTCAGGTTTGCGGTCGCGTCAGGGAGGATCTATCTCTTGTGGACCGCGTTGAACGTCTCGTTGAGTTCCTTTTCGGCGTTGAAGGCGCCTTCGGGCAGCTGGTGGGCGACGCCCTTGTGGCAGTCGATGCAGGTCTTGCCCTGCTCCTCGGCCTCGGCGTGGCGGTTGCGGGCGCGCAGCTGCTGCCGGGTCAGGTCGAAGGCCGCGAAGTTGTGGCAGTTGCGGCACTCGCGCGAATCGGTGCTCTTCATGGTCGTCCACACGTTCTTGGCCAGCTGGATGCGCTTGGCCTCGAACTTCTCGCGGGTGTCGACGCTGCCCAGCAGGTGGTGGAACACCTCGTTGGATGCCTGGATCTTGCGGCGGACCTTGTGGATCCAGTCCTTCGGAACGTGGCAGTCCGGGCAGGTGGCACGCACGCCCGAGCGGTTGGAGTCATGGATCGAGCCGCGGTACTCGCGGTAGACGTTCTGCTCCATCTCGTGGCAGGTCAGGCAGAAGGTCTCGTTGTTGGTCAGCTCCATCGCCCAGTTGAAGCCGCCCCACAAGATGATGCCCGAGACCACGCCGAACACCAGGATGCTGCCCAGCGACCACCGTGCGGTAGGCTTGCTGAGCATCTCCCAGACCCGCATCAAGAGGCCGCCAGAGGGCGGGGCCGAGTTGTCGATCTTCATGGCCGTGTTCCCCTGATGAGCGGCGCTAGCGGGCTTGGGCCGGCTGGAAATCGCTTTTCACCAGCGGCTTGGCGTCCATCTGCTGGACGTGGCACTGCTTGCAGAAATAGCGGTTGCCGTTGACCTGGTCCTGGCGGACGCCGTTGCGGTCGATGTAGTGCAGATCCGAGATCTTGGGCGCCTTTTCCTGGTCGGAATAGGGCCATTCGTGACAGCGCAGGCACTGGTTGACCTTGAGGTCGATCTCGTACTTGTCGGTCGCGTGCGGGACCAGCGGCGGCTGCTGCCGATAGGCCCGTTCGAGCTTGGTGCCTTCCATCACCTTGTAGATCGGCGGCGCGGCGTCCGGCTCGTTGGGGGCGGCGCCCCGCAGGCCCTTCATGTCCTCGGCATTGGCGGCCACGCCCAGCGCGAGGGCGAGCGCGATGACGATACCCATGATCTTGGTCTTCACAGTTCTCACTCCCCTTCCAGAACTAGGACTCTCCAAGGCCGGTCACGCGGCGTGCCGCCCCGCCCCTTCCCCGCCGCCGACGTGGTCGGCAAGGCGGTGGTCGAAGCGGGTGGTGAACCGGAACACGTCCTTGGAACAAACATCGATGCAGCGGCCGCAATTGGTGCAGTCGCGCGACAAAATGACCGGCCCGGCACCGTTCTGCCCGCGCAGCGCGGGCGCGATGACGTGGCGTTCGGGGCAGACGGCGAAGCAATCCATGCAGTTGTCGCAGGCGGCCCGCTTGGGCGCCGAGACGCGCACCAGCGAGCGGGCGCCGACCAGGCCGTAGAAGGCGCCCACCGGGCACAGCGCGCCGCACCAGGCCCGCGGGGCGACGCCCAGGTCCAGCAGGAACACCGCCACGGTGACCAGCACCGCCACCCCGCCCATGCCGTAGACCAGGCCGCGGTGCAGGATGGTGACCGGATTGACGAACTCCCAGGCGATGGTGCCGGTGGCCAGCGAAGCCCCCAGCGCGCCCACCAGAACCCACAGGCGCAGCGAGCGGGGCAGTGCCGCCCCGTCCTTGATGCCCAGCCGGGCGCGCAGCCACGCGGACAGGTCGGTGACCATGTTGACCGGGCACACCCATGCGCAATAGACCCGCCCGCCGAGGAGGCCGTAGGCGGCCAGCACGATGGCGGCGCCGACCAGCGCGGTGGCCTCGGGCCAGTGGCCGGCCAGGATCGCCTGCAGTGCCATCAGCGGGTCGGTCAGCGGCAGCACGCCGAGCGTCAGGCTGGACGCCAGCGTCCCCTTGACGATCCACGCGCCGGCCAGCGGACCGGCCAGGAACAGGGCCAGGAAGCCCAGCTGCGCCACGCGGCGCGCCAGCAGCCACTTGTGGGCGGCAAGCCAACCCTTGGCGGCGACGGCCGAGCGGCCGGGATGCAGCTCGACGCTCATGGCCCGCCCGCCTCGCGGCCGCGCACCGGCAGCTGGATGATGTCGTCGATCAGCGCCTTGCCGGCCTTGGTCTTTTCCTCCCAGCCCAGGCGGTAGTGGCGGCCCAGCTTGCCGGTAGCCAGCGCCGGCGGCAGCACCTTGATGGCGGCCTCGTCCAGCACGCAGGCCTTCTCGCACTTGCCGCAACCGGTGCACTTGTCGCTGTGCACCGTGGGGATGAACATGGCGTGCTTGCCGGTGCGTTCGTTGTGGTGGATCTCCAGCGTGATCGCCTCGCCCAGCAGCGGGCAGACCCGGTAGCAGACGTCGCAGCGCAGGCCCAGGTAGTTGAGGCAGGTCTCGTGCCCGACCAGCACCGCCACCCCCATGCGGGCATCGCGGATGTCGGCAAGCTTGTGGTCCAGCGCCCCGGTGGGACAGGCGGCGGCGCACGGGATGCGCTCGCACATCTCGCACGGGACCTTGCGCGCCGTGTAGTAGGGGGTGCCGATGGGCGCGCCGTCGCCCGGCTCGGCCAGCTTAAGGGTGTCGTAGGGGCAGTCGCGCACGCACAGGCCGCAGCGCACGCAGGCCGACAGGAACTCGGCCTCGGGCAGGGCGCCGGGTGGACGCAAGGCCACGGCCTCGGCCCGGCGCCGGGCCGGCACCGCCAGCAGGGCGCCCAGCAGGCCGGCGGCGCAGGCGGCCTTCACCGCCCCCGCCATCACCGCCCGCCGGCCGATGCCTTCCCTGCTGGTCACGTCGGTCACTCCTCCACCCCGAAGTCCCCGTCCCGATCGGCGCCCCCTTGCGGGGGCGCGTCTCGAAGGACGGCTCGCTTACGCCTTCTCGACCTTGACGGCGCACTTCTTGTAGTCGGTCTCCTTCGAGATCGGGCAGGTGGCGTCAAGCGTCAGCTTGTTGACCAACTGGGTCTCGTCGAAGAACGGGAAGAACACCAGGCCTTCCGGCGGCCGGTTGCGGCCGCGGGTGTCGATGCGGGTGACCACCTCGCCGCGCCGGCTCTTGACCTTGACCACGTCGCCGTTGCGCAAGCTGCGCTTCTTGGCGTCGTTGGGGTGCATGTAGAGCACGGCGTTGGGCATGGACTTGTGCAGCTCGGGCACGCGCCGGGTCATGGATCCCGAGTGCCAGTGCTCGAGCACGCGGCCCGTCGACAGCCACAGGTCATACTCGCCGTCCGGGCTCTCGGCCGGGGGCTGGTAGGGCAGCGCGAAGATCCACGCCTTGCCGTCGGGCTTGCCGTAGAACTTCACCCCCTCGCCGGCCTTGACGTAGGGGTCATACCCCTCGCGGAAGCGCCACAGGGTCTCCTTGCCGTCGACCACCGGCCAGCGCAGGCCGCGGGCCTTGTGGTACATGTCGAACGGCGCCAGATCGTGGCCGTGGCCGCGGCCGAAGCCGGCATACTCCTCGAACAGGCCCTTCTGCAGGTAGAAGCCGAAGGCGTGCGATTCGTCGTTGTCGAAGCCGGCCTGGCAGTCGGTCACCGGGAACTTGCTGACCACGCCGTTCTTGTAGAGCACGTCGAACAGGGTCTTGCCCTTGTACTGCGGCGCCTTCTCCAGCAGCTCGGCGGGCCACACCTCCTCGACCTTGAAGCGCTTGGAGAACTCGACGATCTGCCACAGGTCCGAGCGCGCCTCGCCCGGGGCCTTGACCTGCTGGCGCCAGAACTGGGTGCGCCGCTCGGCGTTGCCGTAGGCGCCTTCCTTTTCCATCCACATGGCGGTGGGCAGGATCAGGTCGGCCGACAGCGCGGTCACCGTCGGGTACGGATCCGACACGACGACGAAGGCCTCGGGATTGCGATAACCCGGGTACCCCTCCTCGTTCATGTTGGGGGCCGTCTGCATGTTGTTGGTGCACATGACCCAGTAGGCGTTGAGCTTGCCGTCCTTGAGCATGCGGTGCTGCAGCACGGCGTGATAGCCGATCTTGGGGTTCAGGGTGCCGGGCGGCAGCTGCCACAGCTTCTCGGTGATCTCACGGTGCTTGTCGTTGACCACCACCATGTCGGCGGGCAGGCGGTGGGCGAAGGTCCCCACCTCGCGGGCGGTGCCGCAGGCCGAGGGCTGCCCGGTCAGCGAGAACGGCCCGCAGCCGGGGGTCGAAATCTTCCCGGTCAGCAGGTGGATGTTGTAGCACATGTTGTTGACCCACGAGCCGCGGGAGTGCTGGTTGAAGCCCATGGTCCAGAACGAGACCACCTTGACCTTGGGGTCGGCGTACAGCTTGGCCAGCGCTTCCAGCTTCTCGACCGGCACGCCCGACAGCTTGGACACCTTCTCGGCGGTGTAGTCGGCGACGAAGGCCTTGAAGTCATCGAAGCTGATGGGGTCGGCCTTGTCCGGGGTGGCGGCGTTGGCCTGGTCCTTCTCCAGGGCATGGGTCGGACGCAGGCCGTAGCCGATGTCGGTGACGCCCTTCTTGAAGGTCACGCACTTGTCGACGAACTCCTTGTTCACCGCGCCGTGCTGGATGATGTAGTTGGCGATGTAGTTGAGGATCGCCAGGTCGGTCTGGGGCGTGAACACGATGCCCAGGTCGGCCAGTTCGTACGAGCGGTGCTCGAAGGTCGACAGCACCGCCACCTTGGCGGTGGCATGGGTCAGGCGGCGGTCGGTGATGCGCGACCACAGGATCGGGTGCATCTCCGCCATGTTCGAGCCCCACAGCACGAACGCGTCGGCTTCCTCGATGTCGTCATAGCAGCCCATCGGCTCGTCGATGCCGAAGGTGCGCATGAAGCCCGCCACCGCCGAGGCCATGCAGTGCCGGGCGTTGGGGTCGAGGTTGTTGGAGCGGAAGCCGGCCTTGTAGAGCTTCGAGGCGGCATAGCCTTCCCAGATGGTCCACTGGCCCGAGCCGAACATGCCGACGCGGGTGACGCCGTCGGGCTTCTTCAGCTGCTCCTTCCACTTCTCGGCCATGATGTCGAAGGCCTGGTCCCAGGTGATCGGCGTGAACTCGCCGTTCTTGTGGAACTTGCCGTCCTTCATGCGCAGCAGCGGCTTGGTCAGCCGGTCGTCGCCGTACATGATCTTGGACAGGAAGTAGCCCTTGATGCAGTTCAGGCCCCGGTTGACGGGGGCGTCGGGGTCGCCCTGGGTGGCGACCACCCGGCCGTCCTGCACGCCCACCAGGACGCCGCAGCCGGTTCCGCAGAAGCGGCACACGCCCTTGTCCCAACGGATGTTGGCCTTGGCCGGTTGGGCCGCGGCCGGCAGGGCGACGCCTGCGGCGGCGGCGGTGGCGGCAACGGCGTTGGCCTTGATGAAGTCGCGCCTGGTAAGGCTCATGACTCAGGACTCCCCTTCCAGATCAGAATCGAAGTGGTGGTAGACGAGGGCGACGTTCAGCACGCCCTCGATGTCGTTGAAGGAGGTGATGGTGGCGCCGGCCCAGCGGCCTTCGGCGTCCTCGACGGTGACGACCAGCTTGCCCTCGTCGGTCACCGCATGCACCTCGACGCCGGCGATGGCGGACAACGCATCGCTCACCTGGTGGCGGCGCTCGGGCCTGGCCCACACAACCACGCCGCACAGGTTCTCGACCTGCTCGCGCGGGCGGGTATCTTCCTTGGCGACGAATGCGTTCAGGCGCATCGCGGTACTCCTGTTCCCCTGCAGCCGGAGGACGGCCTCAAGGGCCATCCGGCCCGGACGCGCGCCCACTCGAACGGGCGGCCCCACAAACCATACCACGAAGGTGGCAGTTCGGCCCTGCGTTTCACTTAACTTTGGTCAAAAGTAGGGGATGGAACTTTTCCAATGATGGACTGCACGCGCAGGCCGCCCCCGGGCCATGCCGTTGATTTTGCTGGATTTTGCCTGGGCTGGCCGAAAGGGTGCGACCATATGCCGCCGCTCAGGCGTGCAAAGACTCGCGCGTGCGCACCATTTTCTCGAATTCTTCGGCGGGGATGGGGCGCGAGTAGAAGAAGCCCTGGACGGTGCTGCAGCCGTGGGCACGCAGGAAGTCGACGTGGCCGGCGACCTCGGCGCCTTCGGCGACCACTTCCAGGTTCAGGCCCTTGGACAGGCCGATGATGGCGCGTGCAATCTCGGCGGTCTTGGGGTTGGTGTCGACGTCGGCGATGAAGGCGCGGTCGATCTTGAGAGTGGTGATGGGGAAGCGGCCCAGATAGGACAGCGACGAATAGCCGGTGCCGAAGTCGTCGATGGACAGCCCGATGCCCAGGTCGCGCAGCGAGCTCATCTTGCGCACCGCCGCGTCGATGTCGTTCATCAGCATGGACTCGGTGATCTCGAGTTCCAGCCAGCGCGGGTCGAGGCCGGTGTCGCGCAGCACACCGGTGACCTTGTCGAGCAGCGAGCGCGAGCGGAACTGGCGGGGCGAGACGTTGACCGAGACCTTGATCGGCTTCATCCCGTCGGTCTGCCAGCGGCGGTTCTGCAGGCACGACTTGTAGAGGACGACGTTGCCGATCTCCTCGATCAGGCCGGTCTCCTCGGCGACGGGGATGAACTCGCCGGGGCTGATCATGCCGCGCTCGGGGTCGATCCAGCGCACCAGGGCCTCGGCGCCGACCACCCGCTCGCTCTCCGACGAGACCTTGGGCTGGTAGTAGACGACGAACTCGTCGTTGAGCAGGGCGCGGCGCATGCGCGTCTCCAGCTCCAGCCGCGACCGGGCCTTCTGGTTCATGTCGCGCGAGAAGAACTGGTACTGGTTGCGCCCCGACATCTTGGCGTGGTGCAGGGCGTTCTCGCCGTGCTTGATCAGCTGGTCGGTGCCGTCGCAGTCGCTGGGATAGATGCCGATGCCGATCGAGAAGGTGACCACCACGTCCTGGCCGTCCAGGTTGAACGGCTCCTTGATGGCGTGCAGCACCTTCTCGGCGACGATGACGCTGTCGTCGACGCTGGCGATGGTCATCACCAGGGCGAAGCGGTCGCCTTCCAGGCGCACGGCGGTGTCGGTCTCGCGGATGCACATGCGCAGGCGGCGCGACACCTCGACCAGCAGGCGGTCGCCGGCGGCGTGGCCCAGCGCGTCGTTGACCAGGGTGAAGCGGTCCAGCCCCATCATCAACAGCGCCACCGAACCGCCCGAGCGGTTGACCTGCAAGATGGCGCGGTCGACGCGGTCGCCGAACAGGTCGCGGTTGGGCAGGCCGGTCAGCGGATCGTGGCCGAAGCGGCGTTGAACCGGTTCGAACGCGGCAAGGTCGGTGGCCGGCCGCACGAAGCCGATGTAGTTGACCGGAAAGGCGCCGCTGCCGTTGACGGCGGCGACCGTGACCTCGAAGTCGCGGTCCTCGCCGTCGGAACAGCGCAGCTGGCCGTGCCAGCGCTCGCTGGGGTCGGTGGCCATGGCCTTGGCCAGGGCCTGGTAGGCGGCGGTGCCGTTCTCGTCGGCGCCCCCAAGCAGATCCTCGTCCCCGAAGCCGGTCAGGGCCAGGAACGCCTTGTTGACGCACTGCAGACGCCGGTCGCCATCGGCGATGACGATGGCATCGCGCATGTTGTCGAACAGGGACTGGAAAAGGGCTTGCTGGTCGCTCATCCCCGGCATTCTTCAAAATCGCACCGAAAAGCGCAACGGCCAATGTCGCAGATCATCGCACCTTTCGCGCGCGCCGCCTTGAGCCGGGCACTGCCGCATGCCATGTTCAGGGCCATGACCGCACCCCTTCCCCCGCCCGCCCCGGCCATCGACCGCGCCCACGGCCTGCGCGCCGACGAGGCGTGGACGGCCCTGGTCGACCGCCCCGCCACCCGCTTTTATCCCTACTGGAAGGGCCTGCAGCTGCTCTCGGCCGACGGCGGCCGCGCCGCCTGGCTGGACGGCGACGAGGGCCGACGCGCCTGGGCCCATGCGGCCCGGCGGGTGTTCCTCGGCCGCCTCGACGACGGCACCGCATTGATGGCCTTCGACACCGGCACCGCCGGCGAGGCGCCGCCGGCCATGGACGGCCGGCAATGGGCCAGCCTGCGCGCCGTCGGCGCCGTGCTGCTGCCCGCCGACGCCGCCCTGCTGGCCTATGCCCGCGGCGTGCTGGAATGGCATGCGCGCACCCGCTTCTGTCCCCAGTGCGGCGGGGCGCTGTCGCCGTCGCGCGGCGGCCACGTGCTGACCTGCTGCGGTGACGACTGCCACGCCGAACACTATCCGCGCACCGACCCGGCGATCATCGTCATGGTCACCGACGGCGCCGACCGGGTGCTGCTGGGCCGCCAGCCCGCCTGGCCGCCGGGCATGTGGTCGTGCCTGGCCGGCTTCGTCGAGCCGGGCGAGACCCTGGAGCACGCGGTGGCGCGCGAGGTGGCCGAGGAGACCGGCATCGCGGTCGCCGACGTCGCCTATGCCGGCAGCCAGCCGTGGCCGTTCCCGGCCTCGCTGATGGTGGGCTTTGCCGCCCGCGCCGTCGGCGGCCGCCTGGAGGTCGACCGCAACGAGCTGGAAGACGCCCGGTGGTTCGACCGGGCCGATCTCGCGACCTTCGGCGAATCCCATGCCCCCGGCCCCACCGGCCTGTTCCTGCCGCGCTCGGACACCATCGCGCGCATGCTGATCGAGCGCTGGCTGGGGCGGTAGCGGGACGGCTACGAAGGCGACAGCCGCCTACCAGATCACCTGGCTGTAGTAGCGCTCGCCGTCCACCGCGTCGGCGAATTCGCGCCGGGCGGTGGATTCGTCCCTCCAGCCGTTGGGACCGATCACCTGCTCGATGCCCTCCGCACAGTCGGGGGCCGAGCGGGAATGGTGGGGATCCAGGGAATAGACGTGCCGGCAGCGCGCCTCGACCACCGCCCAGCGGCAGCCGGTGTCGTCGCATACCAGGCGATAGGTTTCGGCACTGTCGATGATCCTGACGCCCATGGCGTGACCTCCCGGGGTCTTCTTGTGACCGGGCATATGGTCGCGACCACGGGCGCCGGAAGGGGCGGATCTACTCCGCCGCAGCCTCGGCCAGGGGGTCAGGCCGCTTGCGCTGCCGCCATACCTCCCATGGACCAACGCCCGAGGCGAGCAATTGTTCCATCTCAGTCAGGTCCTTGAAGGTGTCCACCGCGCGCCAGAACCCGTCCCAGCGCAGCGCGGCCAGCCGCTCGGCGGCGATCAGGCGCTGGAAGGGTTCGACCACCAGTTCCTCGCCCGCCCCCAGCACGTCGAAGATGCGCCGATCCAGGACGAAGTAGCCGCCGTTGATCCACATGTCGGCCGCCTTGGCGTCGACGATCGCGCCCACGCGGCCCCGGTCGTCCAGGCGGGCGACGTGGAAGCTGGCACTGGGGCGCACCGCCAGGAAGGTGGCGATGGCCGCACTGTCTTGGTGGCGTTCGATCACCAGGGGCAGCGGCACGTCGGTCAGCCCGTCGGCGTAGTTGGCCAGGAAGGTGTCCTCGCCCGCCAGCAGGGGCTCGACCGCCTTGAGGCGCTGGCCGATGTTGGCCGACGACCCGGTGTCGACGAAGGTGATCTTCCAGTCGCGGATGTCCTCGGCCAGGGGCTGCACCCAGCGGCCACCCTCGGCCAGGACGAAGTCGTTGGTCAGGCACTCGTCGTAGTCCAGGAAGTACTGCTTGATCGCTTCGCCCCGCCAGCCCAGGCACAGGACGAAGTCCTTGTGGCCCCAGTGGGCGTACCAGCGCATGACGTGCCACAACAGCGGGCGGTTGCGCAAAGACGCCATCGGCTTGGGCAGCTGCTGGGACCAGTCGCGCATGCGCATTCCCAGGCCGCCGCAGAACAGCACGACCTTCATGGGTTGCCCTCCTCTCACGAAAACACCGCCACGTCGGGGATCGGCACCACGAACTGGCCGCCCCAGTCGCGGATGTGGGCCAGCTGGGCCATGATCTCGTGCTTGAGGTTCCACGGCAGGATCAGCACGTAGTCGGGCCGGGTCTCATCGATGTGCTCGGGCGGAAAGACGGGGATGTGGGTGCCGGGCAGGAAGCGGCCGTGCTTATAGGGGTTGCGGTCGACCGTGTAGTCCAGGATGTCCGAGCGGATGCCGCAGTAGTTCAGCAAGGTGTTGCCCTTGCCCGGCGCGCCGTAGCCGGCGATGGACTTGCCGTACCACTTGGCGCGGATCAGGAAGTCCAGCAGGTTCCAGCGGGCCGAGCGCACGCTGCCGGCAAAACGCTCGAACCCGGCCATGCGGTCCAGCCCGGCATCGCGCTCGGCGGCCAGGATCGACGCCACCCGGGCACCGGGGGTGCGGCCCGCCCCCACCGGGCACAGCCACAGGCGCAGCGACCCGCCGTGGGTCCAGATTTCCTCGACGTCGAACACCGCCAGGCCGTGGGCGGCGAAGATGCGCGCCGCGGTGCCCAGCGAGAAGTAGGAAAAGTGCTCGTGGTAGATGGTGTCGTACTGGTTCCCCTCGATCAGCCGCATCAGGTGCGGGAACTCGACGCTGGCCACCCCGGAGGGCTTGAGCAGGGCGGCCATGCCGGCGACGAAGCCGTTGAGGTCGGGCACCTGGGCCAGGACGTTGTTGGCGATCACCAGGTCGGCCTTGTCCATGCGGGCAGCCACCGCGGCCGAGAAGAACTCGACCAGGGTCGGCACCCCCTTGGCGACGGCGGCGCGGGCGACATTGGCCGCCGGCTCGACGCCCAGTGCGGGAATGCCGCGGGCGACGAAGTGCTGCAGCAGGTAGCCGTCGTTGGAGGCCAGCTCGACCACCCGCGACGCCGCTCCCAGGCCGAGGCGGCGCACCGCCGTCTCCACATAGGCACGCGCATGGTCCAGGTAGGCGTCCGAGAACGACGAGAAGTAGGCGTATTCGCCGAAGATCTCGCCGGGATCGACGTACTGGCGCAGCTGCATCAGGAAGCAGCGTTCGCACACGCAGACCTTGAGCGGATAGAACGGCTCCATGCGGTCGAGCTGGTCGGCGCGCAGGAAGCTTTCGCAAAGCGGGCTCATGCCCAGGTCGACGACCGGGGCCAGCGGTCCGCCGCAGAACCGGCAGGACGTGGCCCCGCCCTCGGCCGGGGCGGCATAGGCGTCGCAGGCTGGGGTCTGGTTCACGTCGGCGGTTCCTTTCAGGCCGGGCCATAGCACGTTCGCAAGCGACCCTGGATGTTGGCCGGCTGCCCTGCAGGTTTGAACCGGACAATCGGCGATACGCCGGAAGCCGCCGCCCCTGCTCCCAATAGCCGATGGCGTCATCCCCCTGCCCGATTTCGCGCAAGGCCCAGGCGCGCCAGCTTGGGGGAAGGACTTCCCCGGAGAGCCCATGCCCGCCCCCCATCCCCTGTCCGTCGCCATCATCGGGACCGGCTATGTCGGCCTGGTCACCGGCGCCTGCCTGGCCGCCGCCGGCCACCGCGTCACCTGCGTCGATACCGACGCCGCCCGCATCGGCCGCATCAACGCCGGCGACTGCCCCATCTTTGAGCCCGGCCTGCCCGGGCTCTTGCGCGACGGCCTCGCCTCGGGCCGGCTGGCGGCCACCGTCGAGACGGCGGTGGCGGTGGACGGCGCCGACGTGGTGATGATCGCGGTGGGCACGCCGTCCAAGGCCGGCGCCATCCAGCTCGATGCGGTCGAAGCGGCCGTGGCGGCGGTCGGTGCGGCAATCAGGCATCATCCCGGCTATCCGGTGGTGGCGGTGAAAAGCACCGTGGTGCCCGGCACCACCGAGGGCGTGGTCCGCCGCCAGCTGGAACGCTGGGCGGGCCGGACCGCCGGCCACGACCTGGGCTTGGCCATGAACCCGGAATTCCTGTCGCAGGGCAGCGCGGTGGCCGACTTCATGCGCCCCGACCGCATCGTCGTCGGCAGCTTCGACGCCCGCTCGGCCGAGGTGATGGCGCAGCTCTACGCCCCCTTCCCCGCCCCGCTGCTGGCGATGACGCTGGCCGAGGCGGAACTGGCCAAGTACGCGGCCAACGCCCTGCAGGCGACGCTGATCTCGTTCGCCAACCAGTTCGCCGGCCTGTGCGAGGCCATTCCCGGCGCCGACCATGCCCGGGTGATGGCCAGCGTGCACCTGGACCGCATGCTGGACGGCCCCGACGGCAGCCGCGCCGGCGCCACCCGCTTCCTGGCGGGCGGCATCGGCTTCGGCGGCAGCTGCTTTCCCAAGGACCTGGCCGCGCTGTCGTGGTGGGCACGGCGCCAGGGCGTCGACATGCCCCTGGTCGACGCCACCCTGGCCGTCAACACCCAGCGCCCCGAGCGGGTGGTCGACCTGCTCGCCGCCGCCATCGGCGGGTTGTGGGAAAAGCGCGTCACCGTGCTGGGCCTGACCTTCAAGCCCGGAACCGACGACCTGCGCGAGTCGCCGGCGTTGAAGCTGGTCGGCCGCCTGCTGGCCCGCGGGGTCGAGGTGCGCGCCCACGACCCGTTGCCCGAGGCCCGCGCCCGCGCCCGCGAGCTGCACGACACCGCCGTGCTGGTCGCAGAAACGCCCGAGGCGGCGCTGGGCGGCACCGATGCCGCCATCATCGCCACCGCATGGCCCGACTATGCGGGCTGGGAGTGGCCGCGGCTGGCCGCACTGATGCGTACCCCCGTCGTGCTGGACGGCCGCGGCCTGTTCGCCAAGGGCGCGCCCGCGCCCGTCCGCCTTTTGCACATCGGATCAACTCCCGTCACGGAGGCCCCATGATCACCGACATCATCCAGAGCGACGCCGACCAGGTGGTGGCCCGGCTGGGCCGATCCCTCGAGCCGCTTGCCGGAACCTCGGTGCTGGTCACCGGCGCCGCCGGCTTCCTGGGCGGCTTCTTCTTGGACGTGCTCGATGCCTTCAACCGGGTGCACGCCGATCGACCGGCCAAGGTGATGGCCATGGACAACATGGCGGTGGGCCCCCAGGCCCGCCTGGCCCACCTGTCGGCGCGGCCGTGGCTGACCCTGCGCACCGGCGACGTCGCCCGCGACGAGCCGGGCGGGCGCTTCGACTGGATCATCCATTGCGCCTCGATCGGCAGCCCGTCCATCTACCGGGCCCGCCCGCTCGAGACCATCGCCGCCAACGTCCAGGGCACCTGGAACATGCTGGAACTGGCGCGCACCGGCGCCGCCAAGGGGCTGTTGTCCTTCTCGTCGTCCGAAGTCTACGGCGACCCGCAGGTGGTGCCGACGCCCGAGGACTATCACGGCAACGTGTCGTTCACCGGGCCGCGCGCCTGCTACGACGAGAGCAAGCGCCTGGGCGAGACACTGTGCGCCACCTATTTCCGCCTGCACCGGGTGCCGGTCAAGGTGATCCGTCCGTTCAACGTCTATGGGCCCGGCCAGCGCCTGGACGACGGCCGCATCATCCCCGACCTGATGCGGGCCGCCCTGGCCGGCGGGCCGCTGGTACTGTTCTCGGACGGGCGCGCCACCCGGTCGTTCTGCCACGTGGCCGACTTCGTCGAGGCCTGCCTGATGCTGCTGGTAATGCCCGAAGCCGACGGCGAGGCCTACAACGTCGGCAACGCCGAGGAGGTCAGCATCGCCGACGCCGCCCGCACCATGGCCGAGGTCGCCGGCGAGACGCCGCTGGCGGTCGAGCTGCGCACCCCGCCCGAGGCCCAGTACCTGGTCGACAACCCGCAGCGCCGCTGCCCGGACCTGACCAAGCTGCACCGCCTGACCGGGTTTACCGCCCGCATCATGCTGCGCGAAGGCCTGGCGCGCACCCTGGCCTCGTACCGCGAGGAGATCGCCGCCACCCGCCAGGCCCGGCGGTCGGCATGATCGGCCTGGGGCTGGACCGCTCGGCGCCGCTTCGCCTGCTGTGTCTGGGGGCGCACTGCGACGACATCGAGATCGGCGCCGGCGGCACCGTGCTGAGGCTCTTGGCCGAGATGCCGGGGGCCCAGGTGCGCTGGGTGGTGTTCACCGGCCAGCCCCGCCGCCAGGCCGAGGCCCGCGCCGCCGCCCGGCTGTTCCTGGCCGGGGCGGGCGCGGCCGAGGTCGAACTGCACGGGCTGCGCGACGGCTTCCTTCCCCAGCAGTGGGGCGCGGTCAAGGAGGAGATCGAGCGCATCGCCTCTTCGTTCGCCCCCACCCTGGTGCTGACCCACGCGCTGGAAGACCGCCACCAGGACCACCGGCTGGTCGCCGAGCTGACCTGGAACACTTTCCGCGACCACATGGTGTGGGAGTACGAGATCCCCAAATACGAGGCCGATTTCGGCCAGCCCAACCTGTTCGTGCCGCTTCCGCGCGAGCTGGCCGAGCGCAAGGTCGCCTACCTGTGGGAGGCCTTCGCCAGCCAGCGCGACCGGGCGTGGTTCGACGCCGAAACCTTCCACGGCCTGATGCGCCTGCGCGCCATGGCCTGCAACGCGCCCTCGGGCCGAGCCGAGGCGTTCACCTGCCGGAAAGTGGTTGTCTGAGAATTCGTCACCCCCGGGCTTGACCCGGGGGTCCATGGATGGCCGGGTCAGGCCCGGCCATGACGTCGATTCGCGCCTGAATTCAAAAGCTTACGTGAAACTTCAACAGCGCCGCGTCAACGACGGTTGACGTTTTCCGTCAACCGTCACGACGCCCGCCAGTCCGTTGAAATCACTTGGAATCGGCTTCCTTGTGGTACTGGACGATGCGCTCGACTTCATCCTTCGAGCCAAGAACCACGCCGACGCGCTGATGCAGGTCGGTGGGGGCCAGGTCCATGATGCGCTTGCGGCCGTCGGTGGCGGCGCCGCCGGCCTGCTCGACGATGAAGGCCATGGGGTTGGCCTCGTACATCAGGCGCAGCTTGCCGCCCTTCTTGGCCAGCTGGCTGTCGGTCGGGTACAGGAAGACGCCGCCGCGGCACAGGATGCGGTGCACCTCGGCCACCATGGACGCCACCCAGCGCATGTTGAAGTCGGTGCCGCGCGGACCGTCCTTGCCGGCCAGGCATTCGTCGACGTAGCGCTTGATCGCCGGCTCCCAGAAGCGCGAACGCGACGAGTTGATGGCGAATTCCTTGGTGGTCTCGGGGATGCGCATGTTCGGGTGCGTCAGGATGAACATGCCGATGTCGCGGTCCAGCGTGAAGCCGTTGACCCCGTTGCCGGTGGTCAGCACCATCATGGTCGACGACCCGTACAGGGCATAGCCGGCGGCCACCTGGGTGACGCCCGGCTGCAGGAAGGCGTCCTTGGCGCTGGCGTCGGCGCCGTCGGGCAGGCGCAGGATCGAGAAGATGGTGCCCACCGAGATGTTGACGTCGATGTTGGACGAGCCGTCGAGCGGATCGAACAGCAGCAGGTAGCGGCCCTCGGCCGAGCCGTGGACCACGTGCACGTCTTCCAGCTCTTCCGACGCCATGGCGGCATAGGTGCCGCCCAGGCCGTTCATGTGCAGGAAGATGTCGTTGGCCAGCACGTCCAGCTTCTTCTGTTCCTCGCCCTGGACGTTCTCGGAACCGGCGACGCCCAGGTTGCCGGCGAGCGCGCCGCGGTTGACCTCGTGCGAGATCATCTTGCAGGCGAAGATGATGTCCTGCATCAGCGCGGTGAAGGTGCCGGAGCGACCGAGGCGGCGCTGCTCCTGCAGCAGGAAGTGGGTGAGGGTTACGCGCTTGTAGGACATCGGCTGACCTCGCCTTTGGAATGGGGCCGGCCTTCGTGTACCCGATCGCGGCCCGCCTTGGCAACGCGAAGGTGGCAGGCCCGGCCTCATACGGAGGGCGGTTGCACCTACCCGTCCCCGGCCGCTAGGATGGCAGCCGCCCACCCGAAATCACCGGAGACCGCATGGCCAATCCCCTTTCCCCCGAAGACGCCGCGCGGGTCGACCGCCTGGTGGCGACCTTTCGGCGCATCGGCGACGAGCGCATGCGCGACCTGGCCCTCTACAACGCCAAACTGGGTGTCGAGGCGGTCGGCTTCCGCCGCCTGGGCGAGTGGCTGGCCGGCGTGCTGGTGACCCCGTGGTTCATGAACTTCATCATGCTGCCGCCGGCGCCCGAGGCCCTGGCCGGCTCCCAGCCCGGCACCCGGCGCAAGGTGGTGCTGCCGCGCGGCGAGGAGACCTTCACCGTCGGCGAGGTCGAAGACGTGGGGCCCTACCTCGCGGTGTCCATCCATTCCCCCATGGGCCAGTTCCCCGACCACACCGGTGCCGCCACCGCCGCCTGGGCCGCGGTCGAGGGTTTCTTCCGGCCCAAGGACGACCAGCAGCAGGCCGCCGACTGCAGCTTCGGATGGCCCGAGCACGCGCGGTGATCCGCCGGCTTTCCCGCGACTCCTGGACCCCCGCCTTCGCGGGGGTGACGGCTTGGGCGTTGCTGGCCGCCCTGCCCGCCGCCGCCGAGCCCAAAAGCTTTTCCGCCTGCGCCGACTGCCCGCCGATGGTGGTCGTTCCGGCCGGCCGGTTCGTCATGGGCGACGACGCCAGCCCGTTTCCCAACGAGCGCCCCGCCCGCGAGGTGGCCATCGACAGGCCCTTCGCCCTGATGCGCACCGAGGTCACCTTCGACCAGTGGCAGGCCTGCGTCCAGGCCGGCGCCTGCCGCCGCACCCCCGACGACCACGGCTGGGGCCGCGGCAAGCGGCCGGTGGTCAACGTCACCTGGGACGAGGCCCGCGCCTTTGCCGCCTGGATCGGGGCCAAGGCCCGCCGTACCTGCCGGCTGCCCACCGAGGCCGAGTGGGAATACGCAGCCCGCGCCGGCACCGCCTCCGCCTACTGGTGGGGCGACGACGCCGGGCTTGGCCACGCCGTCTGCCGCGGCTGCCTGGAGGGCGAGACCGAGAACTACGGCACCAAGCCGGCGGCCAGCCTGCCCGCCAACCCGTGGGGCCTCTACGACACCGCCGGCAACGTGTGGGAATGGACCAGCGACTGCTGGACCGCCAGCCACGCCGAGGCCCCGCCGGCAGGCACCTGCAGCGAGCGGGTCATCAAGGGCGGTTCCTGGTACTATTTCGCGCCCATGTCGCGCCCGGCGGCGCGCGCCCGCCAGCGGGCCGGCGAATTCAGCTACGTGCTGGGTCTCAGGGTTCTGTGCGAACTGCCCTAGGGGCTTATCCGTTGGTGTCGGCATCAACACCAGCGGAGGCGAACATGGCCGACACCCGTGAGATCATGACCGAATGGCTGCGCGACGCCCACGCGATGGAAAGCGCCGCCGTCAACAACTACGAGTCCCAGGTTGACAGCCTGGACGGTTTCCCCGACCTGAAGACCGCCTTCAGCCAGCAGCTGGAGCTGACCCGCAACAACGCCAAGCGCATCGACGACCAGCTGGAAGCCCTGGGCGAGGATCCGTCGACGCTGAAAGACCTGGTGACCAAGGCGGCGGGCAAGCTGCAGGCCTGGACCGCCGGCTCCTCGCCCGACGAGGTGGTCAAGCAGGCGGTGACCACGCTGGCCTACGAGGCGTGGGAAGTCGCCAATTTCCGCGCCCTGGCGGCCGCCGCCGAGCACGAGGGCGAGGCCAGCCTGATGTCGCTGTTCCAGGGCATGGCCGAGGAAAAGGCCCACGCCGTCGAATGGCTGTCGACCCGCATCCCCGACATCACCCGGCGCTACCTGGACATGCGCCAGGCGCAGTAAGGCCCCCTTACTTCGCGTCGGGGAAGAACAGCTGTTCATCCCCGATGCGGAACAGGGCGATGGCGGCCTGGCCCTTGGGGCCGGTCAGCCACTGGTGCCAATGGCGGGCCAACTCGGCCTTGACGCCGGGATGGCGCTCGGGATTGACCAGGATGCTGCCATAGGGGTTGAACAGTCGCGAATCGCCTTCGAGCAGGATGGTCAGGCCCTGGCGGTTCTTGAAGCTGGCCCAGGTGCCGCGGTCGGCCAGCGTGTAGGCGCCCATGCCGGCCGCCGTGTTCAGCGTCGGCCCCATGCCCGACCCGAGGTCGCGGTACCAGCCCGTGCCCTGCTCCTTGACGTCGACGCCGACCGCCTTCCACAGGCGCAGCTCCATGCGGTGGGTGCCCGAATCGTCCCCGCGCGAGGCGAACGGCGCCTTGGCGGCCGCGATGCGGCGGAAGCCCTCGGCGACGTCGGCGACGCCCTTGATGCGGGCGGGGTCGGCGGCGGGGCCGACGACGACGAAGTCGTTGTGCATGACGTCGCGCCGGTCGATGCCGAAGCCCTCGGCGACGAACTTGTCCTCGCCGGCCCGGTCGTGGACCAGCAGCGCGTCGGCGTCGCCGCGCTCGCCCAGCTTCAAGGCCTGCCCGGTGCCGACGGCGACCACGTGGACCTTGATGCCGGTGTCCCTCTCGAAGGCCGGCAGGATGGCGGCGAACAGGCCCGACTGCTCGGTGGACGTGGTCGAGGCGAGCGTTATGAACCTCTCCTCGGCCTGGGCGGCGACGGCGGACAGCAGCAGGGCTGCGGACAGGGCGATACGCTTCAGCACATCAGTTCTCCTGCAAGGAAGGCGCGCCCCTGGGCGCTGGCGGGACAGTGGAAGAAGGCGGCCGCCGGGGCATGCTCGACCAGGCGGCCGCGGGACAGGAACAGCACCTCGTCGGCCAGGCGGCGGGCCTGGCCCAGGTCGTGGGTGGTCATC
This sequence comes from Actinomycetota bacterium, assembly GCA_050260215.1. Lineage (GTDB taxonomy): Bacteria > Pseudomonadota > Alphaproteobacteria > Rhodospirillales > Magnetospirillaceae > JBLNBU01. The sequence continues at coordinate 21,513 of JBLNBU010000059.1, forward strand.
ACCACCTTGGTGCCGGCGGCGTGGAACTCGTGGACCGCCATCTCGACCGCCAGCGTCGCCGCCGGGTCGAGCGCCGAGGTGGGCTCGTCGAGGAACAGCACATCGGGACCGGCCGCCCAGGCACGCGCCAGCGCCAGGCGCTGCTGCTCGCCGCCCGACAGCACCCGCGCCGGCCGGCCGGCCAGAGGCGCCAGGCCGAAGCGGTCGAGCGCCTCGAACGCCTGGGCGCGGCGCCGGGCACGCGGCACCCCCATCAGCGCCAGCACGTAGCGGACATTGGCCTCGGCCGACCGGCGCAGCAGCACAGGGCGCTGGAACACCATGGCCTGGCGCCGGCGTACCAGTTGGTCGGGCAGTGCCACCCTGGCGCCGCCCCAGCGCACCGCGCCTCGGGTGGGGGCCAGCAGGCCGTGGCACAGGCGCAGCAGCAGGCTCTTGCCGGCGCCATTGGGGCCCATCACCACCGTGCGGGTGCCGGCTTCCAGCCGCGCCGACACCCCGTCGAGCAGCACCTTGCCACCGACCGAGAACCCCAGCCCGTCGATTTCGAGCGGCAGGATGGTCTCAATCTCGCTCATGGCGCCCCCATGCGGCGGCGCGCCGACTGGCCGATGACGAAGACGGCGGCATTGACGGCAGCCACCAACGTCACCAGCACCAGCCCCAGCCCCAGGGCCAGGGCGAGGTCGCCGCGGCTGGTTTCCAGCGCGATGGCGGTGGTCATGGTCCGCGTCACCCCCTTGATGTTGCCGCCGACGATCATCACCGCGCCCACCTCGGCCGCCGCCCGGCCGAAGCCGGCCAGCACCGCCGTGGTCAGGCTGAAGCGGCCGTCCCACAGCAAGGTGGCGACCACCTGGGCCCGCCCCGCCCCCAGCGAGCGCAGCTGCTCGCCGTATTCCTCCCACAGGTCGACGCAGACCTGGCGCGACAACGCCATGATGATCGGCAACACCAGCACCGTCTGCGCCACCACCATGGCGGCAGGCGTGAACAGCAGGCCCAACGGCCCCAGCGGCCCGGCGCGCGACAGCAACAGGTAGATGGCCAGGCCCACCACCACCGGCGGCAGCCCCATGAAGGCGTTGACCGCCACCACCACCGCGTTGCGGCCGGGAAACGACACCAGGGCGAGCAGCGCGCCGGCCGGCAGGCCGATGATGGCAGCCAGCACCACCGCGCTGCCCGACACCAGCAGCGACAGTCGCACCACCGAGATCAGCTCGGGGTCGAGCCCGATCACCAGGGCGAGCGCAGTCGAGAAGGCGGCGGACAGGTCCAACATGGGCGTTATTTTGCATTCTCCGCGCAACCGAGGTAAGAGTGGAATTCATGCAGGTTTTTGCGGGAATGCGCAGATGTCCGACTACCTGACCACCGCCGAGGTCGCCGACTATTTGCGGCTGAAGGAGCGCAAGGTCTACGAACTGGCCTCCGACGGCCGCATTCCCTGCGTGCGGGTGACCGGCAAGTGGCTGTTCCCGCGCCGCCTGGTCGACCAGTGGCTGATGGCCCATGTGGAATACGCCGCCCCCGGCGTCGGCGCCCCGCCGCCGGTGATCGCCGGGAGCCACGACATGCTGCTGGGCTGGGCGGTGCGCGAATCGGGCTGCGAGCTGGCGCTGTTGACCTCGGGCAGCGGCGAAGGGCTGGCCCGGCTGGTCGAGGGCCGCGCCGTGGCCGCCGGCATCCATCTGGTCGACGAGCGGGGCGAGTACAACGTGGCGGCGCTCAAGGCGGCGCGCGCGCCCTCGGACGTGGTGCTGATCGAATGGGCGCGGCGCACCCAAGGCATGGTGGTGGCGAACGGCAACCCGCACGGGCTGGCCGGCCCGGCCGACGCCGTGGCCAAGGGCCTGAACATCGCCCGGCGCCAGGACGGTGCCGGCGCCCAGGCACTGCTGCACCGCCTGCTGGCCCAGGACGGCACCGACATCGAGGCGGTCCGCTGGGCCACCCCGCCCGTCGGTTCCGAGACCGACCTGGCCGGCCTGGTCGCCGACGGCCTCGCCGACTGCGGCATCGGCATCGAGGCCGCCGCGCGGCGGTTCCGCCTGGGCTTCGTGCCGCTGGCAGTCGAACGCTTCGACATCGCCGTGCGCCGGCGCGACTATTTCGACCCGCCGATCCAGACGTTGCTGGCGTTCACCCGCACCGCCGCCTTCGCCCGGCGCGCCGCCGAACTGGGGGGATACGACATCGCGGGGGTGGGGCGCGTCTCCTACAATCCTTGAGCCCTTGCATTGGGCGGGCGGAAGTGGCTAATACCCGCCGATGAACACCAAGAAAACACAGGCCGCCCCCCGGGTGGGCATCGTCAGCTTGGGCTGCGCCAAGGCGCTGGTCGATTCCGAGCGCATCCTCACCCGCCTGCGCGCCGAGGGCTACGACATCTCGTCCAGCTACGACGGCGCCGACCTGGTGATCGTCAACACATGCGGCTTTCTCGACAGCGCCCGGGCCGAATCGCTGGAAGCCATCGGCGAGGCCGTGGCCGAGAACGGCAAGGTGGTGGTCACCGGCTGCATGGGCGGCGAGGAAAAGGCCATCCGCGCCATCCATCCCCAGGTGCTGTCGGTCACCGGCCCCCACCAGTACGAGGCGGTGGTCGAGGCGGTGCACGCCCACCTGCCGCCGCTGCACGACCCGTTCGTCGACCTGGTGCCGGCGGAAGGCCTGCGGCTGACCCCGCGCCATTACGCCTACCTGAAGATTTCCGAGGGCTGCAACCACCGCTGCAGCTTCTGCATCATCCCCGCCATCCGCGGCGACCTGGCGTCGCGCCCCGCCGCCGACGTGCTGGGCGAGGCCGAGCGCCTGGCCGAAGCGGGCGTCAAGGAACTGCTGGTGATCTCGCAGGACACCGGCGCCTACGGGCTCGACATCGGCCATGCCGAGAGCACCTGGCGCGGCCGGCCGGTGAAGGCGCGGCTGACCGAGCTGGCCTCGGCGCTGGGCGAGCTGGGCATCTGGGTGCGGCTGCACTACGTCTACCCCTATCCCCATGTGGACGAGGTCATCCCGCTGATGGCCGAGGGGAAGATCCTTCCCTATCTCGACATCCCGTTCCAGCACGCCGACCCAACCGTGCTTAAAGCCATGCGCCGCCCCGCCAACCAGGAAAAGGTGCTGGAGCGCATCACCCGCTGGCGCGCCCAGGTCCCCGACCTGGCCATCCGCTCGACCTTCATCGTCGGCTTCCCCGGCGAGACCGAGGCGGAGTTCGAGAACCTGCTGGAATGGTTGGAACAGGCCGGGCTCGACCGGGTCGGCTGCTTCAAGTACGAGAACGTCGCCGGCGCGCCGGCCAACGACCTGCCCGGCCACGTCGACGAGGACGAGAAGGAGGAGCGGTTCAACCGCTTCATGGAAGCCGCCCGCCAGATCGCCGACACCCGCACCGCCGCCAAGGTCGGCCGGACCATCGACGTCATCCTGGACGAGGTCGACGACGAGGGCGCCATCGGCCGCTCCATGGCCGACAGCCCCGAGGTGGACGGCAGCGTCTTCGTCGAGGAGCACGAGGGCCTGGCGCCGGGCGACATCGTCCGCGTGAAGGTCCACTCGGCCGAGGACTACGACCTGTGGGGCAACGTGGTCGGCAAGGTGGAACGGCAAAGGCGGCGGTGACGAGCCCGGTTCGCCCAAGCCCGAGGGTGACGAAGTCTGGGACAGCGGAAGTCTGATCAGCCCGCCGCGCGGGCCAGCTTCTTGATGAAAACCCAGTAGGTCCCCAGGATCGGGCTGATCTTCAGGTGGATGCGCACCTTGTAGGGCATGCGCTGCACCGCGCAGTCGAACACCGAGTTCAGCTCGCCCGAGGCGACGCCGGTGCGGAACTGCTCGGCGATCACCGAGCCGGCCGCCCAGCGGGCGACGTCGGAAAAGAAGTTCGAACCGATCATGTTGCCGCGCGGCCCGGCCCCGTCGTCGGGTTCGGTGTCGTTGTATGCGGCGACGCGTCCCTCGCGGTCCAGTTCAACAGCCCCGAATGGTAATCGCGCGACATCGTCGGGCGCGAGACGGCCAAGCGGATTGTCGGTATCGCTTTCCTCGAAAGCGAAAACCGTCATGTTCCACGGTCCGGCCTTGGTCGTGATCGATGCCATTGTCGATGAGTTGCTGTCTTGGCCCCTTCTTCCGGACAGGAATTTGCCGTATTATGCCTTTCCGGTCCACTGGGAAGTTGGTGAGGGGGAATGGAAATCAAGGAGGTCAACGGTCGACTGGAGGTCGACCTGCCGGCCGTCCTCGATCTGCCGGCGGCAGCCGACCTGCGCGACACCTTGCTCGACGCCCTGGCCCGCGACAGCGCGGCCGAGGTGGCGCTGAAGGCGGGCGCGGTCGAACGGCTGTCCACCGCCTGTGTGCAGGTGGTCCTGGCCGCGGCGGCCGGGTTCGCCGCGGCGGCCCGCCACATCGAGATCGACGGCCCCAGCGAGGCCATGGTCCTGACTTTCCGCCATCTCGGCCTTGCGGCCGAACTCGAAAAATTGACCTGAACTAGGGGAACCCCATGGCAAAGTGCGTTCTGGCCGTCGACGACTCCAAGACCATGCGCGACATGGTGTCCTTCACCCTGCGAGGCGCCGGCTACACCGTGGTCGAGGCCGAGAACGGGGTGGCGGCACTGAAGCAGCTGCAGGGCGGAGCCAAGGTCGACGTGGTCATCACCGACGTCAACATGCCCGAGATGGACGGCATCACCCTGGTGCGCCGCATCCGCAGCCTGCCCCAGTATGCCGGCACCCCGGTCCTGATTCTGACCACCGAAAGCGACCAGTCCAAGAAGGACGAGGGCCGCTCGGCGGGGGCCACCGGCTGGATCGTCAAGCCGTTCAGCCAGGAAAAGCTGTTGCAGATCGTCGCCAAGGTCAGCCCGTAAACCGGCTAGACCCGTTTTTTTGGGGGGAGCGAGCCCATGGCCGAGGACCAGTCCTACGACCTGTCGCGGTTCAAGGCGACCTATTTCGAGGAATGCGCGGAACTCCTGGCCTCGGCCGAGGAGACCCTGACCCGCTTCGTCGACGGCGGCGCCACCGAGGAGGACATGCACGCGGTGTTCCGCTGCATCCACTCCATCAAGGGCGGCGCCGGCGCGTTCGCCTTCGACGAGCTGGTGCGCTTCGCCCACGTGTTCGAGACCTCGCTCGACGCCCTGCGCTCGGGCCGGGTCGAACTGACGCCCCAGGTCGCCGACCTGCTGGTGCGCGCCAACGACGTGCTGGGCGACTTCGTCCGCGCCGCCCAGGAAGGGGCGGCGCTGCCGCCCGACCACGGCGCCGAACTGATGGCCAGCCTGTCGGCCCTCACCAGCGGCGGCGCCGCGCCCGCGGCCAAGCCCGCCGCGGCCCCCGCCCCTGCCGCCGCTGCGCCCGCCGCCGCGGCGTCTGGCCGCACGATCTGGCGGATCCGGCTGCTTCCGGCCGCCGGCCTGCTCAAGACCGGCAACGACCCGCTGCTGATGATCCGCGAGTTGGAAGCGCTGGGCGACCTGACCATCAAGTGCGACCGCTCGCACCTGCCCGGCTTGGCCGAGATGGACGCCACCCAGTCCTATCTGGCGTGGACCTTCGAGCTGACCACCGACAAGGGCCGCGCCGCCATCGACGAGGTGTTCGAGTTCGTGGCCGGCGACACCGCCGAGATCACCGTCGACGCCGTCGGCGAGGCTCCCGCCGACGAGGAAGGCGACGGCTGGGGCCTGTTCGCCCCCGCGCCCGCCGCCGCAGCCGAGGCCCAGGCCGCCGCCCCCCAGGCGCAGCCGACCGCCCAGGCCGCCGCTCCTGCCGCCGCCGCGGGCGCCCATCCGCCCGGCGCTGCCGGCGCCGGTGCCGGCGGCCTGCACACCGCCTCGATCCGCGTCGACCTCGATCGCATCGACCGCCTGGTCAACATGGTCGGCGAGCTGGTGATCACCCAGGCCATGCTGGGCCAGCAGGCGTCTCATTTCTCGGTCGAATCGCACCCCGAGCTGATCCAGGGCCTGCAGGAGCTGTCGCACCACACCCGCGAGCTGCAGGAAAGCGTGATGGCCATCCGCGCCCAGCCGGTCAAGGCGCTGTTCTCGCGCGCCCCTCGCCTGGTCCGCGACCTGTCGGCCAAGCTGGGCAAGCAGGCTCGCCTGGTGATGAGCGGCGAGAACACCGAGGTCGACAAGACGGTCATCGAGCAGCTGTCCGACCCGCTGACCCACCTGATCCGCAATTCGCTCGACCACGGCATCGAAGGCCCCGAGGAACGCATCGCCGCCGGCAAGCCGGCCGAAGGCACCATCCATCTGGGCGCCGAACACCGCTCGGGCCGCATCATCATCGAGGTGTCCGACGACGGCAAGGGCATCGACCGCAAGCGTGTCCTGGACAAGGCGGTGGAAAAGGGCCTGGTCGACCGCGGCGCCCAGATGTCGGACGAGCAGATCGACCAGCTGATCTTCGCGCCCGGCTTCTCGACCGCCGAGAAGGTCTCGGACGTGTCGGGCCGCGGCGTCGGCATGGACGTGGTGCGCAAGAACATCCAGGACGTCGGCGGCCGCGTGGTGGTGCAGTCGACTCCGGGCCAGGGCTCGCGCTTCATCCTGTCGCTGCCGCTGACGCTGGCGGTGATGGACGGCATGCTGGTGTCGGTGGGCGGCCAGCGCTACGTGCTGCCGCTGACCAACATCGTCGAAAGCCTGCGCCCCAGCACCCAGCAGGCGCGCAGCCTGGTCGACGTCGGCGACGTGCTGACCATCCGCGGCGAGTACATCCCGCTGGTGCGCCTTTATCAGCTGTTCGGGGTCAGGAACGCGCTCACCGACCCGACCCGCGGGCTGGTGGTGGTGGTCGAGACCGAGGGCGGCGACCGCATCGGCGTGCTGGTCGACGAGTTGCTGGGCCAGCAGCAGGTGGTGATCAAGAGCCTGGACGCCAACTACCGCCCGGTGGAAGGCATCTCGGCGGCGACCATCCTGGGCGACGGCCGCGTCGCCCTGATCCTGGACGTCGGAGCCTTGCGTGCCATCGGCGAAAGGGAACGCCGGCATCGCCAGGCCGCCCCCGAAGTCCACGACTTGGCCGCCGAGTAATCGGCGGCCTTGCGCCTAAAGTGCACAAAGGACAAATCGGGTGGTGAGATTTCCACCTTCTGAGCTAATCTGGACTGCGCCCACGGCTGCGTTCAACAGGAGACGGACGTGTCGGACAACACGATGAGGCAATTCATCTCGTTCACCATCGGCGACGAGGAATACGGCGTCGACATCATGGCCATCCGCGAGATCAAGGGCTGGACGGCCACCACCGAGTTGCCTAACACTCCAGCCTACATGCGCGGCGTCATCAACCTGCGCGGCGCCATCGTGCCGATCCTGGATTTGCGCTCGCGCTTCGGCAGCGGCGCGACCGACGCCAGCGCGCGGCACGTCATCATCGTCGTCGCCGTGGGCTCGCGCGTTGCCGGCATCCTGGTGGACGCCGTCGCCGACATCCTGGCGGTGTCCGGCGAGGACATCCAGCCGGTGCCCAACCTGGACCAAAACGCCGCCGCCGGTTTCCTGACCGGCTTGGTCACCGTCGATGGGCGCATGGTGGCGCTGCTCGACCTCGACCGTGTCTTCGCCTTCGATCTTGCCGACGAAAACGTCGCCGCCTGACTGAATTGCCTTTGGGGGGTATTCGACCATGACCCTGACCGTCAAAAACCGCATCTGGGGCGGTTTCTCCACCCTGATCGTCTTCCTGCTGATCGTCGGCTCCATGGCCTTCATTGGCTTCAATTCGGTCAATTCCAGCATCTTCCAGCTGGGTCACGTGTCGGAAAACGCCGTCCGCGTGCAGACCATCGAACGCAACGTGGTCGGCCTGCGCCGCAACGTGCTGATCTTCACCGGCTCGAGCGGCGACGACAAGGCCATGGCCCGCGTCACCGAACTGCACGGCGCGCTGAAGAAGGACATCGGCGACGCCATCGCCGCGACCACCACCGCCGAGCGCAAGGCGGCGCTCGAGCAGATGATGGTCCTGCTCGAGAAGTACTACGCCAACGTCGAGAAGCTGGTGGTGCTGCGCGCCCAGCGCGACAAGCTGGTCAACGAGGAGCTCAACGTCCTCGGCCTGACCGCGCGCAAGGACATCACCGCGATCATCGAAAGCGCCATGGCCCGCAAGGAGTTCGAGCTGGCGGCGGAAGCCGGCCAGGTCCAGGAACGCCTGATGCTGATGCGGCTGGCCGCCAACAAGTTCCTGATCACCGCCGACAAGGCGCAGATCGATGAGGTCAAGGTCGAGGCCGACAAGGTCGAGGGCGCCGCCAAGGACGTGCGCGCCCTGACCAAGGATGCCCAGACCCGGCAGATGATCGACAACGCCATGACCTTGGTCCTGAAATACGCCAAGGCCACCCAGGACGTCGCCGTGGTGGTTACCGAGATCAACCGCATCGTCGCCAAGGAAAACGCCGAGGTCGCCAACCAGTTCGGCGACCTGGCCACCCACGTCAAGAAGTCCCAGCTCGAGACCTTCGACAAGCTGGAAGCCGAGGTCCAGGAGACCGCCGGCACCCAGAAGACCACCTCGGCGGTGCTGTCCACCCTGGCCACCCTGCTGGGCGTCGCCTTCGCCTGGATCATCGCACGCGCCATCCTGGTGCCCATCAACGCCATGACCAGCGCCATGGGCGAACTGGCGTCGGGCAAGCTCGAGGTCACCGTGCCGGCGCTCGATCGCCACGACGAGATCGGCGACATGGCCAAGGCGGTGCAGGTGTTCAAGCAGAACGCCATCGATAAGGTGCGCATGGAGGCCGAGCAGAAGGCCCGCGAGGAAGCCGAACGCAAGGCCGAGGAAGAGCAGCGCGCCCGCGAGGCGGCCATCGTCGCCGAAGTGGCCGAAGTGGCCCGCGCCGCCAGCCTGGGCGACCTGGACCGCCGCATCGACCTGGCCGGCAAGGACGGCTTCCTGCTGACCCTGTGCGACGGCATCAACAACCTGCTGGCCATGACCAACACCGCGTTGTCCGACGTGGCGTCGGTGCTGGGCGCCGTCGCCGAGGGCGACCTGACCAAGCGGGTCACCAACAATTACGAGGGCGTGTTCAACCGGCTGAAGGGCGACGTCAACACGACGGCGTCCAAGCTGCTCGACATCGTCACCAACATCAACCACGCCGCGTCGCAGATCTCGACCTCGGCCAGCGAAGTGGCGGCCGGTTCGGTCGATCTGTCCGAACGCTCGGAGCAGCAGGCATCGAGCCTGGAAGAGACTGCCGCGTCCATGGAAGAGCTGGCTGCCACCGTGCGCCAGAACTCCGCCAACGCCCAGCAGGCCAACCAGCTGGCGGCCGGTGCCCGCGAGGTGGCGGCCGGCGGCGGCCAGGTGGTGTCGGACGCCATCTCGGCCATGGGCCGCATCGAGGCGTCCAGCCAGAAGATCGAGGACATCGTCGGCATGATCGACGAGATCGCCTTCCAGACCAACCTGCTGGCCCTGAATGCCGCAGTGGAAGCCGCGCGTGCCGGCGACGCCGGCAAGGGCTTCGCCGTGGTGGCCCAGGAAGTCCGCAACCTCGCCCAGCGCTCCGCCCAGGCGTCCAAGGAGATCAAGGGCCTGATCGCCGAAAGCTCGTCCCAGGTGCGCATGGGCGCCGACCTGGTCAAGGGCGCCGGCAAGACGCTCGACGACATCCTGGGCAGCGTCAAGCGCGTCGCCGACATCGTTGCCGAGATCGCCGCCGCCAGCCAGGAACAGGCCAGCGGCATCGACCAGGTCAACGCCGCCGTCACCCAGATGGACGAGATGACCCAGCAGAACGCCGCCCTGGTCGAGGAGTCGGCCGCGGCGGCCCAGGCGCTGTCCGACGCGGCGGCCGGCCTGGAACAGCAGATGGGCTTCTTCCTGACCGACGCCAACTCGCAGCGCGGCCTGATCCACCAGGTGACGCTGATCCGCAGCACCAAGGGCGACCACGACAACTTTCGCCAGTCGGTACGCGACGCAGTGGCCGGCAAAGGCAACCTGACTGCCGACAAGCTGCCCGACCACCACAATTGCCGCCTGGGCAAGTGGTACGACAGCTGTTCGGAAGCGGCGGTGAAGGAAAGCCCGGCTTACGGCGCACTGCTGGAACCGCACCGCAAGGTCCACGAGGCCGGCAAGCGGGCGCTGGCCTGCCACGCAGCTGGTGACAGTGCCGGCCGCGACACCGCGCTGTCGGAAATGGACCGCATTGCCACCGACGTGCTCTCGGGTCTCGACCGCCTGGCCGACGACGTCCAGCATATCGCCAGCGACCGCACCAGCACCGCCGCCGGCGCCGGGCCGGCCCGTTCGCGGGCGACCAAGCCCGCCGCCAAGGCCGCCGGCAAGCCGGCCGCCAAGTCGTCCGAGCGCTCTCACCTAGCCAAGCTGCACAAGACCGAGGGCGGCCAGGAGCACGCCGCCGCCCCCAAGCCGGCCAAGGCCAAGGCTGCTTCGGGCGACGACGGGGACTGGGCGGAGTTCTAACGGTACTGATCGTCTGATATACTTCCCCGCCGGAACCATTCCGGCGGGGATTTGAAGAGTCCGGGTGGGGCATGCAACGAAGCGAGACGTCGCCGCGCGAATTCGAACTGCGCGACCGGGAATTCCGCTTCCTGGCTTCCTTCCTGTCGCGCGAGACCGGCATCGTGCTGTCCGAGCACAAGCGCGAGATGGTGTGCGGCCGCCTGGTCAAGCGCCTGCGCGCCCTGGGGCTGAAGGGCTTCGACGAGTACTGCGAGCTGCTCGACGGCCCCGACGGCCATGACGAGGTCGAGCACGTCGTCAACGCCATCACCACCAACATCACCCACTTCTTCCGCGAGCCCCATCATTTCGAGCAGCTGCGCCGCGACGTGCTGGCCCCCCGGCTGTCGGAACAGCCGCGCCGGCCGCGCATCCGCATCTGGTCGGCCGGCTGCTCGTCGGGCGAGGAGCCCTACTCCATCGCCATGGTGGTGGCCGACGTGCTCAAGCAGCCCGAGGCCTGGGACGCCCTGATCCTGGCCACCGACATCGACACCAACATGCTGGCCCGCGGCGCCGCCGGCGAGTACGACGCCGAAGCGGTGCGCAATGTCCCCGAGACCTATCGCAAGCGCTTCATCCGCCGCATCCCCGGCCGCACCGACCGGGTGCAGATGGGCGACGAGCTGCGCCGCCTGATCCGCTTCAAGCGGCTGAACCTGCACGAGCCGTGGCCGATGAAGGGCAAGTTCGACGCCATCTTCTGCCGCAACGTCGCCATCTACTTCGACAAGCCGACCCAGCGCGCCCTGTTCAACCGCTATGCCGACATGCTGGCGCCGGGCGGCTTCTTCTATCTCGGCCACGCCGAATCGCTGATCGGGGTGTCGGACCGCTTCGAGGTGGCCGACAAGACCGTCTACAGGAAGATCAAATGAGCCGCGCCGACGGCATCGGGGGCCACGCGGACGAGGCGGAACGCCGCCGCTGGTTCGACCCCACCTTCAAGATCATGGCGGTCAAGGTGCTGCCGGGCGAGCACTACGTCTCGACCTCGGGCCAGGAGATGATCGTCACCGTGCTGGGGTCGTGCGTCGCCGCCTGCGTGTGGGACCCGCGCATGAAGATCGGCGGCATGAACCACTTCATGCTGCCCGAATCGGGCAGCGACGGCGCCCCGGTCGACAAGTCCATGCGCTATGGCAACCACGCCATGGAAGAGTTGATCAACGACGTCCTGCGCCGCGGCGGCCGGCGCGACGCGCTGGAAATCAAGGTGTTCGGCGGCGGCAACGTGCTGTCGAGCATGTCGGGCGGCGGATCCGTGCCCATCGGCGACCGCAACTCAGCCTTCGTGCGCCGCTACCTGCGCGAGGAAGGCTTCCAGATCGCCGCCGAGGACCTAGGGGGAATGCATCCGCGCCGCATCCATTTCTTCCCGCGGCTGGGCAAGGTGATCCGGCTGTTCCTGAAGAAGGACGTCGAGCGCGCCGTGCTCAACCGCGAACTGTCCTACCGTACCCGTCTGCAGGACGTCCCCGTCGAGGGCGACGTCGAATTGTTCACCTGAGGCTGACCATGGCCCGCATCCGCGTCCTCATCGTCGACGACTCTGCGCTCATGCGCCAGATGCTGACGTCGATCCTGTCCTCGGACCCCGCCATCGACGTGGTGGGCAGCGCCCCCGACCCGCTGGTGGCGCGCGAGAAGATCAAGGCCCTGAACCCCGACGTGATGACGCTCGACGTCGAGATGCCGCGCATGGACGGCCTGGCCTTCCTGGAAAAGGTGATGACGCTGCGCCCCATGCCGGTGGTCATGGTATCGTCGCTGACCGAACGCGGCGCCGAAGTGACCATGAAGGCCCTGGAGTTGGGCGCCGTCGACGTGTTCTGCAAGCCGGCCGATTCCGCCTCGGGCGGGCTGGCCGCCCAGGGCAAGGACCTGATCGACAAGGTCAAGGCCGCCGCCGGCGCCCGCGTGCGCGCGCTGGGCGACCACGCGCGGCCGGCCACGCCCAAGCTGGCGGTGACCCAGATCTACAAGTCCACCGACCGGCTGGTGGCCATCGGCTCGTCCACCGGCGGGGTCGAGGCGCTGCGCGACGTCATCCTGGCCCTGCCCGCCGACGCGCCGCCCATCGTGGTGACCCAGCACATCCCGCCGCGGTTCTCGACCAGCTTCGCCCAGCGCCTGGACGGCCTGGCCTCGGTGCGCGTCAAGGAGGCCAGCGACGGCGAGCGCATCGTCGCCGGCCACGTCTTCATCGCGCCGGGCGACCGCCACCTGGCGATCCGCCGTTCCGGCGCCCAGCTGGTCGCCCACACCTTCGACGGCCCCTTGTGCAGCGGCCACAAGCCCAGCGTCGACGTGCTGTTCCGCAGCGTCGCCGAGGCCTGCGGCTCCAATGCGGTGGGGGTCATCCTAACCGGCATGGGCCGCGACGGCGCCGAGGGCCTGCTGGAGATGCGCAACGCCGGCGCGAACACATTGGGCGAAGACGAAAGCAGCTGCGTAGTTTACGGTATGCCGAAGGCCGCATTTGAACTGGGGGCGGTCGAACGCGAATTGCCGCTGTCGCGCATCGCCGAGGAGATCTTACGGCTCTGCCGAGCCGGATGACGGGGACCGATCCATGAGCCAATCCGATACCCAACGCATGCTCGACCTGCTGGCACGCTGGCAGGCGTTCTCGCAGCTCCAGCAGCGAGCCTTCGCCTTCCTCGCCGCCGAGGCCATCGCCACCGGCCAGGAATTCGAGACCTCGACCAACGGCGCCACCGCGGTGCTGACCAGCATCGGCGATTCCGCCGGGGAGGACCCGCGGGTGCTGCAGGCCGAGACCTGGAAGGTGGTGCACAAGCTGCAGGCGGCCGACCGCTCGCGCCAGGGCCTGGAACAGGTGGCCTCGGTGCTGTCGACCCTGACCCGCCAGCACGCCGAGCTGGCCGCCGACACCACCGCGCTGGGCCTGTCCCTGCCCAACATCGACCCCTTCACCGACGTCGCCGTCACCGCCCTGTCCGAATGCGTCAGCCTGGCCGATTGGCGCCGCCGCCTGGTCGACGCCCTGCACGGCCGCGAACCCGAACACCGCGACGACAGCACCGACGGCGACGACGAGCTGTTCTGAGCCAAGGCCTCCCTCGCCCAGCGGGAGAAGGCCGGGGTGAGGGGATAACGCCCCCCTTACACCCTTTCCAGCCGCTCGTTGACCCGGGGCAGCCACAGGTTGGCCAGCAGGGACAGGACTTCCTCGCGGGCGGCCTGGTGGGACTTGGTCATTTCCATGCCGATGCCGGCCTGGGCCAGGTCCAGCACGGTCAGGCCCCACAGGAACAAATAGCGATAGATCACCCGCTCGCCGAAGCCCTCGGCCAGGCGGAAACCCAGGACACGCTGCAGGCGGGGCAGCAGGTCGGCCATCTTCAGCTTGTTGCGGTCCGACAGCGCCGACAGGCGCGAGCGGGTCACCACCCAGTCGATGCCCGAGCGATGCCGGCGGCGGCGTTCGCGGCGCAGGTCCCACACCAGGTCGGCATAGACGCCGGCGCGCTTCAGGTCCCAGGTGATGGGGTCGAGCTGCCCCAGCAGGTCGAGGTCGAGCAGGCTGTCGTTGATGGGGGTGATCAGGGTGTCGGCATGGGTGTGGGCGTGCCGCGCCAGGGCCACGTCCGAGCCGGGGCAGTCGACGACGATGAAGTCGCAGGTCTCGTCCAGCTCGGCCAAGGCGCCGTCCAGCATGGCGGTCTCGGCGGCCAGGGCCTCGGATTTGAGGTCGTGGTCGGAGGGCCGCACGATGCCGACCTTGGGCATGGGCACCGCCACCCCGGTGCGTTCGACCCAGCCCAGCCGGTTGGCGAGATAGCGGCCCAGCGACTGCTGGCGGTGGTCAAGGTCGATGCAGCCGACGCGGAAGCCCATGCGCAGCAGCCCCACCGCCAGGTGCATGGCTACCGTGGTCTTGCCCGATCCGCCCTTCTCGTTGCCGATCACCACCACGTGGCTGCGCCCGGCCATGTCCCCCCCGCTGGTCCTCGTCACCCCGGGGCTCGCCCGCCCCGGGAAACGCATGCTACACTAACGCCGTCCGGAGGTCCCCTGCCATCGCCACGCCACCGTCCATGATCGATCCGCCGCCTGCCTCCGCGCTCGTCGACGTGCTGGGCGACCTGTCGTGCGTCGCCTTCCGGCGCGTCATGGCGCCCGACGGGACCGTGCACTATCCGTGGATGTCGCCCAACGCCGCCCAGGTGTTCGGCGTCGCGCCCGAATCGTTGACGGTGGGCGCCCGCGGGGCGCTCAACATCGTCCACTGGGCCGACCGCGAGACCCAGGTCGCCGCCATCCGCCAGTCCGCGCACGGCTCGGAGCCGGCCGCCGAATCGTTCCGCACCATCACCGCCCAAGGCGAGACCCGCTGGTTCCGGGGCTCGTCGCGCCCGAGGAAGCTCGACGACGGATCCATCCAGTGGGATGGCGTCTGGCACGACATCAGCCCGTGGGTCCGCGTCCAGTACGAACACCAGACCCTGCTGGACCATGCCGACGACTGCATCGTCACCGTCGGCGAACACGGCATCGAATGGGCCAACGCCGCCACCGAACGCATGTTCGGCTGGCAACTGGCCGACATGCGCGGCCGCTGCCTGGGCGAGCTGCTGGGCCTGTCCTGCCCGCGCGGCAACACCGAACCCTGCGGCATCGACGAACTGGTGCAGTGCTTTCCCCGCGGCAGTCAGGAGATCCTGGCCACGCGCAGCGACGACACCCACTTCCCCTTCGAGATGACCGTCAGCGAGGTCCGCCGCGACGGGCGGCTGTCGCTGATCGTCATCGGCCGCGACGTGACGCGGCGCAAGGTTACCGAGATGATGCTGGAAGAAAGCGAGCGCCGCCTGCGCTCGATTGCCACCAACCTGCCCGGCGTGGTCTTCCAGCGGGCCATGGACGAGGACGGCGGCTACTCGTTTCCCTACGTCAGCGAGGGCATCCGCGAGATCCTGGGCGACGACGCCGTCAACTTCATGCTCGACCGCTCGCTGCTGGCCGATGCCATGCTGGCCGAGGACCGCGCACGGCTGTCCGAGGCGCTGGCCCGCTCGGCCCAGACGCTGGAGCCGGTGCGCGAGGACACCCGCGTGCGGGGCGCCGACGGCCGCATCCACTGGCTGCGCGGCCAGTCCCGGCCCCGGCGGCGCGACGAGACCGTGGTGTGGGACGGCGTCCTGCTCGACGTCACCGAGGAGGTCGAGGAGCGCGCCCGCAGCGAGGAAGCCCTTCGCGAAAGCGAGGAACGCCTGCGCCTGGCCTTCTCGGCGGCGTCGTTCGGCATCGCGGTGATCGCGCTGGACGGCTCCATCCAGTACTACAACCCGGCACTGCAGGCCATGTGCGGGCGCGGCGACGACGAACTGTGGGGGGCCAGCTTCTTCACCTTCGTCGAACGCCGCCACTTCTCGGCGGTCGAGCAGCCGCCGCCGCCCGGCGCCTCGTTCCACATGGACTACGAGCCCCACCTGCCCGATGCCGACGGCCGCCATTGGCGCATCACCGCCACCCAGTTCTCGGCCTCGGCCGATGCGCGCGAGCCGTGGCTGCTGCTGTTCATCGAGGACATCACCGAGATCGCGCGCGCCGCCCACGACCGCCGCCAGATGGAACTGGCGCTGCAGGAGGGCCAGAAGCTGGAGGCGCTGGGCCGGCTGGCCGGCGGCGTCGCCCACGAGCTCAACAACATGCTGGGCCCCATCCTGATGGGCGCCGAGATGATCGGCCGCCACGCCCATCTGGACGAGCGCAACCTGCAGCGAGTCCAGCGCATCATCGACGCCGCCAAGACCGGCCGCGACATCGTCCGCAACGTGCTGGCCTATTGCCGCAAGGAACAGCACGTGCTGGACAGCGTCGACCTGGTGCCGGTATTCCGGCAATTCGTGCTGCTCGCCACCTCGGTGCTGCCGCCCTCGGTCAAGGTCGAAAGCCTGGTCGAGGCCGAGCACGCGGTGGTCCGCGCCGACAGCGGCCTGATCAACCAAATCCTGCTGAACCTGGCCAACAACGCCCGCGACGCCATGGGCGGCCACGGCACCCTGACCCTGTCTCTGCGCATCATGGCGCCAGGCGCCCTTTCGCCGCAGCGCCAGCGCAAGCCCGGACGGCCGCTGGCCCCCGAGGCGGCGGCCCACAACCCGCTGGGCCATCTCGACGACACCCTGGCCCATGTCGAGATCAGCTGTGCCGACACCGGCAGCGGCATGGCCCCGGGCACGGTTGCCAAGATCTTCGACCCGTTCTTCACCACCAAGC
>JBLNBU010000060.1:0-4826 GCA_050260215.1 Actinomycetota bacterium
CATCCCTTCCTGTCTTCTTCACTTGTCAAACAGCAGAGACCGGAGAACCCAGCCTCACCGGCCCCTCAGGACCGCCCCGCCAGCGAGTTCCTCGCGTCGGGAGGCCGGCTTATACCCAACAGCGCCGGCACCTGTCAAACCAAAAAATCTCTGATCGCCCGAAACGTCGTTCCGACCCGTGTCCGGTTCGGCCCCACCGCGGCGGGCGAATTCCCAATATAGCCGGAACCGGTATCGGCCGCAAGGCCCCCCCCTCGGATCACCCTTCCATGTCGGCCAGGATGTCCACCAGCCATTCCTCGGCCTTGAGCACCACGACATCGGGATCTGCCAGCAACACCTCCTTGCGCGGCAGCAAGCCTTTGCTGTGGGCTTCCATGAAGGTGGCCTTCTGGTTGTCGAGATCGCCGATCAGCCCGTAGACGCAGGCCAGGTTGTAAATGAGCGATGGCGTGTACTCGGCCCCTAGCTTGGCCTTGGCAACGGCCTCGTCGGCCATGGCCGTGATCGGCGCGGAGCGATCTCGCCCTCGGAGGATCTTGACCTTGCGGGCCAAGGCAATGCCCCACAGGCTGTGGGCGCGCCCGCACCGTTCGTCGACGTTGACGGCGGCGCGGTAGTGGGCGATGGCCTGGTCGAGAAGCGCATCTCGATCATCCACTCGCGCCCGCCGGGACTGGTCATCCTTGATGTCGCCCAGCATCCAGTGAGCCCAGGCAAGGTGACTTCTCATTGTCGCGCAGTTCGACGAGATGATGGCGCCGCCGAGTTCGATGATGCCCTTGAGATCCTCGGCCAACGCGAGGGCGGCGACCCTTGCCTCCAACTCCATGTCGGACGCGTCTCCCTTCATGGAAGCAGCATCGCCCAGTCCGGCACGGTGCTCGCAATCGGTATCGGGATCGGCCCCGCACAGCCCCACGCCGGTCAAAGGCGTGGCGGCAGCGCCGTCGGGCATCAGGATCGAGCTGTGAACTTCGGCGAGAAATGCCGCCGGATCGTAGATCACCGGCGGGCGCCCGATCCCCATGGTTGTCGCCAGGTTCTCGAAGAAACTGTCGGCGTCCTGGTTCAGGATGAAGTGCACTGATTCGCGCGCTGCGAATTCCTTCAGGTGCGGTGGGATCTGGTCGCCATTCAGCACCCAGTAAAGGTGCCGGCCAAACTCGGGCATGGTCGCCAGCTGATACTTGAAGACGGGATCGTTCTCTCCGCTGTAGCCGACGACCACCCAGGTTCTGCTGTTGGCACTATCGACGAAGACGGGATTTAGCCGCTGTCTGAGCGCATTGACCGCCTCGTCGGTGTGGGCCTGGAAGAACCCGTTGCGCTGCCCGTGCAGATGGAAGATGGCGAGATCGCCGACCCGCCACGCGATGTAGTCCTCCTGCCCGGTCATGTCGTAGACAGCCGGGAAGCGATTGAACATCGCGCAGGCCTTGGCAACCAGCGGATCGAAATTGGTGGTCAGCACCCGGTCGACGTACCCCTTGTACATCAACTGCCCGATATAGAGGTGGGCGGGGTTGATCTTGGCCTCGTCGACAAACTTTCCGACCACCTCGTGGCGGAAATCGGGAGGCAGGGCCGCCATCACGCTCGGATAGGAGGCATCGGCCGCCCGCTTGGCGACACCGGGATATTTTTCCCGGACCTAAGCTGCGATCTTGGCTGCCAAAGGGATGCCCGCGCTCACCGAGCACCCAGCGCCGGTCAGCAGAACACATCCGCCCGGCCCGTTATCCTTCAGCTGCTCGGCGAGGTCGCCGACACTCATCTCCGCCACAGCACGAGCCCCACCCCTATTAATGACGAGGTGGATCGTACTTCAGCAATTATTCCGGGACAAGATTGGGGAGGCCGCTCAGTTGACCGCCTTCTCGAATGGGGCCGGGTCGCAGGCCTGGCGGTGGAGCTTCAGGGTCTTGCACAGCGCGCGGGCGTCCTCGGGCCCGCCCAGGGGGCCGGCCAGGACCTTCCAGCGCACACCGCGCTCGCCCAGGTCGACACGCTTGACCGAGCCCTCGAGCCCGCCCAGCTGTTCGGGGAACTTGGCCTTGACCTTTTCCCAGGTGGACCGCGCCGCCGCCTCGGTCTTGAGCGTGGCCAGCGCCACCCCCTGCCCGGCCTTGGCGTAGCTTGGCCCCTTGCCGTTACCGTTCTTGCCCTGGCGCAGGCCGGTGGTGGTTCCCGACACCGGCGCCTTGGCCAGGGTGCCGTCGAGGCCGCGCTCGACCGCGTCCTTCTCGCGCGCCATCTCGTCGGCGCCGATCAGGCCGATGGCACGCAGCCGTTCCAGCCGCCCGACCGCCTGGCCGGCCTCGATCAGGTCCTTGGGCGGCAGCGCCGGCATTTCGGTCTTGCGCGGATCGGCGGGCATCAGGGCATCGAGGATGGTGCTGCGCTCGGCCGCCAGCTCGCGCGGGGTGATCTCGCGGTTCTCCAGCGCCGTGGCCAGCGCGCGCATGCGGTCGAGCACCACCTCGTCGCCGGGCAGCGGCCGGTCCAGCCCCGCCGACGGCGGCGCCGGGTGCGAATAGGGCAGCAGCGCGCCCAGATTGGCGTTGCGCCGGCGGGTGAATTCGTCGGGGGTGATCAGCCCGTCCTCGTACAGCCTTTTCAGCACACGGAAGCGGCCAATGACGTTGCTCTCGGCCTGGGTGACCGCGCGCCCGCCCGGCTGCGCCTGGTCGCCGACCATGCCGGCGAACGGATCGCCCCGGCCGGACTGGGAGGCCGTGCGCGGCTGGCTGCGCCCGGTCAGTCGGTCGACGGCGGCCAGGTTGTCGCGCGCGACCTCGACGACGTTGCGGCTGGCGATCTCGCCGTTGCTGGGCAACATGATCTGCCCCGGCGACTGGTTGGTGACGATCACCTGATAGTACTGCCGGGCCAAGTCATACCGCCCGGTGGCCTGATAGACCATGCCGGCGGCGAGCAGGCCGTACGGATCCTTGGGGTCGGAGCGCACCGCGGCCAGGGCATGGCGCTCGGCGTTGGGATAGTCGCCGCGGGCCAGCGCGCTCATGGCGCGGTCGGCCGACTTGGTGTTGGGCAGCAGTCCGCCGGCATCCTCGGTGAATCCCCTCGGGTCGAGGGCGGCGGCGCAGCCGGAAAGCAGGACGGCGGCCAGCACCGCTGCGGCCAGGCGTCGTACGGGAATTGCGGTCATCGTCTCCCCCGGGGAATCGCGCCCTTCTTCAATACACCGGCGGCGGTGGCGAGGCTACCGCTTCCTTGACCGTAAACAATAGAAGTCCTGGGTTCACGTTTTACTAACGCGGCCGTCTTGCGCCGCCCGGGGGCGATGGTACAGTGACGGCGGGGCATGGAGGCGCGTCCATGGACGGCACCGAGATCGAACTGAAGCTGGCCTGCGAGCCCGCCGTGCTGGCCCGCCTGCGCCGCCATCCGGCCGTGGCGGTCCTGGTCGAAGGCCCGGTCCGCAGCCGCACCCTGGTCTCGCAATACTTCGACACCGCCGATCTCGCCCTGGCCGCCGCCGGGCTGTCGCTGCGCATCCGCCGAAAGGGACGCCAGCGCATCCAGACCCTGAAGACCGAAGGCAGCCGCAGCGCCGGCCTGTTCACCCGACGCGAATGGGAGTCACCGGCCACGGGCGAGCGCCCCGGCACTGACTTCCTGGCCGCCAGCAACCTGCCCGAGCTTGCCGCCCCCGACCTTTCCGCACGGCTGCAACCGGTGTTCTCGACCAAGGTGCGCCGCACCACTCTAATGTTGGCGGGAGAGGACTGGCGCGCCGAACTGGCCCTGGACGAGGGCGAGATCGTCGCCGGCGACGCGCGGCGCCCCATCGCCGAGGCCGAACTGGAACTGCTGGCCGGCCCCCCTGCCCGCCTGCACGACCTGGCCCGCCGGCTGGCCGAAGACCTGCCTTTGCACCTGCTGACGCGCTCGAAGTCGGACCGCGGCTACGCGCTTGCGGCGGGGCGCGGGCCGCAGCCGGTCAAGGCCCGTCCGCCCACCCTTTCCGAGGAAATGACCGCCGCCCAGGCCTTCCAGGCCATCGGGCGGGCCTGCCTGGCCCATCTGCTGGCCAACCAGGAGGCGCTGCTGGCCGGCGATGGCGAGGCGGTCCACCAGATGCGCGTGGCGCTGCGCCGGCTGCGCTCGGCGGTGCGCCTGTTCGCCAAGGTGGTGGACGGCCCCGCCACCGCCAAGGCGCTGGACGACATCCGCTGGCTGCTGCGCCACCTGGGCCCGGCCCGCGATGCGGACGTGTTCGTCACCGAGATGCTGGCCCCGGTGGTCGAGGCCCATCCCGGCGACCGGGCCATGGCGGCGCTCGACAGCCATTGGCGCCGCCGCCGCGACGCCGACATGGCGGCTGCGCGCGATGCGGTGGCATCCATGCGCTTCACCGCGCTGGTGCTGGACTTGGGCGCATGGATCGAGGCCGGACGGTGGAACGTGGCCAAGGCGGCCACCCGTGCGGTGGTTCCCTTCGCCGCCAAGGTGCTGGCCCGGCGCCACCGCAAGATAATGAAGGCCGGCGACGGCCGGCTGGCCCGGCTGCCCCCCGACGAGTTGCACCAGGTGCGCATCCTGGGCAAGCAGTTGCGCTACGGCTGCGAATTCTTTGCCGGACTGCTGCCCGGCAAGGCGGCCCGGCCGTTCATCGCCGGCCTGGCCGAACTGCAGGACGCGCTGGGGCGGATCAACGACATCGCCACCGCCCTGGCCCGCCTGGAGGCCGGACCGAAATCGGCCCGTCCCGCCGCCGACAGGGCGGCCGCCTGGCACGGCGACCGCCGCCCCGGCCTGGTCGAGGAGGCAGACAAGGCCTGGAAGCGGTGGCGCCGGCT
>JBLNBU010000061.1:0-45974 GCA_050260215.1 Actinomycetota bacterium
GCAAAGCGTCATCGTCAGCCGGTCCGGCGCCGTTGCGGGTCCAGCTCCAGTACGTCAGCCGCCAGTGGGCGCCGAGGGCAGGCGTCGACAGGTGCGCCACGTCCTGGAGCTCAGCCGTCAAAAAGATCGGCAGGACCGGTGGCGCTCCGATTGGTCGCATTCAGACCCCCTCCACGATCGCAACACGCAAAGCTCGGGCGTCGGGAGGCGAGGCCCCCCTTGCTCTGCTGGGGTGAGTTGGCCTAGAGTCGGGGCTTGCTGGAGCCGCCTCTGGGCCTGCACCCTTGCGTGCAGCGTCCTACGCGTGCAAAAAAGGCGGAGGGCTGCAACCCTCCGCCTTTTCCATTTTTAGCTTTTGCGTGGCCGGCCACGACGCGGCGCGGTCGGCTGCGTCTGGTTGTGCTCAGCGTGCTCGGCCAGCCAGGCGTCGACCCAATCGCGCCTCCACAGGAGGGTGCGAGTGGAGGGCAGCCGTATTGCTGGCGGTACCGCACTCGGATTGCGCACCCGATCCTTGAGTATGGTCGCTTTTGAGCGGCCGAGGAGCAGGGCCAACGCGGCCAACCCCATGTATTCCACGGCGGACATAGCACCCCCGAAAACGGAACCCACTGTCCCTTGCGGGCATGTCTAGTCATGCACTGGCGCCCAAATAGCTGTCAATAACAAAATTGCCAAGCAAAGTGCGTGTACACGCGCCGGGCAGTGTGTTTGTACTAACGCTGCTGACTTCGTGCGCTTGCGTGCTTGCGCCTTTGCGCGCTTGCGGGCATTGCCGCTTTACCGAAATGCCGCATTACCAACATGGTGTGCATGCGCGGCCATGTACTCTTGCGACTACTTGTGACACTGGGGACACAATGGGGACAGCGGCTGCGGAAACATGAGAAATTCTCTGTCCGCGTCGGGGAATGATTGTCAGTGGCTAAGTTATTGAGCGAACGGGGGAATTGGCGGTTTTCCGCCAAATTCCGGGCCCCATTCGAACCGCTTCCTAAACTGTGGGTCGGAGGTTCGAGTCCTCTCCGGGACGCCAAGCGGGTTTTTCCGAACTGTCAGGTTACCGCGCCGCGTGGCCTGAAGGTCACCTGCTTTGCGCCCATATTCGCCATCTTGAAGATTGGCGCCCTTGTGCGCGGAGTGGCCGGGGTGTGGCGGTCAAGGGCTGAGGCCTGACCGGTTCCTCGTAAATTCCTGCGAATCTCTTAGTTGCCGCTGATCAGGAGTAAGCCCGTCATGGCTGCCCTCGGCGGATGGCTTTGCCAGCGCCCATATGATCCCTCGGCCGAGCAGGCATGCTGTTCCAGTAGCGGCTGCGGGCAGCCCCAGGAAAAAGAAGAGAAAGGCCGACCCCTCGTTGGTCCACAACATGAATAGAATGCCAAGCGCGCCTCCAATCAGGGCGCCGGCAATTCCAAAAAATGAGAGCAGTTTTCCGATGACAGGCATGAGTGAATGCCCCCTACGTTTCGCCCATTGCCGCCGGTTTGCCTACTTTTCCCGGCGCAGAGATAATAGGAGCTTTCCCACTTGGGCGCTACGACCGCACCGCCGCGTCATGCTTCCGGGCACGCCACGTTTCGTCGATGGGGCCGTACCCCGCTCCTAGGGTCAACACCTGCTATTAGCTGCATCTAATCGATGCAACAATGCTCCCCTCTTGGCCGAAGGGGGAAGCAATGAAAGCTAGAGTGTCAGCGGTTGTCGCGGCAGCGATCCTGGTCAGCCTGCCCGTGGCGGCGGCGGACGTGAAGGCGCCGTCACCGTCGACTGTCGAGGTGCATGTCGAGCCCCAGGCATGGCAGGTCCGCCGGGCCGAATTCGCCCGCGCCTTCAATGTCGTGAACGCCAACAACGGCGACCAGTCCGATGCGAAGGCGCTCAAGGTCATCGACGACCGGCTGACCAGTTTCGAGAAGGCCCCGCTGTCCTTCACCCCCATGGAGGCGATGGACCTCTATGGCGCCTTCTACGTGCCCAAGGATGGCAGCACCAAGATGAAGGAGCTGCTGCAAATGGTCTCGGCCATGGCCACGCTGGGATGGTACGACGCGCTGCGCTTCGCCGATGAAAGCGGTCGCGCCGAAATCGTCAACAACGAGGCGTTCTTCAAGCGGGCCTTCGTGCTGGGCGGCGACGAAGGCACCCAGCAGCTGCTTGCCCTGCTGCAGAAGCATCCCCGCGAGGCGGCCGAGGCCGTCGCCACCGGCATTGGTCTGGCGCGCAAGGTGCGTGACAACGTTGGCTACGATGTGCGTTGGCCGACCGGTTACGGCCTGCACCGCACCCGGTGCGCGCTGAGCGGCGGCAAGGACTGCCCCAAGCCGGCCGAACTGCCCAAGGATAAGTGGGACGGCGCCTTCGCCGAGGCCGCAAACGTGGTCGAGACCTATTATCGCGACAACAGCAAGAAGAAGTAGGGCCAACACTGTCGGGGCGGTGATTGGCGGCTTGTGCGCTATCCTGGCCAATACGCTGTACGTGCAACGGGGGCGATTCCCCTGCTGACCGAGCCTAGCGACCCTTGGCGGCCGCCAGGAAGTCGTCGAGCAGGCGGATGCCGTCGTCGCCCAGGGTCTTGGCGATGGCGGCGCGGACGGCGGGCTGGACCGCGGCCTTCATCGCCGCCCGCTCGGCCGGGGTGGGGGTGACCACCTCCATGCGACGGTAGAGCGCCGGCAGCCCGCCCTCGGTGCCCTGGCGCGACAGCGCCCGGCCGGCGGCGATGGCCGCGGTGGCGGCGGCGCGGACCGCCTGGCGGTGTTCGGACGGCAGCTCGTCCAGGGCCTGGCGATTGAACAGCCACACATAGGGCAGGTACAGGTGGTTGGTCAGCGTCACGTAGCGCTGCACCTGGTCGTAGCGCCGGTTGAGCAGCACCATGGGCGGATTCATCTGGCCGTCGACGATGCCGCTGGCCAGGGCGGTCAGCTCCTCGCGCGAGCCGACGCGGACCGGGGTGGCGCCGAAGGCGCGGATCATGGCGTCGATCACCTCGGCGCCGGGAATGGTGCGCAGCTTCAGCCCGGCCAGGTCCTTGGCCCCATGCACCGGCCCGCGCGAGTTGGTGATGACGTGGAAGCCGCCGCTGTCGCCGAAGCCCAGCACCGCCATGCCGGTATGGGCCTCGATCTCGGCAGCCAGGCGCCGCCCGAACGGCCCGTCGTAGACCCCATAGGCGGCGTCGGCCGAATCGAAGGCGAACGGCATCTGCACCACCGCCAGCGGCGGGTACACCGGGGTGACGCCGCCGACGGTGACCAGGGCGGACTGGATGGTGTTGGCGCCTACCAGCCGCGCCATCTCGCGGTTGCCGCCGACCATGCCCTCGGGGAACAGGTCGACACGCACGGCGCCACCGGTGGCCTGCTCGACCTGGCGCTTGAACACCGAGGCCATGGCCGCCGCCGGATCGGCGGCCGCATCCTGGACCTGGGTGTGGGCCAGCACGATGATGCGGGGACCGTCCGCCTGGGCGCGATCGGGAGCAAGACAGGCCACGACGGCCGCCAGCAACAGAAGAAGGGTGGGCATGGCGGCGCTCCTACTTGGCATCGAACCGCAGGGCCCCGTCCCAGCCGGGAGCCGGTGCATCGGCCTGGAATTCCCGTGCCTTGGCCAGCAGCAGGCGGGCGGGCCCGTCGTCGGGGCGACCGGCCAGGAAGTGCTCGAACGCGGTGGCGGCGGCGGCCCAGTCGTGCGCACGCCAGGCGGCGAACGGTTCGGCCCAGTCGGCGCACAGGGCGGCCGCGGGTTCGGATCCCGCCTCGCCGGCCAGCTCGTACAGCTCGAGCGGCGCGCTGGTGCCGAAGGCCACCACCGGCCCCAGCGGGCGCAGCAGGAACTGCCCGCGGACCACCTCCTCGACCGCGCCGGTGACCAGGCATTCGGTACCGAAACGCTTGTTCAGCGCCTCGACGCGCGAGGCCAGGTTCACGGTGGACCCCAGCGCCGTGTACTGCATGCGCTCCCGCGATCCCACGTTGCCGACCACGCAGGCGCCGGTGTGCAGGCCGAAGCGGGTGAACAGCGGCGCCTCGCCCTCGGCGGCCAGCCAGACGTTGAGCGCGGCGGTGGCGGCACGCGCACCCAGCACCGCATGGCAGGCGCGGGCCACGTGGTCCTCGAACTGCAGCGGGGCGTTCCACAGGGCCATGACGCCGTCGCCCATGAACTTGTCGACGATGCCGCCGCTGTCCTCGATCACCTGGGCGATGGCCTGCAGGTAGGTGGACAGCCGCTCCATGACCTGTTCAGGGGCCAGGGCCTCGGTGCTGCCGGCGAAATTGGCCAGATCGGTGAACAGCACGGTCAGCTGCCGGCGCTGGCCGCCGACCTCGGTGGGGGTGCCGGCGGCGACGATCTCGCGCACCAGGTCGCGCGGCACGTAGGTGCCGAAGCTCTTCAGCGCGCCCTTCATCGCCCCCATGGCGTTGGCCAGCGTATGGACCTCGGCGATGGCCGAGCGCACGTCCACCTCGCCGTCCAGCTGGAAGCGGCGGATGGCCTCGGCTTCCTCGGTCAGGGCCTGGATGGGCCGGGTCAGCAGCCGCGACGCCCACAGCACCGCCAGCGAGGCCAGGCCCAGGAACGCCGAGCCGATCAGCACGATCATCAAGCTTGCCCGGCGCAGGGCGCCGATGAATTCGTTCTCGTTGCCGACCGCGCCGATGGTCCAGCGCTTGCCGAAGGCTTCCGGAAAGCGCGAGAACGCCACCAGATAGGTGCCGCCGGTGTCGCCCATCTCGGCGCGGAAGCGATCGCCCAGGTTGCGGCGCAGGCGGACCGCATCGGCGACCAGCCGGTCCTCGACCGCCTCGGCGCGGGCCACGTCGACGTGGTCGCCGTCCAGCGCCATGGCCTTCTCGGGATGGGCATAGCCGATCAGCCGCTCGTCCTCGTCGAGGATGAAGACCTGGCCGTCGGTGCCGATGGCATGTTCGGACAGGAAGCGCGACAGCGACTGGGTGGTCAGGTCGGCCCCGAACACGCCGACCACCTCGCCGTCGGCGGTGGCCAGCTTGCCCGACAGCGTCATGCCCGGCTGCCCCAGGCTGGAGAACACGTGCACGCCCGAGGTGGCGACCCCCTTGGTTTCCAGCGCGGCCTTGTACCAGGGGCGGGGGCGGGGATCGTACTTGGCGACGTCGGCGCGCTCGACGCCGACCACTTCGCCCCAGCGGGCGATGTAGATCCAGCTGTCGACCCGCTCGCCCTCGATGGTGTCGATGATGCGCAACACATAGCGCGCCCCGGCCGGCGGCACCTGCTTGCGGGCGCCGAAGGGGCGGCCATCGGCCGGCACGCGGATGACCTCGTAGAAGGCGCCGTCCTTGGCGAAGCCGTAGAACAGGGCGTAGATGTCGGGGATCTGGTCCATCTGCTCGACCAGCGGACGCAGGGTATCGACGCTGCGCAGGCTGTTGCGCTCGGCCAGGCCGAACGCCACCGAGGTGTCGACCACCCGGGCCATCTGGCCCAGCAGCACGCGGACGCTGGACACCACCTCCTGGCTGGCCGAGTCCATGGCGGTCTCGGCCATGTCGAAGGCCAGGCGGGTGTTCTGGCGATACAGCACGGCGGTCATCACGCCCGTCAACGGCAGCATGATGCCGAGAAACATCACGGCGATGCCGATCCGCAGGCGGATCCGCGGTAGCGTCCTCTCACTCATAGTGCCCCCCTGTCCCGGGGCGCATTCTGGCACTACCGATGGGGGTTGACCATCCCGTTCGTATGGCGCCGGCGGCGCCGGGCCGCCGTCGTCATCCCGCGGCGACCTTGGCGAGGAAACTGCCGATCTCGCGCTTGAGCTCGGCCGCCTCGGCGCTCAGCGTGCCGGCGGCGTCGGCCATGGCATCGGCCAGGCGGCCGGTGGCACCGGCGGCGTCCGAGACCTCGGCGATGTTGCGGGTGATCTCGCCGTTGCCCTGGGCGGCCTCCTGGACGTTGCGGACGATTTCGGCGGTGGCCGCGCTTTGCTGCTCCACCGCCGAGGCGATGGAGGCGACCACCGCGTTGACCCGGTCGATTGTGACGGCCACGGTGCGGATGCTGTCGACCGCCTCGCGGACGATGGACTGGACGCCGCCGACCTGGGCGGCAATCTCGTCGGTGGCGCGCGCGGTCTGGGTGGCCAGGTTCTTGACCTCGCCGGCGACCACGGCAAAGCCCTTGCCCGCCTCGCCGGCCCGCGCCGCCTCGATGGTGGCGTTGAGCGCCAGCAGGTTGGTCTGGCCGGCGATGTCGCTGATCAGCCCGACGATCTCGCCGATCCGGCGGGCCGCCGCGTCCAGGCCGGTGATGGTGCCGTTGGCGGCGTCGATGCCGGCGACCGCGGCGGCGGTGATGCCGGCGGTCTCGGCGACCCGGCCGCTGATCTCGCGCACCGACATGCCCAGCTGCTCGGCGGCGGCGGCGACGGTCTCGACGTTGGCGGCCGCCTGCACCGCGGCACCGGCCACCGCCCCACCCTGGCGCGACGTCGCCCCCGCATTGCCCTGGAGCTGGCCGGCGGTGCCGTGGACGGACTGCACGGTGTCCATCAGTTCGGCCATCACCCGGTCGACCGCGGTGCCGAACGACGCCAGCAGGCGGTCGCGCTCGGCGGCACGCTCGGCCTGGCGGCGATGGTGCTCGGCCTGTTCGGCTTCAAGGCGGGCGGCCTTCAGCATGTTGTCGCGGAACACCGCCACCGCGCGCGCCATGGCGCCGATCTCGCCGCCGGCCTCGAGCGAGGGGATGGCAATGCCGGTGCGGCCGCCGGCCAGCTCGGCCATGGCCGCGGTCAGCGCCGCCAGCGGGCCGGCGATCAGGCGCGCCATGCCCAAAGTCGCCACCAGCCCGACGGCCAGGAACGCCGCGATCAGCCCCATGACCTGTCGCTCGCCGGAATCGGCCAGCTCGCCGGCGTCGCGCCAGGTGCGGTCGGCGGCGGCGACGGTGTTGGCGACCAGCCCTGCCAGCACGCCGTGCAGGCCGTCGAAGTCGGTTTCGGTGTTGGCCATCATGGCCAGGGCGGTCACGTGGTCGCTGGCGTAGATGTCGAGCACGTCGGTGGCCGACAGGCCGAAATCCTTGACGGCCTTGGCCGCCTTGCCCTGGTCGTCGGGCTGCTCGGCCAACAGCGGCGCGGCCTGCTGGGCCAGGGCCTTGAGATCGGTGCGGATGCGGGTTTCCAGGGCGGCGACCTTGGCCTTGTCCTCGCGCGCGGCCTGCCAGCCGAGCAGGCGGTACAGGTTGGACTGCACCGAAACCGCCAGGGTCTCCAGCGCCGCCGCCTCGCGCGCCTGGCGGAACGACACGGTCACCATTCCCGTGACGGCGGCGCCCTGGCGCTGGTTGGCGGCGTGCACCACCATGCCGAGCGCCGCCAGGCAGGCGATCAGCAGCACGGGGGCGAAGAAGACCTTGACGGCGATGCGGGCATTGACCAGTCGGGCGAGCACGGGCGTTCCTCCATCCGGGGCGTTTTCGCCCTCGATCGTTGGAACTGCTGGTCACCCTGGCCGGACGCGTTGTTGGTTATGGCCCCGGCGTCCTCGGGGGAGCGATCACATTGACCAACCGCCGGCAGGTCGGTCAAGCGGTAACATCCCCGGCAGACGCATGTTCTATGACCAACCGGCGCAGCGCCTGGGCGTCGGCCGGCGCGCGGACCTTGGCGTCGTTGTCGAAATAGACGAAGACGTCGCGCGGCGCCATTTCGGGCGCGGGGCCGGCGGCGCGTTCGGCGTCGGCGGGCTCGGCTCCGCCCGCCCAGGCCAGCACCCGGCCGGCCCAGGCGGCCAGGGCGGGCAGGTCATAGCCGCTGGCATACAATTGCTCCGAGCCATGCAGGCGGCAATAGACGAAGTCGGCGGTCACGTCCATCAGCCGCGGCCACTCGACCGAATCGGCGCAGACCAGGGCGACCCGGTAATGGCGCAACAGCTCGACGAACTCGGCACAGACGAAGCTGGGGTGGCGGATTTCCATGGCGTGGCGCAGGGGCCCATGACTGGCGGGCTCGACCACCGCCCGGCCGGCGACCTTGGCGTCGTGGAGCCGTGCCAGGGCTGCGGCGGCGTCGGTGTCGTGGGGCAGGCCGGCCAGCCAAGCCTCGATGCGGGGGCGGTCGAAGGTGAAATTGGGGGGAAACTGCCACAGGATCGGCCCCAGCCGCGGGCCCAGGGCCAACAGCCCGCTGGCCAGGAAATTGGCCAGCGGGGTCCTGAACTCCTTCAGGCGCAGGCGGTGGGTGATGTAGCGCGGGGCCTTCAGCGCGAAAATGAAATCAGCTGGAACCTGGGCCGCCCAGGCGGCATAATCGGCCGGCCTTCGCAGCGAATAGAAGGTGCCGTTGACCTCGACGCTGCGGAAGATGTGCGCCACATGGGCAAGCTCATCGCGCTGGGGCAGGCCGGCGGGATAGAACACCCCCCGCCAAGGCGGGTAGCGCCATCCCGAGATTCCGATGCGCACATCCGCCATTGCCGCCGCCTCCGGACCGGCCCGAACCAAAGGCAGGGGTCGGGACTGGCCGTTTGTTATGTCCGTTTACAACTAATTTATATAGGGCGCGAACTCCATTTGCCTCTTCGATGTAGGGTATGCCGCCACCCGCGGCGAGGCGGGATAGGGGACCTGGGCTGGACATGGATCTGAATTTCTCACAAGTGCGCGCGCTGGTCGCCGAAGCCAACCCCATGGTGCGCCAAGGGGTGCGCAACGCCCTTTACGGCATGGGCTTCCGCGACATCATCGACACGGGCATGATCACCAAGGCCCAGGAGGTGTGCGCCACCGGCGGCGCCGACCTTTTGGTGATCAACAGCGACCTGGAAGGCAACGACAGCAGCCTGCTGGTGCGCGAAATGCGCCGCATGAAGGTGGGCAATGACCCGTTCGTGGTGGTGATGTCGATCCTGCCCGTCGCCGACGAGCCGCATGTGCGCAAGGTGGTCGACTGCGGCGTCGACGACATGCTGCTGATGCCGTTTTCGCCCGACCAGATGCGCACGCGCATGCAGACGATCATCTCGCGGCGCAAGCCCTTCGTGGTCACCCACGACTATATCGGCCCCGACCGGCGCAAGGCGCCGCGCCCGGGTACGGCCAACGCCAACCAGCTGCCGGTGCCCAATCCGGTGGTGGCGCGCGGTAGCGGCGTGGCGCCCGACCGCTACAAGGCCATGGTCGAGCAGGCCACCGGCACCATCCGCAGCCAGCGGGTGCACAGCCTGGCCGGCTATATCCGGCGCGAAGGCGTCGAGTTGTTCGCCATCGGCCGCGACGGCCAGCCATTGCCCGACGACCTGGCCTATCGCATGTTCCGGCTCGAGACCATCCTCGACGAGCTGATGGAATTCAGCGGCAACGCCCTGGACCTGAGGGATTTCCAGCGGGTGTGCAGCGATATCAAGAACGCCGGCAGCCGCACCGGCTTCCGCGAGCTGGAAGCCCTTTACCAGCACACCACCGCCCTGTCGGCGCGCTTCGGGGTGTCGTCGGCGGCCTGATTACGGTTCCGCAACGGTCTCGCCGCCGACCGACGCCTTCTGCTGGCCCAGCTTGGCGCTGCGCTCGTACTTGTCCATGGCCTGCATCACCGCCGACTGGAACCAGTCCTGCGGCGGGCCCGACGGCGTGGCCACCGTCTTGGATTCCTGGGCCATGACCTGCTGCGACAGGAACGGGTTGACCGCGCCATTGGCCGCCACCGGGCGGCCGGTGACGGGCACGTTGGTGCGGCTGTTGCTGTTGGAGATGGGCAGCCCCGCCGGCGGCAGCGGTTTGAGCGGCGGCGCGGCGCGGTTGGGGACGGGCATGAAGCGGGGCTCGCGGCCGAACAGCGAGGTTGGCTTGGCGTCCGGCTTGGCAACGGCCTTGTCGGCGGCAGGCGGCCCGTCGTCGAGGCCGGTGGCGGCCACCGACGTGGCCGCGGGGGCGGCGGCAGGGGCAGGCGGCGGCGCGGCGGCGGCGGGAGCGGTGGGCCCGGGCCCGCCCAGCAGGTCGGGAATGACCACCGGCTGGGCGCCGTCGCGAGCGGCGGCCGCATCGGGGGCGGCAGCTTTTTCCGTGTCGGCGGCCGAGGCCAGCATGGTGCCGCCATCGGCGGGCTCGGACTCGTCGCCCTTGAACAGGGCCAGCACATTGCCGCCGATGTCCTTGCCGGTGGCTTCCTCGGTGATGCTTTCGACCGCGGCCGCGATCAGGCCGATGGGACCGCCGTAGAGAGCGCCGCCCAGCAGGCGCGGGCCGACGCCGATCTTCTCGCCGGTGAGTTCGCGGTAGATGGTGTCGACGACGGGAATGTGCTGCAGCGGGTTGATGATGTCGAACAGGTCTTTGAAGCTGGGTTCGTCCTCGGCGAACATGCCGACGTGGTGGCCGCTCTTGTCCGCACCGTCGAAGGCGGTGGCGGCATTTTCCGACGGCAGGGTGGGGACCAGCCGGTCGAACGGCTGGTCGTAGGCCTGCTGGGTAGGCGACGTGGCGGACACGGACATCGTGACACCTCGAAATTGGTCACGGGTTGTCTTGCAACCACGATGCCAATTGCGGAAGTGTTGGATTTCCTGGGATTTTGCCGATGGCGCCGGCGCGCCGGCCGGGCAGAAACTGCCGGGGGGCTAAAACAAATGCCCGCTGCGCGTGGCCTTGGTGCGCAGATAGCCTTCGTTGTGGTCGTTGGCCGGAAACACGTGGGGCACGCGCTCGGCCACGTCGATGCCGTGGCGGGCCAGGGCGTCGACCTTGTGGGGGTTGTTGGTCATCAACCGCACCGAGCCGATGCCCAGCAGCCGCAGCATCTGCGCCGCCGGCTGGTAGATGCGCTCGTCGTCGTCGAAGCCCAGCTGCAGGTTGGCGTCCAGCGTGTCGAAGCCGTCGTCCTGCAGCTGGTAGGCGCGCAGCTTGTTGACCAGGCCGATGCCGCGGCCTTCCTGGGCCAGGTACAGCAGCACGCCGCTGCCCGCTTGGGCGATCTCGCCGATGGCCCCGCGCAGCTGGTCGCCGCAGTCGCAGCGCAACGAGCCCAGCAGGTCGCCGGTGAAGCATTCCGAATGCAGCCGGGCCAGCACCGCCTGGTCCGGGTCGGGATCGCCGATGACGATGGCCAGGTGCTCGATGCCGCCGTCCGAGGGGCGGAAGGCGACGATGCGGGCGTTCTCGGCGTCCTTCAGCGGCACGCGGGCTTGGCTGACGATGGTCAGCGTGCTGGCCGCGGTGTGCTGGTAGCGCACCACGTCGGCGGCGTCGACCGCCAGGACGTCGTCGGGAATGCGGGCGGTGTCGGCCACCACCGTCGACGGCAGCAGCCGCGCCAGCTTGGCCAGCGCCACCGCAGCGGCGACCGGGCCTTCGGCGACGACAGGGGCGGCCTGGATGCGGGCCATGTCGGGGCGAGGCAGCAGGCGGGCACAGGGGTCGGCCAGCCAGGAAACCGTTTCGGCTGCGAATCCACCAGTGGCGGTCAGGCGCATCACCGCCTGGTCGGCCGACGGCAGGCCCAGCACGCGGGCACGGCGCCCGGTCACCGCCAGCGCCGGATCGGAGCCCGTCAGGGACTTCAGCCGCGCCAGGGCCTCGTCGGTCACCGCCTCGGCCGCCAGCATCAGCACCGCCGACGCACCGTCGCGCACCGCCACCACGCCGCCGCGGCGCAGCTCGGCCGCGGCGCGGTCGACGGCGATCAGCGGGCGGGGAGCCGGCGCTTCCGGCTTCGGGGTGAGATCGAGATGCCTGGTCATCAACCAACGGGTCCGAACATGAGGGGCGGAACCATACCCGGTTTCCGCCGACGGCAAAAGGGTTGCGGCACGCCTCCCTAATTCTCCGCAAGGCCTGCGACTTGTATTATATCGTGTCGTTCCAGCGCAAACCCTTCGGCACGGCCATGAGTTCCCGTCCCCGCCTCCTCGTCGTCGCCAGCGACCCCGTCTTCCGCCGCGCCCTGGCCCAGCACCTGGGCGAGGCCGGCGGCTTCGCCGTGGTCGAGGCCGCCTCGGTGGACGAGGCCGGACCCGGCTGGGAGCTGGCGGTGGTCGACGACGAGGCGACCGACGCCCCGGCGGCCTGCGCCCGCCTGCGCGAGGCCGGCGCCGGGGTGGTGACGGTCAACCGTCCGTTGCGGCTGGGGGCCCTGCTGGCCCGCCTGGGCGAACTGGCGGCGCGGGCACGCCCGGTACCGCTGGGCCCGTGGCTGTTCGACCTGGCCGGCCGCTGCCTGTCCGCCGGCGACCGGCGCATCCGCCTGACCGACAAGGAGGCGGCCATCGTCGACCACCTGCTGCGCGCCGGCGGCACCGTCGCCCGCGACACCCTGCTGGCC
The DNA here is from genome assembly GCA_050260215.1 of Actinomycetota bacterium. Taxonomy (GTDB): domain Bacteria; phylum Pseudomonadota; class Alphaproteobacteria; order Rhodospirillales; family Magnetospirillaceae; genus JBLNBU01. Next base: position 12,314 of record JBLNBU010000061.1, read on the forward strand.
GAGGTGTGGGGATATGGGGCCGGCGTCGACACCCACACGCTGGAAACCCACGTCTATCGCCTGCGCCGCAAGCTGGGCGACGAACTGCTGGTCACCGAGGCCGGCGGCTACCGCCTGGCACACTGAACTGAGGCGGGGCACCATCCATCCCGGTCCCACCCCCGGGCGCGACGAAAAGCTCAACAATCCACGTCGATCATCACCGGCACGTGGTCCGAGGGCTGGGTCCAGCCGCGGGCTTCGCGGGCGACCAGGGCGGCCCGCAGGGAGGGACGCAAGGCGGGCGTGACCCACAGGTGGTCGAGGCGCCGCCCGCGATTGCTAGCCGCCCAGTCGGAGGCGCGGTAGCTCCACCAGGTGTACAGGCGTTCCGATGCCGGAACGAACTCGCGCACCGCATCCACCCACGGCACCGAGGCCTGGAAACGGGCAAGGGCGGCGACCTCGACGGGGGTGTGGCTGACCACCGACAGCATCTGCTTGTGCGACCACACATCGGTTTCCAGGGGCGCGACGTTGAAGTCGCCGGCCAGCACCACCTTGGCGTCGGGACGGTATTCCGAGGCGTACCAGTCGGCCAGCTGGCCCAGGAATTCCAGCTTGTGGGCGAATTTCGGGTTGGCGTCGGGATCGGGGACGTCGCCGCCGGCCGGGATGTACAGGCAATGGACCTCGAGCCCGCCTTCCAGCTCGGCGATCAGATGGCGGCAGTCCTGGCGGTCGCACCACGAGGCCGTGCGCACGTCGACGATGGGCCGCTTGGACAGCACGGCGACGCCGTTGTAGCCCTTCATGCCGTGGAAGGCGACGTGGCCGAACCCTAAGTCGCGGCAGGCCTGCTCGGGAAAAAGCGGGTCGGGAACCTTGGTTTCCTGCAGGCACAGGACGTCGGGATCCATCACCGCGGCAAGCTGGCGCACCAGGTCGATGCGCAGGCGGACCGAATTGATGTTCCAGGTGGCGATGCGCAAGGGGCGTGCTCCGGTGGCTTGGCAGCCAAAGGGAAGCGCATCGGCGGCAAGGACGCAAGGGGCGGACAGAGAATGGGCGCCTGGTCAGGGGGGTAACCAGGCGCCCGGTGCTCCGTCAGGAGCGTGGGGTCGGCAGGGGAGACCTACCCCACAGGCCGAAACCATTGCGGTCCCAGCCGTTCTGTCCAACAGATGGGGACCGGGGCCGGCGATCACAGGCCAGGCTGGCGCATGACAGCCATGCTATATGCGCATGGCGGTGTCCGTCATCCGCCGACGTTGCTGGGCTGGCTGAACTTGGGGTCGCGGAATTCGAACAGCTTGGGGTCCAGGCGCATGCCGGTCTGGGCCTCGTACAGGGACACGGTGGTGGTCTGGCCCTGGGTGTCGACCACCCGCCACTGCTTGAGCTCGAACGGGTGCTCGGAGAACACCAGGGTCAGCTCGCCGGCGCCGGGGTCCGAGCTCTCGACCAGCGACACCGTCAGCACGCCGGGCTGGTGGCCGACGCGGGTGACGGTGACGTCGGCGCCTTCCAGCCGCACGTCCTTGCGCACCAATATGCCGGCCGGGGTCGAATCCAGCGGGATCCAGCTGGGGTCGCCCAGCTGGCGGTCGTGGACGATCAGGAAGCGGCCGTCGGCCACCACCAGCAGCGGGCTGGGCGGATCGTACTGCAGCCGCATCTTGCCCGGCCGCGAGAGGAACGCGTCGCCTTCGGCGGCCGCACCGTTGGGGGCGATCTGCAGGAAGCGGGCCTTCAGCGTGGTCACCGAATTCAGATAGTCCTGCACCCGCTGGACGTCGGCGTGGTCCTGGGGGGTCAAGGGCTTGCGCTGCGGGCCGGCCGCCCAGGCGGGCAAGGCGCCCAACAGGGCCACGGCCACCAGCAGAATGCGTGCGAACGTCATCACCTAGTACTCCTCGCGTCCGGTGCCGCGCACCAGGACCTCGCGCTTGCCCACATGGTTGGCCTTGCCGACCACCCCTTCGCGTTCCATCCGCTCGATCAGCTTGGCGGCCTTGTTGTAGCCGATGGACAGGTGGCGCTGGACGAAGCTGGTCGATGCCTTGCCCTCGCGCGCCACCAGGGCCACCGCCTGGTCGTAGAGGTCGTCGCCCGACCCGCCGTCCTCGGCCCCGCCGCCGAACGCCTGGTCCTCTTCCTCGGTCACCGCCTCCACATAGGCGGGCTCGCCCTGGGCGCGCAGGTGGTCGACCACCTTCTCGACCTCCTGGTCCGAGACGAAGGGACCGTGCACGCGGGTGATCCGCCCGCCGGCCGCCATGTACAGCATGTCGCCCTGGCCGAGCAACTGTTCGGCACCCTGTTCCCCCAGAATGGTGCGGGAATCGATCTTCGAGGTGACCTGGAAGGAAATGCGGGTGGGGAAGTTGGCCTTGATGGTGCCGGTAATCACGTCGACGCTGGGGCGCTGGGTGGCCATGATCAGGTGGATGCCGGCGGCGCGCGCCATCTGGGCCAGGCGCTGCACCGCCGCCTCGATATCCTTGCCGGCGACCAGCATCAGGTCGGCCATCTCGTCGACGATGACGACGATGAAGGGCAGCGGTTCCAGCGCCAGGATCTGGTCCTCGTACAGCGGCTTGCCGGTTTCGGGGTCGAAACCGGTCTGCACGGTCCGCGTCAGCACCTCGCCGCGGGCCTTGGCCTCGGCCAGGCGCTGGTTGTAGCCGGCGATGTTGCGCACGCCCAGCTGGCTCATGGCCCGGTAGCGGTCCTCCATCTCGCGCACCGCCCATTTCAGCGCCACCACCGCCTTGCCGGGCTCGGTGACGACGGGGGCGAGCAGATGGGGGATGCCGTCATAGACCGACAGCTCCAGCATCTTGGGGTCGATCATGATCAGCCGGCATTCCTCGGGCCGCAGGCGGTAGAGCAGCGACAGGATCATGGTGTTGACCGCCACCGACTTGCCCGAGCCGGTGGTACCGGCGATCAACAGGTGCGGCATGCGCGCCAGGTCGACCATGACCGGGGCACCGCCGATGTCCTTGCCCAGCACCAGGGTCAGCGGGGCGTGGGCCTTCTCGAACATCTCCGCGGCCAGAAGCTCGCGCAGGAACACCGTCTCGCGCTTGGCGTTGGGCAGCTCGATGCCGATGACGCTGCGCCCCGGAATGGTGGCGATGCGCACCGACAGTGCGCTCATGGATCGGGCGATGTCGTCGGCCAGGCCTATGACGCGGCTGGTCTTGGTGCCCGGTGCGGGCTCGAGTTCATAAAGGGTGACCACCGGGCCGGGGCGGACCTTCACCACCTTGCCGTTGACCCCGAAGTCTTCCAGTACCGATTCCAGCAGCCGGGCGTTCTGGGCCAGCGAGTCCTGGTTGACGCGGACCTGGCCCTGGTCGGGCGGCATCGCCAGCAGGGACAGCGGCGGCAGGTCGTAGCCGGGACCGGTGGGACCGCCCAGGTCCAGCGTGCCTTGGCGGGCCTGGCGCTCGCGCTTGCCGGCGGCCGGCGGCGGGCGCTTGGGCTCGACCACCGGCGGCTTGGCCGGGGGCGCGGGCGACTGGGCCCAAGGATCGGCGCCGTCGACCTCGTCGACCTCGTCGTCGGGTTCGTCGAAATGGTGGCGGGCAGGCGGCGGCCGCACCGGTTCAGGCTCGCGCTCGAGGCCCGGTTCGCGGCGGAAGACGGGCTCGGCATGGCGGCGCAGCGCCGCGGCAGCGTGCCCGGTGGCCACCGCCACGTCCAGCGAGCGCCGGCCCAGGCTGGCCCACTCGCCGCCGGTCAGGCCGAAGACGAACACGCCGGCGGCCAGCGCCACCACGGCGCCGACCACGGCGACCGCCCAGGCCAGGTCGGGCGGCAGCAGCCGGCCGGCCCCAGCATAGATCAGGCCGCCCAGCGCGCCGCCCGGACCGGCGGGCAGCGCCGCCGGCTGGACCGGCAGGGCGGCAAAGGCCAGGGCACCGGCCACCACCATGGGCGGCAGCGCCGCCAGGCGCCATCCCCACAGCCGCATGGGCTGGCCGCGAACCGCCACCTTGGCGCCCCACGCCACCCCCACCAGCACCGCCAAGGCCGAGCCGAACCCGAACAGCTGCAGCAACAGGTCGGCAACCGTGGCGCCGGGGCGGCCCAGCGCGTTGACCACCGGACCGTCGACGGCGGTGTTCAGGCTGGGGTCGCGGGGATCGCTGGTGACCAGCGCCGCCCCGGCCAGCAGGGCGGCGGTGAACAGCGCCAGCCCGCCCAGCTGCACCAGCCGGCGGCGTAGCGCCTCGAGAGCGCCTTGCGGCAGGAACCGACCCCTGGCCTTGCGCGCCGGTGATGCCATTGGTTCCCCCTCAGCCCGCCAACACCTCGCGGATGCGCGCGAGCGCCCGCTCGGTGGTGTCCAGGTCATGGACCAGGGCGACGCGGATGAAGCGCGCCCCCGGATTGACCCCGTCGGCATCCGTCCGGGCCAGGTAGGCGCCGGGCAGCACGCGGATGCGGGCGGCACGCCACAAGTCCAGTGCCGCCGCCTCGCCGTCGCCCACGTCAAGCCACAGGAAGAACCCGCCGGCCGGGCGGAAGAAGCCCAGGCGATCGCCGAAGATGCGTTCGGCGATGTCGAGCTTGGCCCGGTACAGCGACCGGTTCTCGTCCACATGGGCCTCGTCGCGCCACAGGGCGGCGGCGGCGGCCAGGATCGGCAGCGGCGTCGCGGCGCCGCCATACGAGCGCACCCGGGCAAACGCCTTCAGCACCCTGGTGTCGCCGGCGACGAAGCCCGACCGCAGGCCGGGCACGCTGGAGCGCTTGGACAGCGAGTGGAACACCACCACGTTGTCGCAGGTTTCGCCGCAGGCAGCCAGCGCGCCGGGCGGCTCGGCGGCGTCCCAGATCTCGGAATAGCACTCGTCCACCGCCAGCACGAAGCCGTAGCGCCGCGCCAGCGCCACCGTGCGGGCCAGCAGGCCGGCATCGGCCACCGCCCCTTGCGGATTGGCCGGGCTGCACAGATAGGCGAGCTGGGTGCGCTCGAGCACCTCTTCGGGCAGGGAGGAAAAGTCGGGCTGGCTGGTGGGGCCGAAGGCACCGGGCACGAACACCGGCTCGGCACCGGCCATCACCGCCGCACCGGCATAGACCTGGTAGAACGGATTGGGCAGCAGCACCACCGGCGGCCGGCCGTCGGCACGCTCGCCGCACACCGTCTGGGCGATCAGGTAGAGCGCCTCGCGGGTGCCGGCAACCGGCAGCACGCCGTCGTCGACGTCGACCAGCCCGTCGGCCAGCCCGAACCGGCGGGTCAGCCAGGCGGCGGCGGTGTTGCGGAAATCGGCCGACCCGTTGGCCGGTGGATACTTGCCCCAGGCGCCGGCATTGGCGGCCAACACCTGCGCCACCAGTGCCGGCGGCGCATGCTGCGGCTCGCCGATGGACATCACGATGGCGTCAGGCGTCGCCGCGCCGCCCAGCAGGGTGGCCAGGCGGGCGAAGGGATAATCGGTGAGCTGGTCCAATCGGGGATTGAGCATGGCCGCAAAACGGAGAGGGAACGACGAGGCGCAATCTACCCTATTTGGGCGCGGGTGGCATCAGGCATCGTCTGGGTCGGCATGCGGACCTGGAGGTCCGCGATGAACCAAAAAAAAGAAGGGCGCCGGGTTTCCCCGACGCCCCTTCCCCGGTGCCTGGAGGAGGTCAGTGCACCGTTTCGCCGTGCAGCGCGAGATCCAGGCCTTCGCGCTCTTCCTCGGGGCTGACCCGCAGGCCCATCACCATGTCGATCACCTTGAGCAGGATGAAGCTGACGATGGCGGTGTAGACCAGGGTGATCAGCACGCCGTAGACCTGGGTGAGCACCTGGGCGCCGTTGCCTTCGAGCAGGCCGGCGGTACCGCCGATCTTCTCGACCGCGAAGACGCCGGTCAGGATGGCACCGGTGATGCCGCCGATGCCGTGCACGCCGAAGGCGTCCAGCGAGTCGTCGTACTTCAGCGCGTGCTTCAGCCCGGTGGCGCCCCAGTAGCACACCACGCCGGCGACCAGGCCGATGATCAGCGCACCCTTGGGACCGACGAAGCCCGAGGCGGGAGTGATGGCAACCAGGCCGGCAACCGCACCCGAGACGATGCCCAGCACCGAAGGCTTCTTGCGCAGGATCCACTCGGCGAACATCCACGACAGGGCGGCGGCGCCGGTGGCGATCTGGGTCACGGCCATGGCCATACCGGCACGCCCGTCGGCGGCGACCGCCGAGCCGGCATTGAAGCCGAACCAGCCCACCCACAGCAGCGAGGCGCCGATGACCGACAGGGTCAGGTTGTGCGGCGCCATGTTGTCGGTGCCGTAGCCCTTGCGCGGCCCCAGCACGATGGCGGCGACCAGGCCGGCCACGCCCGCATTGATGTGCACCACGGTGCCGCCGGCGAAGTCCAGCACGCCCATCTTGCCGAGGAAGCCGATGGCCGCACCCGACGGATCAAGCATCCACACCCAGTGGGCGATGGGCGCATAGACGACCAGCAGCCACAGGGTCATGAACACCAGCATCGCCGAGAACTTCATGCGGTCGGCGAAGGCACCGGTGATCAGCGCCGGGGTGATGATGGCGAAGGTCATCTGGAACATCATGAACACCGACTCGGGGATCGGCCCCGACAGTGCCGCCTTGTCCATGCCGTCCAGGAACAGACGGTCCAGGCTGCCGATGAACGGGCTTTCGCCGGTGAAGGCCAGGCTGTAGCCGACCACCGCCCACAGCACGGTCACCAAGCAGGTAATGGCGAAGCTCTGCATCATGGTGCCCAGCACGTTCTTCTTGCGGACCATGCCGCCGTAGAACAGGGCCAGGCCGGGGATGGTCATCATCAGCACCAGGGCGGTGGAGGTGAGCATCCAGGCGGTGGCGCCGGTGTCGAGCGTGGGTGCGGCCGGAGCGGCCGCGGCGGCGGCCTGGGCGGCCTCCTCGGCCATGCCGGCCGAGGCGAACAGCGAAAGGCCGAGCGCCGTGCCTACGCCGTACAGGACGGATTTCAAACGATTGCTCATGGTAACCCCCGAAGCGGCTCAGCTGGTAAGACAGTGCCGTCCCCTTGGGGGCCGGCTCGCTTCCCTTAGTAACAAGAACCGTGCCAACCCGCAGAAACCCTCGGTTTTTTCCGTCGGCCACCCCGACTGGGCACTATGACCCGCAACCCATGATGCAAATTTAGGCAGCAGATTTGGGGCGTGCTTGAATCATAGGCATGAACGTTTTGGGCCTATTGTCCGGGCAGACGCCCCCTTGAAACGAGGCGGGGCCCGGAGGGATTTCTCCCTCCGGGCCCCGTTTCGGCCGAAACGACGTGCAGCCGGGAACCAGCCCGGGCCTACAAGGCCTCGGCGTTGGCTTCGCCGGTGCGGATGCGCACCGCCTGCTGGACGTCGAACACGAAAATCTTGCCGTCGCCGATCTTGCCGGTGCGGGCGGCACCGGTGATCGCCTCGACGACGCGGTCGGCCAGGTCGTCGTTGACCGCCACCTCGATCTTCACCTTGGGCAGGAAGTTCACCACGTACTCGGCGCCGCGGTAGATCTCGGTCTGGCCCTTTTGCCGGCCGAAGCCCTTGACCTCGCTCACGGTCAGGCCCTGGACCCCAAGCGGAGTGAGGGCTTCGCGCACCTCGTCCAGCTTGAAGGGCTTGATAATGGCCATGATCAGCTTCATCTGATGGTCCCCATGCATGTCGCGGGCTCTCCCCCCCTTTGGCGCGGAAGCCGCCGTAGGGCGGACCCGGAGGGTGAGCCACTGTTGATCGATCGCCTCGCGATCCTTCCGCTCCCCAGGCCTTTCAAATGCCGTGCCATGGCGCGCCAGTCCCAGCAAAAGGGGCGTTTCGGTTGAACAGCCGCCCTTTGCGCAGACACTGTTGCCCAATTGCCGGGCAGCCTTTGGGGGCGGCTGCCTGTTCCTTGCGCTGCCGCATCCGGTTGCACGCGGGCGGCGCCGATGGCAGAACGAGGCCATGACTGCCATTTCCCCCACCGCCGCCCTGTCGTCCTCCACCCTTGCCGTCGACGTGCTGGTCGTCGGCGCCGGCCCGGTGGGCGGGCTGCTGGCCGCGGTGCTGACGGCGCGGGGAGTGGCGGTGGCGGTGTGCGAGGCCGCCACCCGCGACCACCTGCTGCGCCCCGGCGGCGACGGCCGCGCCATCGCGGTGGCCTATACGGCCAAGCGGGCCTTCGAGGCCGCCGGCGTGTGGCCGCTGATGGAGGCGGACGCCCAGCCGATCCTGGACATCCGGGTGACCGACGGCGCCTCGCCTTTGTTCCTGCACTACGACCACCACGAGGTCGGCGACCACCCGCTGGGCTGGATCGTCGACGGCAGCGCCATCCGCCGCGCCGTCCTCGACCGCTTGGCGGGGCTGGGGATCCCGATGCTGGCGCCGGCCCGGCTGGCGGGGCTGGCGCGCGACGGCGCCGGTGCGTTTGCCACCCTGGAAGACGGCCGTACCGTGCGCGCCGCCCTGGTGGTGGGCGCCGACGGCCGCGGCTCGGCCACCCGCCGCATGGCCGGCATCGGCGTGCGCCGCCTGGACTATGGCCAAAGCGGCATCGTCTGCGTCGTCGCCCACCAGCGGCCGCACCGGGGCATCGCCCACGAGCACTTCCTGCCCGCCGGCCCGTTTGCCATCCTGCCCATGACCGGCGACCGCTCCGGCGTGGTGTGGACCGAGGCCTCGGCATCGGCCACGGCCATCGTCGCCCAATCCGACGACGACTTCCTGGCCGAGCTATCCTGGCGCTTCGGCGATTTTTTGGGCAGCCTGCGCCTGGAAGGGTCGCGCCTGGCCTATCCGTTGTCGCTGCAGGTGGCAGAGCGCACCGTCGACCGCCGCCTGGCCCTGATCGGCGACGCCGCCCACGGCATGCACCCCATCGCCGGCCAGGGCATGAACATGGGCATCCGCGACGCGGCCGCCCTGGCCGAGGTGGTCCTGGACGCCCGCCGCCTGGGCCTCGACGTCGGTGGGCCGGCGGTGCTTGAGCGCTTCGACCGCTGGCGGCGCTTCGACAACGGGCTGATGCTGGGCATGACCGACGGGCTGAACCGCCTATTCTCCAACCACATCGGACCGCTCAAGCTGGTCCGCGACCTGGGTCTGGCCGCGGTCGACCGCCTGCCCGCTCTCAAGACGCTGCTGATGCGCCACGCCATGGGCCTGGTGGGCGACCTGCCGCGCCTGCTGAAGGGCGAGCTGCCCTAATTTCGGTCCCGGAACAGTTCCGCGGCCAGCTCCTGCCAGCCGCTGCCGGCGCCGATCAGGCGGCGTTCGACCCCGGCGGGGAAGAACGGCTCGCGGAAGGCTTCGTCCTGGGTGTCGACGAAATGGGTCAGCCGCAGGGCCACTACCCGGTCCAGCTTGGCGCGGCGGGTGTCGACGAACGACACCTGGCCGCGGGCGATACCCAATCCCTCGGCGGCGAACAGGCCGTGGTCCTCCATCCAGTCGAGGGCGGCGCGATGAAGGTCGACCCGGGCGGGATCGAACGCCGCCATGGGCGGACGGTGCACCAGCACGAACACCGAGGTGGCGGTGTCGCGGCAGCGGGCCAGGAACCGGGCGGCACCGTCGGCCAGGACGGCCAGGTCCATCAGGACGCCCATGGCGCGGCCTTCGATGCGTCGCCACTCGGCGTCGGCGTCGGGCAGCCGGCGCACCAGGTCGTACAAGGCCCGCCTGCCGCCGGTGAAGTCCGGCGCGACGATGCCGCGCTCGGCCGCCGCCCGGGCCAGCCCGTGGTCGAGCACCGCCAGGGTATTGTCGAAATCCAAGCCGATGCGCACGCGAACATTCTCCCGACCGCCGCCGCCGATTCAGCCCCTAGGCGACGGGCGGGGCCATTTGTACAATGGCGGGCGGCGGCGGGGAACGCCGATCGAGGGCGGGAGGAACGGCATGACCACCGAAGGGGCCTTGCAGACGCTGATCTCGCGCGTGCCGCCCGAGATCCTCGACACGCTGAACGAGGAGCAGCGGGCCGAGATCTGGGCCGCGTGCAAGCCGGTCAGTTGGCGCCGCCATCCGGTGAACGTACGCGTCACCTTTCCCTTCTTCGGCCTGCGCTACTTCGTCACCATCGTCGGCGGCATCGAGCGCCGCAGCGTCGAGCGCATCCGCCGCGAACATCGCGTGCATCCGATCCGCACCGCCGGCAACGTCCTGTTCCTGCTGGGCGTCGGCGCCACCTTCTACCTGGCCGCGGTGCTGGGCATCTTCGTCTTCTCCAACCTGATCGAGTTCTAGACCCCATGACCGATTGCCCCTGCGGCTCGGGCCGGCCCTTCGAGGCCTGCTGCGGCCCCCATATCGACGGCACTACCCCCGCCCCTACCCCGGAAGCGCTGATGCGCTCGCGCTATTCGGCCTTCGTCAAGGCCGAGATCGGCTACCTGCACGACACCCTGGCTCCGGAAAGCCGCGGCGACTTCGATCGCGACGAGACCGACAAGTGGGCGCGCAGTTCGCGCTGGCAGGGCCTCGAGATCCATGCCGCCGAGGAGACCGGCGATTCCGGCGCCGTCGACTTCACCGCCCGCTACGTCCACGACGGCAAGCCCTATGCCCACCGCGAACTGTCCAAGTTCCGCAAGGAGGACGGCCGCTGGTACTATGTGGACGGCGCCGTCGGCGCACGGCCCGTCGAACAGCGCGTCGCCCCCAAGATCGGCCGCAACGACCCCTGCCCCTGCGGTTCGGGCAAGAAATACAAGAAGTGCTGCGGAGCCTGAGGTGAACGGGGCGGTCCGCACCTTCGCCGAGTTCGAGGGCCGCCCCGCCTTCCGCCAGCGCCTGCGCAGGCTGGCCCGTGACACGGCGGTGTGGCTGCTGTCGCTGGCGGCCTCGCCGGCCAGCGGCACCAACTGGATCCGCTTTCCCTATTACCACCACGTCCTCGACGACGAGCGGGCGGGCTTCGACCGCCAGCTGCGCTGGATGCGCCGCTTCGGCGAGTTCATCGGCTGGGAAGAGGCAGTGGCCCTGCTGGCCTCGGGCCAGCCGGTGGACGGGCGCTATTTCTGCCTGTCCTTCGACGACGGCTTCAAGAGCTGCCGCACCAACGCCCTGCCGATCCTGGTCGAGCGCGGCGCACTGGGCACCGCCTTCTTCCTGCCCACCGCCTACATGGACACCGACGTCGGGCGCGACCGCGAGCTGCTGCTGGGCTTCTACGACCACCGCCGCACCTTGATGGAATTCATGTCCTGGGACGACGCCCGCGACCTGGCCGCTGCCGGCATGGTGGTGGGCAGCCACAGCCACGGCCACGCCAACCTGGCCCGCCTGGACGCCGCCGCCGCCGCCGCCGAGCTCGCCCGCTCGAAGACCATCCTGGAGGAAAAGATGGGGGCGCCCTGCCTGCATTTCGGCTGCCCGTTCGGCCGCCCGGGCATCGACTTCATCCCCGATCGCGACCCCGCCCTGGCCCATCAGGCCGGCTACGCGTCGTTCGCCACCACCGCGCGCGGCGCCATGCGGGCCGGCGATTCGCCCCTGTTCATCCGCCGCGACCACACCCTGGCCGGCTGGGGCGACTATCAGCTGCGCTGGTTCCTGTCACGCTGATGGCATCCGTCCGCCCCGCCCGCTTCGACGACCACCAGGAGGCCACCGCCCTGCTGGCCCGGCTGGGCCTGGTGATGCCCTCTGCAGGTGCGGCCGCCACTGCCCACTGGACCCGTCTGTGGCGCGATAATCCCGCCCTGGCCGGCGAAGCCGATCCGGCGCTGGGCTGGGTGCTGGAAGACGGCGCCCGCATGGTCGGCTTTTTCGCCAACTTCCAGACCCTGTACCAGTGGGGCGGCCGCACCTTGAAGGTGGCGGTGGCCAGCCAGTGGGGGGTCGAGCGCGAGTACCGCGGCGAGACCTCGAAGCTGGCCGATGCCTATTTCGGCCAGCCCGCCGACCTGATCCTGGTCACCACCGGCATCAAGCCCACAGGGCGGATCTTCGAGCGCTACGGCGGCCGGCCGGTGCCCCAGCCCCGTTGCGACCGCGTGCCCTTCTGGATCTGCGACCACCGCGCCTTCCTGGCTGCCGCCGCGCGCAAGAAGAACATCGGGGCGGCCGGGCTGCTGGGCGCGCTGACCGGCCCGGTAGCCGCCGCCGCCGACCTGCTGCGCCGCCGCCCGCGACCCATCGAGGCGGTCGAGGTGGCCAGCGGCTTCGGGCCCGACTTCGATGGCCTGTGGGCCGACTGGCTGGCCGGGCCGCTGCGCCTGGCCATGCGCCGCGACGGTGCGACGCTGGCCTGGCATTACGGGCCCCACGCCGCCCGCGGCGGCCTGACGGTGCTGGCGATGCGCCGCTCCGGGCGGCTTGTCGGCTATGGGATCATGGTGCGCGAGGACTCCGCCGTCATCGGCTTGAAGCGGGCCAAGCTGGTGGACGTGCTGGTGCCCGGCGACGACCCGGCGGCCCTGGAAAGCATCCTGGCGGCCGCCCTGGCCCGCGCCCGTGCCCAGGGCTGCGCCGTCCTCGAACTGGCCGCCGCCCCGCCGGCGCTGGCCGACCTGGCCCTGGCCCGCGGGGCCCTGGTCCGCGCCCTGCCGGTCTGGCCGTGCTGGTTCATCCCGCGGCCCGGCGTCCCCGCCGAGCTCGAGCGGGCCGACGCCTGGTGGCTGACCGGCTACGACGGCGACACGGCGCTGTTCTAGGGCACCATTTCAGGCGCGGTGGGCCTGAGGCTCCATGATGCCGCGGTCTTCGGCCTCGGCGTCGAAGGCGGCGCGGTAGAGGGGATACGACCGGGTCTTGGTCATGGGCTCGCCGGTGCGGTCGTTGACATAGGCCACCCGTTCCAGCAACGGATGGGCACCGGCCGCCGGGCAGGCGTCACCCTCGGCGATGATGGCCTTCAGCTGGGCGGACAGGCCGGCGACGTGGCAGGCGTCCAGGTCGGCCTCGAACCGCAGGCTCTCGACCTCCTCGCGCAAGGCCTCGACCTCGTCGCGCAGGGCTTCGTTCTCGGCCCGCAGGCGGGCAAGTTCGTCGTCGCGGCTTTCCGGCATGGCACATTCCCTGAAACGCGAAAGGCCGAGCGCTGGGGCCCGGCCTGTTCGAAATTTGGAGCGGGCGAAGGGATTCGAACCCTCGACCCCAACCTTGGCAAGGTTGTGCTCTACCCCTGAGCTACGCCCGCTTCCTGGCGTTTCCGCCGCCTCAAGTGCGTCGGAGGCCCGGATAATACGAAAAGCGCCGCCGGACGCAAGCGCTTTTTTCGGCCGCCGACCATCGGCCGGTTCCCAGGCCGACGGGGGTTTGCACTTGCCAGGATGGCGATCACGGTCCATCTATTGCGGGATCTTTCAGGGACGGGACCAAAGCCATGGATCTGATCTTCAACGGCGGCGCCAAGGGTCCGGCCGGCGACGGCGGCAAGGACCTGATCAAGGACGCCACCACCGCCTCCTTCGTCGCCGATGTCATCGAGATGTCGCGCCAGGTACCGGTGATCGTCGACTTCTGGGCGACCTGGTGCGGCCCGTGCAAGCAGCTGGGGCCGGCGCTGGAAAAGGTGGTGCGCGAATTCCGCGGCGCGGTGCGCATGGTCAAGGTCGACGTCGACAAGAACCAGGAGCTGGCCGCCCAGCTGCGCGTGCAGTCGGTGCCCATGGTCTACGGCTTCAAGGGCGGCCGCCCCGTGGACGCCTTCGTCGGCGCCCTGCCCGAAAGCCAGATCCGCCAGTTCATCCAGCGCCTGACCGCCGGCAGCCAGACCATGTCGCTGGCCGACTTCGTCGCCCAGGGCAAGCAGATCCTGGCCGAGGGCGACGTGGACACCGCCGCCCAGCTGTTCCAGCAGGTGCTGCAGGAAGATCCCGACAACGCCCCGGCCATGGCCGGGCTGCTGCGCTGCGCCATGGCCATGGGCGACATGGAGCAGGTCAAGGCCATGCTGGCCCACCTGAAGCCCGAGATGGCCAGGCACGCCGACATCGCCGCGGTACGCACCGCCATCGAGCTGGCCGACAGCGCCCCGTCGGGCGACGCCGCCGCCGAGTTGCGCCGCAAGGTGTCGGACAACCCCACCGACCACCAGTCCCGCTTCGACCTGGCCATGGCCTATTACGCCGCCGGCGAGATGGAGTCCGCGGTCGACGAGCTGCTGGAACTGTTCCGCCGCGACCGCGCCTGGAACGACGACGCCGCGCGCAAGCAGCTGGTCAAGTTCTTCGAGGCATTCGGTCCCACCCATCCGCTGACGGTATCCGGGCGCAAGCGCCTGTCGACGCTGTTGTTTTCCTGACGCCCCGGGACGCATGGGCAACCGCCGGCCGCTCGTCACCGACCTTCCCGGCATCGTGCCGGTGTTCCCCCTGTCAGGCGCCCTGCTGCTGCCGGGCGGCCGCCTGCCGCTGACCGTGTTCGAGCCGCGCTACCTGGCCATGACCGACGACGCCCTGGCCGCAGGGCGCCTGATGGGCATGATCCAGCCCTGCGAAACGGCGTGCGGCCCGGTCGCCGGACTGTTTTCCACCGGCTGCCTGGGCCGCATCACCTCGTTCGCCGAGTCAGGCGACGGGCGCTACCTGGTCACCCTGCTGGGGGTGTGCCGCTTCCGCCTGACCGGAGAAGACGACGGCAAGTCCGGCTACCGTCGCGTGCGGGTCGACTACCGTCCCTACGGCGACGACCTGGACGAGGGGCCGGCGTCGGCGCCCATCGAGCGGGCGCGGCTGCTGGCCGCGGTCAAGGCCATGTTCGGCGGCCACGGCATTGCCGTGAATTGGAGCGCGCTGGAAGGCGCCGACGACCACATGCTGGTCACCACCCTGGCCATGACCTGCCCGCTTAGCCCGGAAGAGAAGCAGGCGCTGCTCGAGGCTCCCACCCTGGCCGAGCGCTGTGACATGATGACCGCCATGATCGAGATGGCGCTGCTGGCCGAGCGCAACGGCGGCGGCAGCGCCCCGATCCACTAGGAGAACACCAAGATGCCCGACCGCCTGCCCGGTTTCGACCCCAAGCTGCTGGAAATCCTGGTCGCCCCCGGCACCCACGCGCCGCTGCGCTACGACGCCCAGCGCCAGGAGCTGGTCGACGACAAGGCGGGCCTGGCCTATCCCATCCGCGACGGCATCCCCATCATGCTGGCCGACGAAGCCCGCACCATCGGAGGCGACAAGTGAACACCCCCTACGGCACCAGCCACTGGCCCGAGGCCATCAAGGTCCACAAGGCCGAACGCACCCTGGAAGTTCTTTTCGACGACGGCCAGACCTTCGTCCTGCCGGCCGAGCTGCTGCGGGTCGAAAGCCCCTCGGCCGAGGTGCAGGGCCATAGCCCGGACGAGAAGACGCTGGTTTCGGGGCGCTCGGCCGTCGGCATCATCGCCGTCGAGGCGGTGGGCAACTATGCCATCAAGATCGTCTTCGACGACCTGCACGACACCGGCATCTACACCTGGGACTACTTGTATTACCTGGGGTCCATGCAGGACCAGATCTGGCGCGAATACGAAGCCGCCCTGGCCCAGGCCGGCCTGTCCCGCGACCCCGGCAGCGTCCCGGCCCCGGCGCCCAAGGCCCACGGCTGTGGCGGTGGCGGCGGCAAGTCCGGTGGCTGCGGCTGCGGCTGATCCGAGGTTATTTGATCGTCATGCCCGGACTTGACCCGGGCATCCATGGATCCCCGGGACAAGCCCGGGGATGACCATGAGCAAGGAGGCGGGGCCCTAGCCCGCCAGCCGCGACAGCACGTCGTCGAGCTGTTCCAGCGACCCGTAATGGATCACCAGTTCGCCGCCCTTGCCCATGGGGCGGATGGTGACCTTGACCCCCAGCTGGCTGGTCAGGTCGCGTTCGAGCGCGGCGGTGTCGGCATCCTTGGCGCCGGCCGGGCGTCCCCCTGCCCCCGCTCCCTTGGCCTTGGCGCCCTCGGCGGCCAGCTTCTCGGTCTGGCGGACGTTGAGGTTGCGCGCCAGCACCTGGCGGGCCAGGCCCACGGGGTCGGCCGCCGTCAGCAGGGCACGGGCATGGCCGGCCGAGAGCTCGCCGTTTTCCAGCATGGCCTTGACCGGCTCGGGCAGAGCCAGAAGGCGCAGCATGTTGGCCACGTGGCTGCGGCTCTTGCCCACCGCGCGGGCCAGCTCTTCCTGGGTGTGGTGGAAATCGTCGAGCAGCCGGCGGTAGCCGTCGGCCTCTTCCAGCGGCGACAGGTCCTGGCGCTGCAGGTTCTCGACCAGGGCGATCTCGAGCGCCTCCTTGTCGGAGAGCTCGCGCACGATCACCGGCACCTCGTGCAGCTGGGCACGCTGGGCGGCGCGCCAGCGGCGCTCGCCGGCGACGATCTCGAACATGCCCACATGGTCGGGCAGCGGGCGGACCAGCAGCGGCTGCAAGATGCCCTTGTCGCGCACCGAGGCGACCAGGTCGGCAATGCGCTCCTCGTCGAAGGCGCGGCGCGGCTGGTAGCGGCCGGGTTTCAGCTGCTCGACCGGCAGGGTGCGCAGGCCCTTGGCCTTGGAATCGGGGCGGGTGCCGTCGGCGCCGGCAGTGGCGCTGCTGACCGCGGCGATGGCGCTGGCGGCGCTGTCGCCCAGCAGGGCGGACAGGCCGCGGCCCAGGTTGCGTCTTTTTTCTTCGGCCACGTTCGTCAAGCCCTCAACAGTTCGCGCTCGCGCTTCAGCACTTCGGACGCCAGGTGGATATACGCCTCGGCCCCGGCGCACTTGGTGTCATAAAGCAACACCGGCTTGCCGTGGGACGGGGCCTCGGAGACCCGCACGTTGCGGGGGATCACGGTCTTATAGACCTTGTCGCCGAAATAGCCGCGTACATCGGCGGCGACCATGTCGGACAGGTTGTTGCGCTTGTCGAACATGGTCAACACGATGCCCTGCAGTTCGAGGCCGGGATTGAAGGCCTGGCGCACCGCCTCGATGGTCTTGACCAGGTGGGAGACGCCTTCCAGGGCGAAGAACTCGCACTGCAGCGGCACCATCACCGCCTGCGCCGCCACCAGGGCGTTGAGCGTCAGCAGGTTCAGGGACGGCGGGCAGTCGATCAGCACGTAGTCGTAGCCCGACACCGCGGCAAGGGCGTCGCGCAGCCGCATCTCGCGCCGGGGCAGGTCGACCAGCTCGATCTCGGCGCCCGACAGGTCGACGCCCGAGGGGACCACGTCGAGGCGCGGGATCTCGGTGGAAATCACGGTATCGGGCAGTTCGGCCTCGCCGATCAGCACGTGGTACGAATTGACCGCGCGCGCCGAGCGGTCGATGCCCAGCCCGGTGCTGGCATTGCCCTGCGGGTCCAGGTCGACGATCAGCACCTTCTTCTTGGTCGCCGCCATGGCGGTGGCCAGGTTGATGGCGGTGGTGGTCTTGCCGACCCCGCCCTTCTGGTTGGCAATGGCGATGACGCGTGCGGTTTTCGTGGCGCCGCTAGTGCTGTGCTCGACCACGGTGTACCTCTCTCAGATGCAGGATGACCCCTGACGGGTCGGTGATGGAGGGGACCCGTTCGACGGCGATATTCCAATCTTTCGTCGCAGCGGTCAATTCGTCTTCGCTGCCGCGACCCTTGAGGAACAGGCAGCGCCCCCCCTGCCCCAGATGCGGCGCCGCCCATTCCAGGAGGCGCGGCAACGGTGCCAGGGCCCGCGCGGTGACCAGGTCGGCGCCCAGCGGCGGCACCTGTTCGATGCGCTTGTTGTGGATGGTCACCGGGGTGGCGGCGACGCGGGCGGCCTCGCGCAGGAAGGCGCACTTGCGGGCGTCCGACTCGATCAGGTGGACGTCGGGCGCCCCCATCACCGCCAGCACCAGGCCGGGAAAGCCGGCGCCGCTGCCGATGTCGACCACCCGGCGCACCTCGCCCACCAGCCCCGACAGCTGGGCGGAATCGAGGAAATGCCGCCGCCACAGGTCGGGCAGCGTGTCGGGGCCGACCAGGTTGATGCGCGGCTGCCACTTGGCCAGCAGCTCGGCATAGGCCTGCAGTCGCTCCAATGTTTCACGTGAAACACCAGTACTGGTACGGAACTCTTCGGGCCCCACAAGCCCCTCCCCTATCTTGCGCTTTGTTTCACGTGAAACACAAAATTTAGGCCGCCGAGCTGCGCCGTACATGCCCAAGCAAGGCGGTGATCGCCGCCGGCGTCACCCCCGGGATGCGCGCCGCCGCGGCGATCGACGCCGGCCGCGCCGCCGCCAGCTTGGCACGCACCTCGTTGGACAGCGACCCCACCGCGCCGTAATCCAGGTCGGCCGGCAGCGCCAGCCCCTCGTCGCGGCGATAGGCGCGAATGTCGGCCTCCTGGCGGGCCAGGTATCCGGCATAGCGGCCTTCGATTTCCAGCTGCTCGGCAACGTCGCCCCTGATGCCGGCCAGTTCGGGCCACACCGTGGCCAGGCGCGACAGATCAAGATCGGGATAGCCCAGCAAGTCCCAGGCCGAGCGCACCACCCCGTCGCGGTTGACCGTCAGCCCATGGTCGCGCAGAACGTTGGGCGAGGCGCGCAGGCGCGACAGCAATCCCCTCGCCTCTTCCAGCAAGCCCTCCTTCTCGCCGAACCGGCGTGCCCGCTCCCGCCCCACGCATCCCGCCGCCATGCCCTTGGGCGTCAGGCGCAGGTCGGCATTGTCGGCACGCAGCAGCAGCCGGTACTCGGCGCGCGAGGTGAACATGCGGTACGGCTCGGTGGTGCCCAGGGTGACCAGGTCGTCGACCAGCACCCCGAGATAGGCGTCGGCGCGGTCCAGCTGCAGCGCCGGCTCCTCCGCCCCGCCGGCGCGGGCGGCGGCGTTGACCCCGGCCAGCAACCCTTGCGCGGCGGCCTCCTCGTAGCCGGTGGTGCCGTTGATCTGGCCGGCCAGGAACAGCCCCGCCACCCCGCGCACTTCCAGCGAAGGGCCCAGCGCGCGCGGGTCGACGTAGTCGTATTCGATGGCATAGCCGGGCCGCAGCACCACGGTGTTCTCCAGCCCCGGGATGGTGGCGATCATCGCCTTCTGCACGTCTTCGGGCAGCGAGGTGGAAATGCCGTTGGGATAGACGGTGTGGTCGTCCAGGCCCTCGGGTTCCAGGAACACCTGGTGGCGCTCGCGCTCGGCGAAGCGCACCACCTTGTCCTCGATGGAGGGGCAATAGCGGGGGCCGACGCTCTGGATCTGGCCCGAATACATGGGCGCCCGGTGAAGGTTGGCGCGGATGATGGCGTGGGTGGCCTCGGTGGTGCCGGTGATGCCGCACTGGACCTGGGGCTGGCCGATGCGCTCGGTCAGGAACGAGAACGGCTGCGGCGGGTCGTCGCCCGCCTGCATGTCGAGCGCAGCCCAGTCGATGGTCCGCCCATCCAGCCGCGCCGGCGTGCCGGTCTTGAGGCGGCCGAGCGGCAGCCCCAGCCGGTCCAGGGTCGCCGACAGGCCGAGCGACGGCTCGTCGCCCATGCGGCCGGCCGGCCAGGTGCGCTCGCCCAGATGGATCATGCCGCGCAGGAAGGTGCCGGTGGTCAGCACCACGGCGCCGCAAGGGATGCGGGTGCCGTCCCCCAGCAGCGCCGCCACCACCTGCCCGCTGGCGCTCTCCAGGTCCTCAACCGAACCGGCCAGCACGGTCAGCCCGGCGGTCTCGGCCAGAAGGCGCTGCATGGCCTGGCGGTACAGCTTGCGGTCGGCTTGGGCGCGCGGGCCCTGGACCGCCGGGCCCTTGCTGCGGTTCAGCACCCGGAACTGGATGCCGCCCTGGTCGATGGCGCGGCCCATCAGGCCGTCCAGCGCATCGATCTCGCGCACCAGCTGGCCCTTGGCCAGCCCGCCGATGGCGGGGTTGCAGCTCATCTCGCCGATGGTCTCGGGCCGCTGGGTGACCAGGCAGGTGGCCGCACCCATGCGCGCCGCGGCCGCCGCCGCCTCGCACCCGGCATGGCCGCCGCCAACCACCACCACGTCGAACCGCTGTTTCACGTGAAACCACCCTCACCTGGACCGGCCGGAACAGTGCCGGTGCCCGAGGTGATTTTCAAGGGTCGCTCACTTGCCGATGCAGAAGTCGCGAAACACCACGTCGAGAAGATCCTCGACGTCGACCCTGCCGGTGATACGCCCGAGCGCGCGGGCGGCCAGGCGCAGGTCCTCGGCCGCCAGTTCCAGCCCGGCGGTGGCGTCGAAGCGGCGCAGGGCAAGCACCGTTTCCTCGAGGGCGGCGCGGTGGCGCGCCCGGGTCAGCACCGGCGAGCCGGCGCCCTCGAACCGCGTTGCCACTTCGGCCTCGATGGCGGCCACCAGGGCATCGATGCCGGTGCCCTGGCGGGCAGAGGTGGCGAACACCGGCCGCCCCGCCACTGTCCACGGCAGCGGCCCCTGCCCCAGCTCGGCCTTGTTGGCCACCACCAGGGTATCGCCGTCGACGATGGCCAGCGTCGCCGCATCCAGATCGGGCAGCAGACCGGCGTCGAACACCGCCAGCTTCAGGTCGGCGCTTTCGGCCCGCGCCAGGGCGCGGCGCACGCCTTCGGCCTCGATCTCCTCGGCGGCATCGCGCAAGCCCGCAGTATCGGCGACCATCACCGGCCAGCCGCCCAGGTCCAGATGCACCTCGATGACGTCGCGAGTGGTGCCGGCATGGGCCGAGACGATGGCCGCCTCGCGCCCGGCGATGCGGTTGAGCAGGCTGGACTTGCCGGCATTGGGGGCGCCCAGGATGGCGATGGCGATGCCGTCGCGCAGCCGTTCGCCCCGATGGCCGTCGGCCAGGTGGCCGTCCAGCTCGGCGGCCAGGGTGGCCACTTCGGCGGCGACGTCCTCGGCGACTTCGTCGGGGATGCCCTCGTCGGAAAAGTCGATGGCGGCTTCCAGGTGGGCCATGGCGCGCACCAGCCGGGCCCGCCACTCGTCCACCAGCCGGGCCAGCGCGCCGTCCAGCTGGCGCAGCGCCTGTCGACGCTGGGCCGCGGTCTCGGCCTCGACCAGGTCGGCGATGGCCTCGGCGCGGGTCAGGTCCAGCTTGCCGGCGACCACGGCACGGCGGCTGAACTCGCCCGCTTCCGCCGGCCGCAGTCCCAGCCCCAGCAATGCCTCGGCCAGGGCGCTGGCGACGGCGCGCCCGCCATGCAGCTGAAGTTCGGCCACGTCCTCGCCGGTGAAGCTGCGCGGGGCCGGAAACCACAGGGCCAGGCCGTCGTCGATGACCTGGCCGTCGGGAGAGGAAAGACGGGCGCGAACGGCGGTGCGCGGCGGCGGCAGCGCCTTGCCGGTCAGTGCCTCGAGGGCGCGGCCGGCGCCGGGCCCGGACAGGCGATAGACTGCCACCCCGGCCCGGCCGGGGGCGCTGGCCAGGGCGAAGATGGTGTCCGAACCGCCAGGGGAGGGCCCAGCGGCCGTTGAGGCCGCGGCCAAGGGCGCGGTGCGCCCGCCCGGCGAGGGCCCTTTCGGTTCCCCGCTCAGGCGCTCACCACCGGCTGGTCGTCTGGCGCCAGGATCAGGCGCTCGACCCGGCCGCCACCGACCAGATGAGTCGACAGGATTTCGTCGATATCGGCATAGGTGCGATAGGCGTACCAGACGCCTTCGGGATAGATCACCATCACCGGCCCCAGCTCGCAGCGGTCCAGGCAGCCGGCCGAGTTGATGCGCACCCCCTTGAGGCCCAGCTCCTTGGCGCGTGCCTTCATGTAGTCGCGCAACGGCTCGGCCCCGTGGCCGGCGCACGAGCCGCGCGGATGGCCGCTGGGGCGCGTGTTGGTGCAGGCGAACACGTGGATGCGGTAGTACAGCGGCGGATCGGCCGTCATCAGCCCTTGGTCTCCTTGGTGGTCCGGCCCGATCCGGTGAACTGCGACCAGAACATCTTCTGGAGCTGTTCCATGCCCTGGACGCCGGCGGGCAGCCATGTCTTGATCATGGTCTCGGGATCCATGGCGCTCAAGTTGGCGGTCATGCGATCCTGGATCTGCTTCATCAGCGCATCCTGCATCGGCTTGACGTCGGGCAGGCCGAAGAAGGCCCGCGCCTCTTCCGGAGTGCAATCCACATCGAGGGTGATCTTCATCCGTGACCGGCCTTTGCTTGCGAAACGAAGTCCGGAACCCAAACTAAGCCTTTGACCCCCCACGCGCAACGCCCGGCCGCAGGAGCAACCCATATGACCGGCAACCTGCTCGCCCACGAGACCAGCCCCTATCTCCTTCAGCACAAGGACAATCCGGTAGCCTGGCGTCCGTGGGGGCCGGACGCCCTGGCCGAGGCGCGGGCAAGCGGACGGCCGATCATGCTGTCGATCGGCTATGCCGCCTGCCACTGGTGCCACGTGATGGCCCACGAGAGCTTCGAGGACGACACCATCGCCCAGCTGATCAACCAGCTGTTCGTGCCCATCAAGGTCGACCGCGAGGAGCGCCCTGACCTGGACGGGATCTACCAGCAGGCCCTGGCGATGATGGGACAGCCCGGCGGCTGGCCGCTGACCATGTTCCTCACGCCCGCGGGCGAGCCGTTCTGGGGCGGCACCTATTTCCCGCCCTCCGCCCGCTATGGCCGGCCCGGCTTCGGCGACGTGCTGGCCGCGGTGGCCGACACCTGGTCGCGCGAGCCCGAACGGGTGCGCCAGAACGTCGACGCGCTGCGCCGCGGCCTGGAACAGCAGGCCCGCTCGCCCGGTGCCGGCGGGCTGACGCTGGACATGCTCGACCGTGGTGCCCGCGAAATCCTGCGCCTGGTCGATCCCGCCAACGGCGGCCTGATGGGCGCGCCCAAGTTCCCGCAGCCGGGGCTGTTCGCCTTCCTGTGGCGGGCCTGGCTGCGCACCGGCGACGCCGCCCTGCGCGATGCGGTGACCCAGACGCTGGACCACGTGTCGTTCGGGGGCATCTACGACCACCTGGGCGGCGGGTTCATGCGCTACTCCACCGACGAGACCTGGCTGGTGCCCCATTTCGAGAAGATGCTCTACGACAACGCCCAGCTGATCGAGCTGCTGACCGAGGCGTGGAAGGGCACCCGCAACCCGCTGTACGCCGCCCGCGTCGCCGAGACGGTGGAATGGGTGCTGCGCGAGATGGTGGCCGAGGGCGGCGCCTTCGCCGCCACCCTGGATGCCGACAGCGATGGCGAGGAAGGCCGCTTCTATACCTGGAGCGAGGACGAGGTCGACCGCCTGCTCGATGGCGACGCCCGCGACTGGTTCCGCCAGGCCTACGACGTGCGCCCGGGCGGCAACTGGGAGGGCCGTACCATCCTTCACCGCAACCATCCCGACCAGCCCATGGGGGTCGACGACGTGCTGGCCGACGCCCGCGCCGTGCTGTGGCGAGCGCGCGAGGAAAGGGTGCGCCCCGGCCGCGACGACAAGGTGCTGGCCGACTGGAACGGCATGATGATCGCCGCCCTGGCCAAGGCGGCCTTCACCTTCGGCATGCCGCGCTGGCTGGATGCGGCACGTACCGCCTTCGAGGCGGTCGCAAAAGCCATGGCCCTGCCCGGCGACCGCCTGGCCCACTCCCTGCGGTTCGGGCGACTGGGTTCGGCCTCGCTGCTCGAGGACCACGCCGAGATGGCCCGCGCCGCCCTGGCGCTGGCGGAAGTTACCGGCGACGCCGGCCTGGTCGCCCAGGCCGCCCGCTGGATGGATGCCGCCCGGCGCCACCACTGGGACGTGGGCGAGGGCGGCTGGTTCCAGTCTCCCGACGATGCCGCCGACGTGGTGGTGCGCACCAAGCCGGTATTCGACGGCGCCACCCCGGCCGGCAACGGCGTCATGGCCGACGTGGCGGCGCGGCTTTACCTGGCCACCGGCGACACCCGCTGGCGCGACCTGGCCGAGGCGACGCTGGCCGCCTTCTCGGCCGCCGTGCCCGACCACTTCGCCAACATGACCACGCTGCTGGGTGCCTACGAACTGCTGGCCACGCCGCTGCAGGTGGTGGTGGTGGGTCCAGAGGACAGCGACGCCACCGACAGCCTGCTGCGCGCCGTCGCCGAAGCCCCGGCGGCGACGCTGGCCCTGGCGCGGGTGTCCAACGGCACTCCCCTGCCCCGGCGGCACCCGGCCCACGGCAAGGGACTGGTCGACGGCCAGCCGGCCGCCTATGTCTGCCGGGCGGCCACCTGTTCGGCACCGATCACCGATGCCGGACGGTTGCAGGAGGTCCTTTCCACGCGATAAGCTCGGGCCATGCCGCAACTCGCCTACAACAGCCCCATCGGCCCGCTGACCCTGTTCGAGGAGGACGGAGCCATCGTCGCCGTCGACTGGGGCTGGCCGCCGGAAAGCCAGGAGACCCCCCTGCTGGTCGAGGCCCGCCGCCAGCTCGAGGAATATTTCGCCGGCGCCCGCCAGGATTTCGAGCTGCCGCTGGCGCCCCACGGCACCGCCTTCCAGCGCAAGGTGTGGGAGGCCATCGCCCGCATCCCCTTCGGCCGCACCCGTAGCTACGGCGAGCTGGCGAAGGAATTGGGCACGGCGCCGCGCGCGTTGGGCGGCGCCTGCGGCCGCAATCCCATCCCGGTGATCGTGCCCTGCCACCGGGTGCTGGCCGGTAACGGCCGCATGGGCGGCTATTCGGGCATGGACGGCATCGAGACCAAGGAATTCCTGCTGCGCCACGAAGGCGCCATCGGAGAGACGCCATGAACGCCAAGGCCATCCGCATCCACCAGCCCGGCGGTCCCGAGGTCATGCACTGGGAAGAGGTCGAGGTCCGCCAGCCCGGACCCGGCGAAGCCTTGGTCCGCCACACTGCGGTCGGGCTCAACTACATCGACGTCTACCATCGCACCGGCCTGTATCCGGTGCCACTGCCCGCCACCCTGGGCCTGGAGGGCGCCGGCGTCGTCGAGGCAGTCGGCGACGGCGTCGTCGAGGTCCGCCCCGGCGACCGCGTCGCCTATGCCAACCCGCCCATCGGCGCCTATTGTGAACGCAGGGTGATGCCGGCCGACCGCCTGGTCACCCTGCCCCACGAGATCTCCGACACCCAGGCGGCGGCCATGATGCTGCAGGGGATGACCGCCCAGTACCTGCTGCGCCGGACCTATCGGGTCCAGGCCGGCGACACTATCCTGATCCACGCCGCCGCCGGCGGGGTCGGGCTGCTGGTGTGCCAGTGGGCCAAGCACCTGGGCGCCACCGTCATCGGCACCGTCGGCTCGGACGCCAAGGCCGAGCTGGCCCGGGCGCACGGCTGCGACCACCCCATAGTCTACACCCGCGAGGACTTCGTCGCCCGCACCAAGACGCTGACCGACGGCGACGGCGTGGCGGTGGTCTATGATTCGGTGGGCAAGGACACCTTCCTGGGCTCGCTCGACTGCCTGCGGCCCTTGGGCATGATGGTGTCGTTCGGCCAGAGCTCGGGCAAGGTCGAGCCCCTGGACACCGGCCTGCTGGCGGCCAAGGGCTCGCTGTTCCTGACCCGGCCCAGCCTGATGACCTACACCGCCAAGCGCGAGGACCTAGTGTCGTCGGCGGCCGAGCTGTTCGACGTGGTCGGGCGCGGCTTCGTCCGCGTCGAGGTCAACCAGACCTATCCCCTGTCGGAAGCCGCCCAGGCCCACCGTGACCTCGAAGCCCGCAAGACCACCGGGTCGACGGTGTTACTGCCCTAGTGACTCGCGTCCATTTCGTTATTAAAATCAATTCCATCGGGCGATGACCCGAGGGAGAGGGCTTGCATGCATCCGCGCACCTACAACGCCACCAAGTGGGTGGTTGTCCTCGCCAGCCTGGGCTGGATGACTTGGGCCGGCATCGATCAGTTCAGCGAGGTTCCCGAACAGGACCTGCTGACCCACTCGTCGCCCGAGGTCAAGGAACGCCTGCGCGACTGCGAGGGCACCTTCAAGCAGCGCTACGAGTGCAAGGAAAACATCGTCATCAAGACGCACCGGGACACCTTCTACCGGCTGACCGAGCGCCTGGCCATCGTCACCGTGCCGGCGATCCTGGCCGGCCTCGCCTTCCTGTTCCTGGTGCCCAAGCCCGAACTGGTCGTCCGCGAACAGCCCGACGAAGACCCCGACGCCTGGAAGCGCGCCGCCCAGATGCGCACGCGGATCAAGCCCCCGCACAGCGAGGCGTAAGCGCCCAATCGAGTGTCATGCGCGGACTTGATCCGCGCGTCCACTTGGTGTCGTCCGGCATTGCAGCGCCGGGACGGCGTGAATGGCCGGGTCAGGCCCGGCCATGACGAAGACCTAAGCAGCGTGGACATGCCTAAAAAGAAAACCCCCGAGGCTTGCCCCGGGGGTTTTTAATTCGGCAGAAGCGCTCGCTTACGAATTCATCGCCTCGAAGAAGTCGGAGTTGTTCTTCGACTGCTTCAGCTTGTCGACCAGGAACTCCATGGCGTCGACCACGCCCATGGGCATCAGGATGCGGCGCAGCACCCACATCTTCGACAGCACGCCCTTGTCGACCAGCAGTTCTTCCTTGCGGGTGCCCGAGCGGGTGATGTCGATGGCGGGGAAAGTGCGCTTGTCCGACAGCTTGCGGTCCAGGATGATCTCGGAGTTACCGGTACCCTTGAACTCCTCGAAGATCACCTCGTCCATGCGCGAGCCGGTGTCGATCAGCGCGGTGGCGATGATGGACAGCGAGCCGCCCTCCTCGATGTTGCGGGCTGCGCCGAAGAAACGCTTGGGCCGCTGCAGCGCGTTGGCGTCGACGCCGCCGGTCAGCACCTTGCCCGAGCTGGGCACCACGGTGTTGTAGGCACGCGCCAGGCGGGTGATCGAATCCAGCAAGATGACCACGTCTCGCTTGTGCTCGACCAGGCGCTTGGCCTTTTCCAGCACCATCTCGGTGACCTGCACGTGGCGGGACGCCGGCTCGTCGAAGGTCGAGCTGATCACCTCGCCGCGCACGGAGCGGGCCATGTCGGTGACTTCCTCGGGACGCTCGTCGATCAGCAGGACGATCAGGTAGACCTCGGGGTGGTTGGCCGCCACCGCATGGGCGATGTTCTGCAGCATCACCGTCTTGCCGGTGCGCGGCGGCGCCACGATCAGGGCGCGCTGGCCCTTGCCGACCGGGGCGACCAGGTCGATCACCCGGGTGGTCAGGTCCTTCTTGGTCGGATCGTCGATTTCCAGGCGCAGCTTCTCGTCGGGATAGAGCGGCGTCAGGTTGTCGAAGTTGATGCGGTGCCGCACGTTCTCCGGCGGCTCGAAATTGATGGCGTTGACCTTGAGCAGCGCGAAATAGCGCTCGCCGTCCTTGGGGGAGCGGATCTGGCCCTCGACGGTATCGCCGGTGCGCAGCCCGAAGCGGCGGACCTGGCTGGGGCTGACGTAGATGTCGTCCGGACCCGGCAGGTAGTTGGCCTCAGGCGAACGCAGGAAGCCGAAGCCGTCCTGCAGGATCTCGAGGACGCCGTCGCCGTAGATGGGCGTGTCGTTGTCCGCCAGCTGCTTCAGGATGGCGAACATCATGTCCTGCTTGCGCAGCGTGCTGGCGTTCTCGATCTGCAGCTCTTCTGCGAAAGCCAACAGTTCGGCCGGCGTTTTCTTCTTCAGGTCCTGGAGATGCATGGGGGAATGTCCGCTTGGAACGCGCCCCGAGGTTCATACTGAACCTCGACTCGGATGGGACCATCCGGGGCAGGGGGTGCGACGATCTTGGGATTCGGGCGTTCGCCCTAGGGGTTTTGCCCAGCTTTAGCCAAACGCCCGGCGGCTGTCAAACGCCAAAATGCCGCCACCCGTCAGAACGCCTTCGTGATCACCAGGATGACGATGCCGATCATCAACAGGGTGGGGACCTCGTTGAGGACCCGATAGAATTTCTGGCTGCGTCGGTTGCGGTCCTCGGCGAAGTCGTTCTTGCAGCGCACCAGGAAGACGTGGCAGGCGGTCAGCAGCACCACCAGCAGCAACTTGGCATGGAACCAGTGGACGGCAAACAGGCCGCCGTCGACGGCCATGACCAGCCCCAGCGTCCAGGCCATCACCGCCGCCGGGGTCATGATTGCCTTGACCAGGCGGCGTTCCATCACCTTGAAGGTTTCCGACGGCTGGCCGGCCTTTGGTGCATCGGCGTGGTAGACGAACAGCCGCGGCAGGTAAAGCAGGCCCGCCATCCACGAGATCACCGCGATGACGTGGAAGGCCTTGACCCACAGATAGGCCGAACCCGACAGCAACATGGTCACATCCCTTTGCCCGGACAGGATCGCCCCAGCCGGCCGCAGGCCGACCCCGGCGCCGGAATGCGCACCAGCCCGGCCAGTCCGTCGATGAAGGCCGGATGGCAACCGACCGCCGCCACCCGCACATAGGCCGGCACGCCCAGCTGTTCGGCACGATGGCGATATTCGATGTCGAGCTCGACCAGGGTCTCGGAGTGCTCGGAAACGAAGGCGATAGGCACCACCACCACCGGCACCCGGTCGCGGCCGGCGCGTTCCAGTTCGGCCTCGGTCGACGGGCCGATCCATTCCAGCGGGCCGACCCGGCTCTGGTAGCACACCACCCAGTCCTGGAGGCCACAGGCGGCCGCCACCGCGGCGGCGGTCAGCTCGACCTGCGCCTGGTAGGGATCGCCGCGCTCGACCACCTTCTTGGGCAGCCCATGGGCGGAAAACAGTACGCGCGCCCCCTGCCCCGCCCGGCCGATGCCGGCCTGGACCAGCTCGGACACGGCAGCGACCAGCCCCGGTTCGGTGGGCCAGCAGCAGATGGTTTCGACCGCCACATTGAAGCCAGCCGCCTTTGCCTCGTGGCGGAACTGCTTGACCGACGAGCCGGTGGTGGTGGTCGAGAACTGCGGGTAAAGCGGCAACAGCACCGCCCGCTCGGCGCCCCACGCCTTGGCCGCCGCAATGGCCTCGTGGCAGAAGGGATGCCAGTAGCGCATGGCGATGAAGCAGCGGAAGTCAGGGCCCAGCGCAGCCTCGAGCGCACGGGCCTGGGCCTCGGTCTCGGGCACCAGCGGCGAGCGGCCGCCGATCTGGGCATAGATCTCGCGGGCGATGGGCGCACGGCGCTTCGAGATCAGCCGGGCGATCAGCCAGCGGATGGGTCCCGGCGCCCCGATGATGGCCGGGTCGTTGAACAGGTTGAACAGGAACGGTTCGACCGCTTCCGGCGCGTCCGGTCCGCCCAGGTTGAACAGGAAGACGGCGGTCTTGGTCATGAAAGGGCCCTCAGGCGCCGGGCGCTCGCCTGCGGCTCGCTCATCTCAGCCCTTCCACGCCTTCACCCGCTCGGCCAGCCGGGCGACGTTCTCGGGCGGGGTCGGCGGGACGATGCCGTGACCCAGGTTGAAGATGAACGGCCCCTTGGCCAGCACGTTGAGGATACGGTCGATGCCGGCGTCCAGCGCCTCGCCGCCGGCCACCAGGAGCAGCGGATCCAGGTTGCCCTGGACGGTGCACAAGGGCTGCAGCGCCTCGGCCGCCCAGTCCAGCGGCACGGACGGATCCAGCGACACGCCGTCGACCTTGGTCTCGGCCACGTAGCGGCGGTACAGCACGCCGGCACCGCGCGGGAAGCCGATGACCGGCACGCCCGGCCGCTCGGTATGGATGCGCTCGACCAGGGCCCGGGTCGGCGCGATCACCCAGCGGTCGAACTGGTCCTCGGGCAGGGCGCCGGCCCAGGTGTCGAACACCTGCACCGCCTCGGCGCCGTTGTCGATCTGGCGCACCAGGTAGTCGCCGGTAGCCCGGACCAGCAGGTCCATCAGCCGGCCGAACAGCGCCGGGTCGGCGAACATCATTCCCTTGGCCGCGGCGAAGTCCTTCGAGCCCCTGCCCTCGACCATGTAGGTGGCCACCGTCCACGGCGCACCGGCGAAACCGATCAGGGCGGTGGTCTCGGGGATCGCCTGGGCCAGGCCCTTGACCGTGGCATAGACGGGGGCGAGATGCTGGTGCAGGCCCGAGATGTCGAGACCATCCAGATCCATTGCCGAGCGAATCGGCGTCAACACCGGACCTTCGCCTTCCTGGAAGCTGACCTGCTGCCGCAAGGCATGCGGAACCACCAGGATGTCGCTGAACAGGATCGCTGCGTCCATGCCGTAGCGGCGCAGCGGCTGAAGGGTGACCTCGACCGCCAGTTCGGGGTTGTAGCACAGGTCCAGGAAGCTGCCGGCCTGGGTTCTTGTCGCGCGGTATTCCGGCAGGTAGCGGCCGGCCTGGCGCATCAGCCAGAACGGCGGCGGAGTCAGGGTCTCGCCGGCCAATGCACGAAGGAAGCGTTTCTGGGTCACGGGGAGCCTGCCTGGAATGCCGGTGTCTGGGGTCCCGTCATACAGTCTTTATTTTGAAGAGAAAAGGTGGCTGTGGTTAGTGGGTGCCTGTGGACAACGGGGATCACCACTGGGCGCCAGTTTTTCCACAGCGCTGTCCAGATTCGCCGCAGCTGGGCTGCCGGTCTGGGGATAACCCGCCGATCACGGCCCTGCCCCTGGGGTGCAAAGGCGGGCAAGACGGGGAAAGCAGGTGGGCGCGGGCCCCAATTCACGTTATCCTCGCCCGCGGCGGCCGGGTTGTCGACAGCGGGACGGTCGCGAGGACGGCATGGGCCCGGATGGGGGTGGATTTTCGGCCCCCCTCTCGGACCCCCCGGTTATCCCCAGCTTTACGACAGTCCACAGGGCGCAGGCCTCCCCATGAAGACCTTCCACCTCCATCTGGTTTCCGACGCCACCGGCGAGACCGTGACCTCGGTGGCGCGCGCCTGCATGGTCCAGTTCGAGGGCATCTTGCCGGTCCAGCACAACTGGTGGCTGGTGCGCACCCAGGGCCAGGTCGAGCGGGTGATCACCGGCATCGAGGAGCACCCCGGCATCGTCCTGTTCACCCTGGTCGACAGCGGCGTGCGCTCGGTGCTGGAAGAAGCCTGCCGCCACCTGAAGGTTCCCTGCATCCCGGTGCTCGATCCGGTGATGGCGGCGCTGGCCGGCCACCTGGAAGTGGAGATGCACCACACGCCGGGCCTGCAGTACCAGCTGGACGCCGAGTATTTCAGCCGCATCGACGCCATGCAGTTCACCCTGGCCCATGACGACGGCCAGCTGATCGAGGACTGCGACGACGCCGACATCGTGCTGATCGGGGTGTCGCGCACCTCGAAGACGCCGACCTGCATGTACCTGGCCAACCGCGGCCTGAAATGCGCCAACTATCCCCTGGTCCCCGGCGTGCCGTTGCCGCCGCCGCTGGAACGGGTCGACGGGCCCCTGGTGGTCGGCCTGACCAAGGACCCCAAGAGCCTGTCCGACATCCGCCGGGCGCGCCTGCGCATGCTCAACCAGGAGGAAGAGGCCGACTACGCCCAGTTCGAGAAGGTCAAGGAAGAGGTGCAGTGGGCGCGCCGGCTGTTCTCGCGCCATGGCTGGCCGGTGGTCGACGTCACGAGGCGCTCCATCGAGGAAGCCTCGGCCGCCATCATCCAGCTGCACGCCCAGCACGTGGCGCGGCGCAAGGAGATGGGCAAGCCGTGATCGTGCTGGCATCGGGCAGCGCGGCGCGCCGGGCCATGCTGGAGCAGGCAGGCGTCGCCTTTGCCGTCGGCGTCGCCGCCGTCGACGAGGATGCGGTCAAGGCCGCCCTCCGCACCGAGACCGACAACCCCGCCCGCGCCGCCGAGGCCCTGGCCGAGCTGAAGGCGGTGCGCGTCTCGGCCCGCCATCCCGGCGCCATCGTGGTCGGCGCCGACCAGATGCTGGATTGCGACGGGCGCTGGTTCGACAAGCCCTCGACGCCGGCCGACGCCCGCGCCCAGCTGGCCACCTTGCGCAACCGGCGCCACCGCCTGACCAGCGCGGTGGTGGCGGTGCGCGACGGCCGGCGCCTTTGGCACCACACCGAGCCGGCGTGGCTGACCATGCGTGCCTTTTCCGACGCCTTCCTCGATCGTTATCTGGAACAGGCGGGCGAACTGGTGCTGTCCTCGGTCGGCGCCTACCAGCTGGAAGGGCTGGGCGCCCAATTGTTCCTGGCGGTCGAGGGCGACTTCTTCACCATCCTGGGCCTGCCGCTGCTGGCCCTGTTGGACTTCCTGCGCGAGAACGGAGAGCTGGTGCCATGATCGTTTCGGGCAAGGCACGACTGGCCGGGGTGATCGGCTGGCCGATCGGGCACTCGCGTTCGCCGCGGCTGCACGGCTGGTGGCTGGACCAGCACGGCATCGACGGCGCCTATGTACCGCTGCCGGTCCGGCCCGAAGACTTCGAGACGGTGCTGCGCGCCCTGCCCCGCATGGGCTTCGCCGGCGCCAACGTCACCGTGCCCCACAAGGAAGCGGCGCTTAGACTTGTCGATGTGGTCGAGCCGCTGGCGGCGCGCATCGGCGCGGTCAACACCCTGGTGGTACTGGACGACGGCCGCATCGAGGGCCGCAATACCGATGCCTTCGGCTTTCTTGAGAACCTGCGGCGCGGCGCGCCCGGCTGGGACGCCGCCGCGGCGCCCGCCGTGGTCATCGGCGCCGGCGGCGCGGCGCGTGCGGTGTGTGCTGCACTTCAGGACGCCGGCATCCCCGAGATCCGCCTGGCCAACCGCACCCCTGACCGTGCGCTGGCCCTGGCCGCCGAGCTGGGAGCACCGGTCCGGCCGGTGGCGTGGTCGGAACGCGCCGCCGCCCTGGACGGGGCCGGCCTGGTGGTCAACACCACTACGCTGGGGATGACCGGCCAGCCGCCGCTCGACCTCGACCTGTCGGCTCTTGCGTCCTGCGCGGTGGTCAACGACATCGTCTATGCACCGCTGGAAACCGACCTTCTGGCTCGCGCCCGCGCCCGCGGCAATCCGGTGGTCGACGGGCTGGGCATGCTGCTGTGGCAGGCGGTCCCCGGCTTCGAAGCCTGGTTCGGGCTCAGGCCCGAGGTGACGGACGAGTTGAGAAGGTTCGTGTTGAATTGATGATCCTTGCCAGGATGAGGCACCTGCCAGGTACGGCAGCACCATGACCGCGTCGCTTGCCGTCTATATCCACTGGCCGTTCTGCCTGTCGAAGTGTCCGTACTGCGACTTCAACAGCCATGTGGCGGCAGCCATCGACCAGCGGCGCTGGCGGGCGGCGCTTTTGGCCGAGCTGGAGTGGTTCGCCGCCCTGGCGCCGGGGCGCACGGTCACCAGCATCTTCTTCGGCGGCGGCACGCCCACCCTGATGGATCCCGACACCGCAGGCGCCCTGGTCGATCGGGTCAAGGCCCTATGGGCGACCGCGCCCGACCTGGAAGTGACGCTGGAGGCCAACCCGTCGACAGTCGAGGCCGGGCGCTTCCGGGCCTTCCGCGCCGCCGGGGTGGGGCGCCTCAGCCTCGGCATCCAGGCGCTGGACGATGCGGCGCTGAAGCTTCTGGGCCGACGCCACGACCTGGCCGAGGCGTTGGCGGCGCTGGCCGTGGCCCGGCAAACCTTTGACCGTTTCTCGTTCGATCTGATCTATGCCCGCCCCGGCCAGACGGTCGCCGCCTGGCGCGACGAGCTTGCCCGCGCACTGGACATGGCCGGCGACCACCTGTCGCTCTACCAGCTGACCATCGAGGAGGGCACCGCGTTCGCGCCCGTGTTCGCCCGCGGCGACCTGGTGCTGCCGCCCGAGGACGAGGCGGCCGAGATGTTCGAGGCGACCCAGGACATGACCGCGGCCGCCGGCCTGCCCGCCTACGAGGTGTCCAACCACGCCCGGCCCGGCCAGGAAAGCCGCCACAACCTGACATACTGGCTGGGCGGCGACTATGCGGGCGTCGGTCCCGGCGCCCACGGCCGGCTGGGCGGCGAGGCCTT
>JBLNBU010000062.1:0-5694 GCA_050260215.1 Actinomycetota bacterium
TTGACCGTGCCGTAGCCGGTCACCACGCCGTCACCCGGGATCGACTGCTCGCCCATGCCGAAGTCGGTGCAGCGGTGCTCGACGAACATGTCCCATTCCTCGAAGGACCCTTCGTCCAGCAACAGCTCGATCCGCTCGCGCGCCGTCAGCTTGCCCTTGGCATGTTGCCCATCCACACGCTTCTGCCCGCCCCCCATCCGCGCCGCCTCGCGCTTGGCTTCCAACTGGCGAAGGATTTCCTGCATCGGGATCACCTTTAGGTCTCGCGGGAAAAATTGCACCCGAAAGGATGGCCTGCCCCACCCAAACGGTCAGGTCGATGCTTACCACCCCGCCCCGGAGGGCGCCACCGAAAAAGAGCCGGCAACCAATTGATGTATACATCAATATGCATATTATCTTTGGCTGTGTCGCGGTGCGGGAGGATGCAATGCGTTTCTGGATATGGGTTCTGCTCATCCTGGTCGCTACGGGACCAGCGGCGGCCTCCGAGGGGGACTGCATGGGCACAATAGGAAAAATTCTGGACCTGCACGCAGACCAAAAAAAACTGAATGCCGAAATCCAGAAGATTAAGAACAGAGAAATAGACGAGCTAAGCGAAAAAATACTCGGGTCCGCGCTGCGCATCTCCCTCGTAACAGCCAACCCAATTATTTTCTATGGAGAGCCAACCGACATTATAGTTAACGTAGAAAATACATACTCCGAAACAGTAATTTTTAAAGGAGAAGCGAAAGATGCGGCAGCTACATCAATAACATTGCCAGCCTTAGCCTACACTAACGGCAAAGAAAAAGAAGAAATTTTGAAACACGACATAAGCATACACCCAGGCCAGCACGCCTCATTGCACTTTGTCTACGACCCGCGTGCCGATGAAAACTTTATTGATGGTTTATATCGCTTCAAATCTACGTTCTTCTTTAGCCCCACCCGCAAACTGCCGATAGATTTTCACGCCACCATAAAAACAAAATCTTCCATATCACCCGACACCCAACTGAAAGATATCCTTGTCCACCGCTTGCTCACCACCACAATGGAGATGCCGTACCCCTACATCGTAATTTCGATTGTATTTGGCGGCCTATCAGCAGCTGGCTTTCAAATTGTAACGAGATGGTACGGGATCTATCACGGAAACAGCCCCCCATCCGAAAAAAAGCACTTGGTTCGCGAGCTCCTGTATCGGGATGCCCCGATCCTGCTGCTGATCGGATGCGGCAACGCCTTCCTGGCCGCCATCGTCCAGCCCATTGCCTCGGGAGTCTCCGACGGCTTCCAGATCAAGGTGTTCTCGTGGGCCGGCGCCATGTTCTACGGCTTCGTGGCACATACCATGCTGTTCAACAACGAGATCCGCATGGTCCCCTCGCTGCTGAAGAGCTATTCCCACCCTAGCTGAGCAGGGCCAGCAGGCGTTCGGCGGCGGTGACGTCGCGGGCCAGGGCGGCGCGGCGGTCGGCGGCTTCGGCGTCGTCGCCCCACTTCTCGATCTGGAAGGTCTCGTCGACCTGGGCGCGGGCGAAGGCGTCGGCGGCGGACAGGCGGCCCTGGACCAGGGCCAGGCCGAGGACCAGCGAGCCGGTGGCGGCGGTGGCCGCCTGCAGGGCGGTCAGGCGCCAGGTATCGTAGCCGTCGAGGTGGCGGGCCAGGGCGGCCAGCGTCTCGGGCGGCTGGTCGACCGCCAGCACCCCCTGGGTGACCGCAAGCGGCGCGTCGAGCTCGCGGGCGGCCCAGTCGAGCAGCGGCTGCCACGCCTCCTTCTGCCGCTCGACCAGGTCGGCGGGATCGGTGGCGCGGTAGCACAGCAGGTCGGTGCCGCCATAGCCCAGCAGCTGGGCCAGGATGGCGGTGCGCTCAGGGCCAACCCGGTCGAGCGCGGTGCTGGCCAGCTGGGTCAGCGGCATGGTCTCGGGGCGCACTTCCGCGTCCTGCGCCCGCCATTCGCCGGCGATCTCCTCGGCCAGGGCCGCCGCGGGCACCGCCAGCGGATGGCCGGCCGGGGTCTTGATCGGCTTGCCGTCCAGCCTGACGGCAAAGCCGTCGGCGGCGGCGACCACGGTGGCGTCCTTGTAGAAGCGCTTGATCTTGCGCATGGCTCAGCGTCCGAAAATGCCGTCGAGAAGGCCGCGCGTGGCCCGGCGGGGCGCCTTGCCGAGCGCGGTGAGACAAGGGTGGGGATCGGCCGTCGCCTTGTCCAGCAAGAGCTCGCCCAAAAGCGACAACCCGCCGGTGGCCACCGCGGCGCCCACCGAGGCGGCGGCGCGCGCCGCCCCCAATTCGTCGATGCCGACCTTGGGCTCGGCCAGGGTGCCGCGGATGCGGGTGACGCCGGCCACCTTGCCGCCCAGGGACAGGCCCAGTCCCTCGCGCGGGCGGGGCCGCACCGCCAGGTCGAGGGCCTCGTTGCGCAGGTCGATGGTGCCGGCGCCGACCACGTCGGTGCGGGCGGTCTCGACCGCCAGGCCGCGATCGGCGGTGGCGACGCCGTCATGCACGGTCAGCCGGGCGGCGGCGCATTTCACCTGGGTGGCGTCGTTGCCCGACGAGAACGGGTCCAGAGCGCCCACCAACTGGGTGGCGGTGTCGGCCCCGGCGCGGTCGATGGCGGTGCCGCGCAGGCGCGCCTCGCCCACGGTGGCGACGACGGTGCCGTTGAGACGGGCGGCCACCTCGCGCAGTCCGGCGCCGCGGCCCTTGAGATCGACCAGCAAGTCGGTGCGCCCGCCGCTGACCCCGTCCACCAACTGCCCGAGGTCCACCCCGCGGGCGTCGAGATGCAACGTCACCGCCTGGGTGGCGGCGTCCACCCCGGCCGAGGCGGCCACGGTGCCGCCCGACAGCCGCGCCGACACCGGCTCGGCGCGCAGGCGGCCGCGGTCCAGATGCAGGCGAGCGGCCAGGTCGCTGACCTGCCCCCACTTGGCCAGGGCCAGGTCCAGGTCGGCGTCGATCTGATCAAGGGCGGCCAGGGGCAGGGCCAGGTCGGGGATCAGCCGGCCGTCGCGCGGCTGGGCGCGGCCGCCCTCGGGCATGGTCATGCCGGCGCCGTGGATCCGGCCGCGCAGGTGCGGGCGCCGCCCCTGGTCGAGCACCAGGTCACCGCCGACCTCGCCGCCGGCCAGGCTGCCCTTGATGTCGGACAGGCGCCAGCCGCCGTCCACGTCCGCCAGCCGGCCGGCCAGGCGCAGCGGCGGCAATCCGGTCTTTCCGTCGCTTTCGGCACCCACCGCCATCTCGACGTCGCGAAGGCCCGACAGGTCGCGCACCTCGCCCTTGGCGGTCAGCAACAGCGCCTCGCGCCGGCCCACGGCGGCGTCGATGGCGGTCAGCGCGTTGTCGGCCAGGTGGGCGCCGCCCTTGAACGGCCCCAGCGCCGGCAGCGGCAGCCCGGCGAACCGCCCCAGGGCGGCGAGGTCGTCGCCGTGCAGGCCGACAGTCAGGTCGAGCCCGGTCCCGTGCAGCGGATCGGCGACGGCGCCGTCGGCCACCAGCACCGTGCCGGCGGCCTCGGCCTTGAGCTGCAGCTTCAGCCGCCCGGCTGCCGGCCCGACGGTGCCGGCGACGGTGAACGGTGCGTCCTGCAGGCTGCCGGCCACCGACAGGGCGGCGGCGCCGTTGCGGTCGGGATGCAGGCGCACCTTGTCGACGGCCAGGCGGGTGGCGGGCTTGCCGCCGTCGACGATCTCGACCGCACCGTGGTCGATGGCGATCTCGCCGATCTCGAAGGCGGTGGCCGGGGCCGCCTGGGGCCGCGCCGGTGCCGGCTGGCCGCCGGAAAGGTGCCAGTTGGCCCGCCCGGTGCCGTCGCGCTGAAGCAGCAGGTGCGGCATCACCAGCACCAGCTTGCGCACCTGGATCTCGCGGCGCAGCAGGGGCAGCAACGCCACCTCGGCCTCGACGCGCTCGATGCGCAGCATGGGCTCGCGCGGTGCCCACGGCGCATTGGCCAGCGAAATGCCTTCCACCATCACCCGCGGGACCAGGCCCAGCTTCAGCTTCAGCGGGCCTTCGATGGTCAGCTCGCGCCCGGTGGCCGCCTTGGCCTGGGCGGCCAGGAACGCCTTGTAATGGGTGCCGTCGATGGACTTGGCGGCGGCGATCAGGGCGACGACGCCGGCCACGGCGGCTGCGGCCGCCCCAAGAATTGCGGTGGACAGCTTCATCAGCGTTGCCTGCCGCCCAGCGCGTCCAGGACTTCGGCCAGGTTCTCGAAGCTGTCGATGACCAGGCGGGCGCCGGCGTCGCGCAGCTCGTCGAGCGTATGATAGCCCCACGACACCCCGACGGCGGCCGAGCGGGCGGCGTTGGCCATCATCATGTCGAACGAGGTGTCGCCGATCATCACCACGTTGGCGGGGTCGACGCCCACTTCGGCGGCGGCACGCAGCAGCATGGCGGGATGGGGCTTGCCGGGATTGTCGTCGGCGGTCTGGATGGTGACGAAACGGTCCTCGAGCCCGTGCTCTTCCAGCATCGAGGCGACGCCGCGGCGCGACTTGCCGGTGGCCAGGCCCAGAAGCCAGCCTTCGTCCTCGAGCCGGTCGAGGGCCTCGAGCACGCCGGGGAACAGCGGCTCCATGGTGTCGGGAAGCAGCCGAAGGGCGCGGAAGGCGTCCTTGTAGGCCTCGGCGACGGCGCGGTGCACGCCGGGCGGCGAGAACGGCAGCAGGGCGGCGCAGGCCTCGACCAGGGACAGGCCGATGATGCGGCGCACATCCATGGGGCGCGGCATGCCCAGGCCCAGCTTGAGCCACGCCTCGCTCATGGCCGAGACGATGTTGTGCTGGCTGTCGACGAGTGTGCCGTCGACGTCGAAGACGGCAAGGCGGTGATGCGACATCGGTCGTTCGGACTCTGGTACTTTCCCCGTCCGCCAGTGTACCCCATCCGCCCGGCCGGCACCACCGGGGGAAGGGCCGGACCGGCTAATCCTCCGAGAAGGCGTCGAACGGCTTGCCGGCGTCGTGCTGGTCGAAGCCGAAGAAGGCGAAGCTGGCGGCCATGTGGGGCGGCAGCGGCGCCACCACCTCGAGCGTGCCGCCCTTGGGGTGCGGGATGCGCACGGCGCGGGCGTGCAGGTGCAGCTTGCGGCTGACGCCGGTGCCCTCGATGAAGGCGTCCTTGGCGCCGTACTTGCCGTCGCCCAGGATCGGCGTGCCCAGCACCACCGAATGGGCGCGCAGCTGGTGGGTGCGCCCCGTGCGCGGCTCCATTTCCAGCCAGGCGGCCTTCTTCAGCGCGCTGTCGACCACCCGGTACCAGGTGACGGCGCGCTTGCCCTCGTCGTCGTCGACGGCGACCTTCTCGCCGGCGCGGCCGGGCAGCTTGGCCAGCGGCGCGTCGATGCGCCCCTTGCGCAGCTTGGGCACCCCCACCACCAGGGCCCAATAAAGCTTGTGGGCGGCGCGGCCCTTGAAGGCGGCCGCCAGCTTGGCGGCAGCCGCGGCGTTGCGCCCCAGCAGCAGCACCCCCGAGGTATCCTTGTCCAGCCGGTGCACCAGCCTGGGCCGTTCGGGCGCGTCGAAGCGCAGCGCGTCGAGCATGGCATCCAGGTGACGGTCGGCCATGCCGGTGCCGCCCTGCACTGCCAGCCCCGGCGGCTTGTTGAGCGCGATGACGTCGGCGTCCTTGTACAGCACGCAGTCGCGCAGCATGCGGGCGGTGGCCTCGTCGACCACGGTGGGG
>JBLNBU010000063.1:0-24408 GCA_050260215.1 Actinomycetota bacterium
CGTTGCCCAACGTCGCGCCCGGCCCCCATGACCACGTGCTGTTCGTCACCGACGACGGCACCGCGGTGACCTTCACCGACCCGCGCCGCTTCGGCCTGTTGACCCTTTGCGAGGCCGGCGGGCTGGCCGCCCATCCGCTGCTGGCCGGGCTGGGGCCCGAGCCCCTGGAAGACGGCTTCACCGCCGCCGTGCTGGCCCAGGCACTGGCGGGCAGGGCGGCGCCGATCAAGGCGGCGCTGCTGGACCAGACGCTGGTCGCCGGGCTCGGCAACATCTATGTGTGCGAAAGCCTGTTCCGCGCCCGCATCCATCCCACCCGGCCGGCCCGGTCGCTGAAGGCGGCCGAGCTGAAGCGGCTGCACCAGGCCATCCGCGAGGTGCTGGCCGAGGCCATCGCCGCCGGCGGATCGACCTTGCGCGACCACATGCGGCCCGACGGCGAACTGGGCTATTTCCAGCACAATTTCGCCGTCTACGGCCGCGAGGGTCAGCCCTGTCGGGGCTGTGACTGCCAGGGCGGCACGGTCGAGCGCATGGTCCAGTCGGGTCGGTCCACTTTCTATTGTGCAAAGCGGCAAGCTTGAGGATGATGATGGCCATGAGACGCCTCATCGTGCTCGCCGGCTTCCTGCTTGCCGCTGCTCCGGCCGCGGCAGATGGCTTCCTGTCGGCCTACGAGGACCTGCCGCTCGCCCCCGGCCTGGCCGAGGACACCACGGCAGCACTGTCCTTCGACAGTCCCGGTGGCCGCATCGTCGATGCCCTGGCCCGCGGCGCGGTCAAGCCCGCCGAGGTGCTGAAGTTCTACGGCGCCACCCTGCCGCAGCTGGGCTGGTCGCGCGAAAGCGACACGGTATGGCGGCGCGAATCCGAGGTGCTGCGTATCGAGGCCACCCATGAGGGCCGCGGCGCCGCCGTGCGCTTCCACGTCTCTCCGGAATGATCCCCATCCCCTCTCCAACGAGGTCGCGTCATGCCCTATGAGAACATCATCGTCGAGACCCGCGGCCGCGTCGGCCTGATCACGCTGAACCGGCCCAAGGCGATGAACGCCCTGTGCAACGCCCTGGTCGCCGAACTGGGCCAGGCGCTGGACGCCTTCGAGGCGGACGCCGAGATCGGCGCCGTGGTGCTGACCGGCTCGGAAAAGGCCTTCGCCGCCGGCGCCGACATCAAGGAGATGGCCGGCAAGTCCTATATGGACTGCTATCTCGAGGACTTCATCACCAGCGGCTGGGAGCGGGTCACCCGCTGTCGCAAGCCGGTCATCGCCGCGGTGGCCGGCTATGCCCTGGGCGGCGGCTGCGAGATGGCCATGATGTGCGACTTCATCCTGGCCGCCGATACCGCCAAGTTCGGCCAGCCCGAGATCACCATCGGCACCATTCCCGGTGCCGGCGGCACCCAGCGCCTGACCCGCGCCGTGGGCAAAGCCAAGGCCATGGAGATGTGCCTGACGGGGCGCATGATGGATGCCGCCGAGGCCGAGCGCGCCGGCCTGGTCAGCCGCGTCATCCCCGCCGCCGACCTGGTCGAGGAGGCCTTGAAGGTCGCCGACCGCATCGCCTCCATGAGCCGCCCCATCGTCATGATGGCCAAGGAGGCGGTCAACGCCGCCTTCGAGACCACGCTCACCCAGGGCATCAAGTTCGAGCGGCGCCTGTTCCACTCGACCTTCGCCACCGAGGACCAGAAGGAAGGCATGGCCGCCTTCGGCGAGAAGCGCCAGCCCATGTTCAAGGGGCGGTAACGCACCCTATGGCCTCCCTCCCCCCGGCTTTGCCGGGGGAAGGAGGTTACGGCCGCAGGACGTGGCTGTGGTCGGCGGCATACAGGCGGGAATCGGTGAAGGCCGCATCCCCTAGCACCCGGCCGACCAGGATCAGGGCGGTCCGGGTCAGGCCGGCGTCCTTGACCTTGTCGCGGATGTCGGACAGCCGGCCGCGGATGAAGGCCTGGTCGGGCCAGCCGACGCGGAAGGCCACCACCACCGGGCAGTCGGCGCCGTAGAGCGGCGTCAGTTCCTTGACCACATGGGCCAGGTTGGCCACCGACAGGTGGATGGCCATGGTCGCCCCGCTTTTGCCCAGGGTGGCCAGGTCCTCGCCCGCCGGCATGGACGAGCTGCGCACCGCGGTCCGGGTCAGGATCACCGTCTGGCTGATGTCGGGCAAGGTCAGCTCGGTCGACAGGGCGGCGGCGGCGGCGGCGAAGGCCGGCACGCCGGGAGTGACGTCGTAGGGGATGCCCAGCGCGTCCAGGCGGCGCATCTGCTCGGCGATGGCGCCGTATATCGACGGGTCGCCCGAATGGACGCGGGCCACGTCCTGCCCGGCCGCGTGGGCGGCCTGGATTTCGGCGATGATGCCGTCGAGGTCGAGCGGCGCGGTGTCGACGACGCGGGCGCCCGCGGGCGCCTCGGCCACCACCTCGGGCGGCACCAGCGATCCGGCGTACAGCACCACCGGGCAGCGGCGGATCAGGTTGAGGCCGCGCACGGTGATCAGGTCGGGGGCGCCGGGGCCGGCGCCGATGAAATGGACGGTCATGGTCCCTCGGGACATCTGGCGAGGGCCGCGAGGATAGCCGGACCCGCCCGCACGGGCCAGGGGCTATTCCTTGGCGCTGCCCGCCTGCCCTCTTCGCGCGGGAACAAAGGCTGGCGTGGCGGCATTTGCCTCTGGTGAGAGTTCAGCGACAAAGAGGCATCCGCCATGAGTATCCCAGCCTTGCCGGCCGCGCTGTTCGCCGTCGCCTTGTGCTTCGCCGCGCCGGCCCTGGCGGACACCCCCCAGCCGCCCTCGACCGCCGAGGAGGACGCCCCCGCCCAGGCGCTGAACCCGCCCGCCGACGACGGCGAGCTGGCCAGCTTCGTCAACGCCTTCGTCCGGCTGATCGGGGTGCAGCACGGCTACATGATGATGCTGCAGAACGAGCCCGACCCGGCCAAGCGCGCCGAACTCAAGGCCGGTGCCTATGGCGACATGAAGGACGCGGTGGAACGCGACGGCATGAGCGTCGAGCGCTACAACGAGATTGCCCAGGCGCTGCGCAGCGACACCGGCCTGCAGGACCGGGTCCAGGGCATGCTGCAGCAGATGGCCCAGTCGCCGGAGGAATAGCCCATGCGCGCCGCGGTCGCCGCCCTGGTGATGCTGGCCAGCCTGCCCGCCGCCGCCCAGCAACAGCGGCCCGAGCCCCAGCGTGATCGCGATGCGGACCTGCGGCTGCCCTACGACATGGTCGCCGCCGATCGCGAGACCGCCTGGCGCATCAACCGCGCCACCGGCGAGGTCCTGGTCTGCCGGGTCGACACCACCCGACTGGAAGGGCCGCAGGCCCGCTGCACCCCCGCCCAGATGACCGGCCAGGCGCCGCAGCAGTCGATGACGCCCTCCGGCACGGGGGTGCCCCGGCCATGACCCGCGTGCTGCCCTGGCTGTCGGAATGGGACCTGCTCGATTACGTGGACGGCCGCCTCGATCCCGAGCGGCGCCGCCGGGTCGAGGCCATGCTGGCCCACAATCCGGCCGCCGCGGCGCGGGTGGCCGCCGACCTGGCGATCATGGAGGGCCTGCGGCGGCTGTTTTCCCCCCTCAACGCCCGAAAAGTCCCTTGACCAGGTCGTCGATGGCGTCGCCGATACCGCGCACCACCT
Source organism: Actinomycetota bacterium (assembly GCA_050260215.1). Classification (GTDB taxonomy): domain Bacteria; phylum Pseudomonadota; class Alphaproteobacteria; order Rhodospirillales; family Magnetospirillaceae; genus JBLNBU01. Next base: position 3,659 of record JBLNBU010000063.1, read on the forward strand.
CGCCGCCGGCCTTGGCGGCACCCTCGACCAGGGCGCCGGCGCCCTCGACCAGGGGCGAGGATTCCGCCTGGGGCTGGACCAGCGGCCGGGGCGGCAGGCCGCGATGGGCGGCTATCACCCCCGACTTCCACCGCTGGGCCGGCAGGCCGCCGCCGGTGACCTTCTTCATCTCGTTGCGATAGTCGTCGTTGCCCAGCCACACCCCGGCCACGTAGTCGGCGGTGAAGCCCATGAACCAGGCGTCGCGGTAGTCCTGGGTGGTGCCGGTCTTGCCGGCGGCGGGACGGTCCAGGCGGGCGGCCTTGCCGGTGCCCTCGGCGATGACCGCGCCCATCATCTCCTGCATGTGCGCCAGCGCGGTGGGCGAGATCACCTGGCCGAAGCCGCCGCCGCTGCGCCGCCACAGCGGCCGGCCGTCGGGGTCGTCGATCTCGGCCACCCCATAGGCGGCGACGCCGTTGCCGCCGTTGGCGAAGGCGGCATAGGCGGTGGTCATCTCCAGCAGGCTGACCTCGCTGGTGCCGAGCGCCAGGGTGGCGTCGTTGCGCAACTCGGCGGTGATCCCTAAGCGCCGCGCCACCTGGATCACCCGGCCCGGGCCCACCTGCTCGACCAGGCGGACGGCGACGGTGTTGATGGACTCGGCCAGGGCCTGGCGCAGGGTGACACGGCCCAGGTACTTGCCGGTGTAGTTGGACGGGCTCCAGTTGCCCAGCTTGATGGGGGCGTCGTCGAACACGTCTTCGGGTGTGAAGCCCTTTTCCATGGCCGCCAGGTAGACCAGCGGCTTGAACGACGAGCCGGGCTGGCGCAAGCCTTGGGTGGCGCGGTTGAACTGGCTGTCGTCGTAGTCCTTGCCGCCCGTCAGCGCCCGGATGGCGCCGTCGGGCGACAGCACCACCACCGCACCCTGGCTGACATTGGCCTTGGCGCCGGGGCCTTCCAGCAGCTTGTCCAGGTCGGCCTCGACCTTGCGCTGCAGGGCCAGGTCCAGGGTGGTCTTGACCACGATGTCCTTGCCGGCGACCTCGCCGAATTCATCCAGGTGGCTCATCACCCAGTCGGCGAAATAGCGCCCGGCCGGCTCGGGGCGGCGGACCAGGGCGGCGGCGCCGATGACCTCGGCGGTGTCGGCCGTCTTCTGGTCGATGTAGCCCGCCTCGACCATGTTCTGCAGCACGTCGGCGGTGCGCTTGCGCGACGCCTCGGGGTCGTTCAAGGGGCTGTAGCGGCTGGGCGCCTTCAGCAGGCCGGCGATCAGCGCCGACTGGTACAGGCTGGCCCGGCGCGCCGAAACATCGAAATAGCGCTTGGTCGCCGCGTCGACGCCGAAGGTGCCCGAGCCCAGGTAGACCCGGTTCAGGTACAGCGTCAGGATCTGGTCCTTGGTGAAGCGGTGCTCCAGCCACAGGGCCATCAGCACTTCCTGGACCTTGCGCTTCATGGTGCGGTCGGGCTTCAGGAACAGGTTCTTGGCCAGCTGCTGGGTGATGGTCGATCCGCCCTGGACCACGTGGCCGGCGCGCAGGTTGGCGACGAAGGCGCGGCCCAGGCCGATGACGTCGATGCCGAAATGCTTGTAGAAGCGCCGGTCCTCGGTGGCCAGCACCGCCTGGGGAATGGTGGGCGAGATGTCCTTGAGCTCGAGCGGCTCGCCGTAGATGTCGCCATAGGCGGCGAAGACCTCGCCTTCCACCGACTGGAACACTACGCTGGGGCGCCGGGTGGTCGCCGTCATCTTGTCGATGTCGGGCAGGTCGACGGCGTAGTACGCCACCACGCCCGCCAGGCCGATGCCCGCCCAGATGGCCGCGGTGACGCCCCACATGACCAGCCGCTTGATCCAGCGTCCGCCGGGCTTGCGCGGCTTCCTGTCCTTGGGCTTGGGCCCGTTGCCGCCGCCGCCCCGGCGGGGCCCGCCGCCGGCCGGCGCGCTGGTCGGCGTCCGCTCGGCGGGGCCGGGGCTGAGGAACGGGTTGGGGTTGCGGCGCGAAGGAGGGGTGGGCTTGGGCATGCGGCGTTCTAGCACGTCCACGGGGGCTGTCGGAACTGGCAACGGCGTGGCATTGGATGTAGACTGCGCGCCCGGACCCGCTTTGACGGGCATGGCAAGGATGCGGAAATGGATACCCTGTCGGTCAGCGTCACTCCCGAACTGAAAGAACGCCTGGAAGCGCTCGCCGCCGAGACCGGCAAGACCGTCGAGGAATGCCTGCAGACTGCGGTGATGGAGTTCGTCGAGACCTGGGAAACCCACTTGGCCGACGTCCACCAGATCGACGAGCACGAAGCCCGCGCCGTGCTCAAGGCCGCCAACGAGTAAGACTCGTCACCCTCGGGCTTGATCCGAGGGTCCACGCAGGCGGACGCCCATGGATGGCCGGGTCGAGCCCGGCCATGACGGACAGGGGGGATCAGCCTCCCAGCCTCTTCTTCACCATCAAAAGGTCGCGCCACGCCTCGCGCTTGGCGTCGGGGGTGCGCAGCAGGTAGGCGGGGTGGAAGGTGGCGATGGCCGGGATGGGCCGCGGCAGGCCGGGGCTGGAATAGTCGAACCAGCGGCCGCGCAGGCGCATGATCCCCTCGCTGCGGGCCAGCAGGGCCGAGGCGGCCGCACCGCCGAACAGGATCAAGAGCTGGGGGTCGACCAGTTCCACGTGGCGGCTGACGAAGGGCAGGCACACTGCCACCTCGTCGGGGGTGGGCTTGCGGTTGGCCGGCGGGCGCCAGGGGACGATGTTGGTGATGTAGACGCTGGAGCGGTCCAGGCCGATGGAGGCCAGCATGCGGTCGAGCAGCTTGCCCGAGGGGCCGACGAAGGGCAGGCCGGCGCGGTCCTCTTCCTGTCCCGGCGCCTCGCCGATGCACATGACCGCCGCCTCGGGGTTGCCGTCGGCGAACACCGTCGAGGTGGCCGCGGCCTTGAGCGGCAGGTCCTCGAACCCTTCCAGCGCCGCCTTGAGCTCTTGCAGGGTGGTGCAGCCGGCGGCGACATGGGCGGCGGTGCCGGGGACGGCGTGTGCGGCGCCGTGGGCGGCCGGCACCGGGGCCGGCTGGGGGCGCGGCATCTCGCGCAGCGCGGCGGCCGATTGGGGCATCTCGCGTACCGGCGTCGGCTGGGGCGGCGCCACGGCGAAGCGGTCGACGGGGGCGTCGGCAATGGCCTCGTCGACGCCGGCGTCCAGGTACCAGCGCAGGATTTCGATGGGCTGCATGTCCATGGCCGAACCGTAACACGTATCGAACCTGGATTCAGGGTGTGATATGAAGTCCGCCTTGGCTTGTCGACGCCGCCCCTTGGAGAAGCGGCGCCACCGGGGAAAAGAAAAGGATGGAACGGGAATCGATGGAATTCGACGTGGTGGTGGTGGGTGCCGGCCCTGCGGGGCTGACCGCCGCCATCCGTCTCAAGCAGCTCAACCCCGACCTGTCGGTGTGCGTGCTGGAAAAGGGCTCCGAGGTGGGCGCCCACATCCTGTCGGGCGCGGTCATCGAGACCCGCGCCCTGGCCGAGCTGTTTCCCGACTGGAAGGAACGCGGCGCCCCCCTGAACACGCCGGCCGGCGATGACCGCTTCCTGTTCCTGACCGAGACCTCGGCCATCCGGCTGCCGACGCCGCCGCAGATGAACAACCACGGCAACTTCATCGTTTCCCTTGGCAACGTTTGCCGTTGGCTGGCCGGCCAGGCCGAGGAGCTGGGCGTCGAGATCTTCCCCGGCTTCGCCGCGGCGGAAGTGCTCTACCACGACGACGGCTCGGTCAAGGGCGTGGCCACCGGCGACATGGGCATCGGCAAGGACGGCGAGCCCACCGGCAACTACACCCCCGGGGTCGAGCTGCACGCCCGCCAGACCGTGTTTGCCGAGGGCTGCCGCGGCAGCCTGACCAAGACCCTGTTCGAGCGCTTCTCGTTGCGCAAGGATTGCGACCCGCAGACCTACGGCATCGGCATCAAGGAGCTGTGGGAGATCGATCCGGCCAAGCACAAGGCGGGCACGGTGATCCACACCGTCGGCTGGCCGCTGGACAGCCAGACCTATGGCGGCTCGTTCCTCTATCACCTCGAGGACAACCAGGTGGCGGTCGGCTTCGTGGTCGGCCTGGACTACGCCAACCCGCACCTGTCGCCCTTCGAGGAATTCCAGCGCTTCAAGACCCATCCGGCGGTGCGCGCCACCTTCGAGGGCGGCCGGCGCATCGCCTACGGCGCGCGTGCGCTCTCGGAAGGCGGGCTGCAGTCGATCCCGAAGCTGTCCTTCCCCGGCGGCGTGCTGGTGGGCGACACCGCGGGCTTCCTCAACGTGCCCAAGATCAAGGGCACGCACACCGCCATGAAATCGGCCATGCTGGCCGCCGAGGCGGTGGCCGCGGCGCTGGCCGCCGAGACCGCGCCCCGCGAGGTCGCCGCCTATCCCGAGGCGCTCAAGCGCTCGTGGCTGTGGGACGAATTGTCGGTGGTGCGCAACATCCGGCCCAGCTTCCGCTGGGGCCTGTGGGCCGGCATCGCCTATTCGGCGCTGGAGACCTATGTGCTGAAGGGCAAGGCGCCGTGGACGCTGCGCCACCACCCCGACCACACCCAGTTGAAGAAGGCGGCCGAGTGTCCCAAGATCGCCTATCCGAAACCGGATGGTAAGGTGTCGTTCGACAAGCTGTCCTCGGTGTTCATCTCGAACACCAACCACGAGGAGAACCAGCCGGCGCACCTCAAGCTCAAGGATCCCGGGGTCCCGGTAGCGGTGAATCTGGCGTTGTACGACGCTCCGGAGCAACGCTATTGTCCCGCCGGCGTCTACGAGATCGTGCGCGACGACGACGGGTCCAACCCGCGGCTGCAGATCAACGCGCAGAACTGCGTGCACTGCAAGACCTGCGACATCAAGGATCCGACGCAGAACATCAACTGGGTGGTGCCCGAGGGCGGCGGCGGCCCCAACTACCCGAACATGTGAGGCAGTCCACGGTGAAGCGGTTTTCGGTCGGTCGGCTGGCGGCGGTAATTGCGGTGGTGGCGGCGGCGTCGTGCACGCCGCATCCGTCGGACGAGCAGGCCGCCCGCAACGATCCGGTTCCCCAGGAAGGTGCTCTCGGCGCCTTCCTGGCCGGCCGCTTCGCCCAGGCCCACGGCGACACCCGCGCCGCCGCCGACTTCTATGCCGAGGCCCTGCGCCACGACCCCGAGAACACCGAGCTGTTGGGCCGCGCCTTCACCCTGCTGATCGCCGAGGGTCGGCTGGACGACGCGGTGCCCCTGGCCGAGCGCCTGTTGTCCTTCGACGCCGATGCCGCTATGCCGGCCATGGCGCTGGGCGTGCGCGAGGCCCGCGACGGCCGTTTCGCCGCCGCCGAGAAGTATTTCGTCGGCCTGCCGAAGAAGGGGCTGAACGGTTTCCTCGGGCCCTTGCTCACCTCATGGGCGCGGGTCGGGCAGGGGCGCACCGACGCGGCGCTGGAAGCGCTGGCCCCGCTGGCCAACACCAGCGGCCTGGCCCCGGTCTATGAATTCCACGCCGGCCTGATCGACGACCTGGCCGGCCGCACCGCCGACGCCGAGCAGCACTACCAGACGGCCCTGGCCGGCCAGGGCAGCCTGCGCGCCATCGAGGCCGCGGGCTCCTTGTTCCTGCGCACCGGCCGGCCCGACCGCGCCCGCGAGCTGTACGGCCGCTTCACCGCCCGGGGCACCGAGCGGCTGCTGCTGGACCCCGACCGCGCCCTGGCCGCCGGGCCCGGCGCCGCCCGTCCGGTGGATTCGCCGCGCGCCGGCCTGGCCGAGGCCCTGTTCGACACCGCCACCCTGATGCGCCAGGGCAATGCGCTGGACATGTCGCTGGTGTTCTCCCAGCTGGCGCTGGCGCTGGAACCCAAGGCCGAGCTGCCCCAGCTGCTGATCGGCGACGTGCTGGCCGCCCAGGGGCGCCTGGCCGAGTCCACCGCCCGCTACCGGGCCATCGACTCCGCCTCGCCGGCCTCGGCCTTCGCCCGCATGCGGGTGGCGGTCAACCTGGACGACGGCGGCGACACCAACGGCGCCGTGGCCGAGCTGAAGGCGGTGGCCGCCAGGCTGCCCACCGACACCGACGCGCTGATGACCATGGGCGACCTGCTGCGCCGCCACAAGCGCTTCGCCGAGGCCGCCGACGCCTATGGCCAGGCGGTCGACCGCGTCGGCCCCAAGCCCGAGCCGCGCCAGTGGACCCTGTACTATGCGCGCGGCATCGCGCTCGAGCGCTCGGGCCAATGGGGCAAGGCCGAGGGCGACTTCCTGAAGGCCCTCGAGCTGCGCCCCGACCAGCCGGACGTGCTGAACTACCTCGGCTACACCTGGGTCGACCAGGGGGTGAACCTGGAACGCGGCCGCAAGATGATCGAGCGCGCCGTCGAGCTGCGCCCCAACGACGGCGCCATCGTCGATTCGCTGGGCTGGGCGCTCTACCGCATGGGCGAGTTCGCCAATGCGGTCAAGTTCCTGGAACGCGCCGTCGAGCTGAAGCCCGAGGATCCCACCATCAACGACCACCTGGGCGACGCCCTGTGGCAGGTCGGCCGTGCCGCCGAGGCCCGCTTCCAGTGGAATCGCGCCCTGACGCTCGAGCCCGATCCCGACCAGGTCGCCCCCATCCGCGCCAAGGTCGAGACCGGCATGCTGCCGGCCAAGCCGCTGGCCCAGTAGGACCGCGCCCATGACCACCCAGCCCCAGACCGTCGTGGTCGAGGCCCCCGCCAAGGTCAACCTGTTCCTGCACGTGGTCGGCAAGCGCGAGGACGGCTATCATCTGCTCGACAGCCTGGTGTGCTTCGCCGGCGTCGGCGACACCCTCGAGATGTCGGACGCCTGCGGCCTGTCGCTGACCGTCGACGGGCCCACCGCCGGCCTGCTGCCGCCCGGCGAGGACAACATCGTGCTGCGCGTCGCCCGTCGCCTGGCCGAGCGCACCGGCCGCGCCGCCAACGCCGCCATCCGGCTGACCAAGCGCCTGCCGGTGGCCGCCGGCATCGGCGGCGGGTCGGCCGACGCCGCGGCCGTGCTCAAGGGGCTGGACCGCCTGTGGAACACCGCCCTGCCCGAGGACGAGATGCGCGCCCTGGCGCTGTCGATCGGTGCCGACGTGCCGGTATGCGTGCGCGGACGGGCCACCCACATGGCCGGCGTCGGCGAGGTGCTGTCCGACACCCCCGCCCTGCCGCCCGCCTGGCTGGTGCTGGTCAATCCCATGGTGCCCCTGTCGACGCCCGCGGTGTTCAAGGCCCGTGCCGCCGGCTTCTCGGACCCGGCGCCGCTGGCCGAGGCGCCGGCCGACGCCCGCGCCCTGGCCCAGGCCCTGGAACTGCGCCGCAACGACCTGACCGATCCGGCCATGGCCCTGGCCCCGGTGGTCGGCGAGGTGCTCGACGCCATTGCGCGGTCGCCTGGCCCCTGCCTGCTGGCCCGCATGTCCGGTTCCGGCGCCACCTGCTTCGGCCTCTACGCCGACGAGGCCGCCGCCCGCGCCGCCAGCACCGCCATCGCCAAGGCCCACCCCGCCTGGTGGACCGCCGCCGCCCCGCTGCTCGGCTGACGTTGAATCCGCCCGCCGCATCGATTATGGTGCCGGTCCGCATTGCTGGGGCGTAGCCAAGCGGTAAGGCAGCGGTTTTTGGTACCGCCATTCCCAGGTTCGAATCCTGGCGCCCCAGCCAATTTTCCGACACAAGGAAATCCGCGCCTTTCGCCGCTCCGATCTGGGCGTGTGGACCAGGCGTGTGGACCAGTCCCGTGGACCTGCCACGGAGACTCCGATGTCGGTTGCCCAGCACATCACCCGTCGCGGCGGCATCTACCGCTTGCGCTGCCGCGTGCCCTCTGATTTGGTCGCAGTAGTCGGGCGGAGCGAGATCCAGCGCACCCTTGCCACCGCCTGTCCGAAGGAAGCCAAGAGGCGTGCCCACCGGCTGTACGGCCAGGTGCTGGCAGCATTCGAGGGGCTGAGGGGGATGGCGGACACGAAGGAAGAATGGCTCGCCAGGCTTGCGACTCTGAGCGTCAGCAAGAGGGATGAGGTCATCGGGGAACTCTACGACCTCGCTGAGGTCAGCGCCCAGCACCTGAAGCAAGAGAGGATCCGGCGGGAGAGGGCTGAGGCGGTATCCCGTGAGGCGGTAAAGCAATGCGGCATCCTGATGGGGAGGCTGGCCGAGACAGTTGCGCCGGACAAGTTGGCTGAGACCACCCGGCTGCGGGATGCAGCGCAGGACCTCATGCAGCGACACGACGAGTTGAAGGACAAAGCCGTCATTGGAGATGGTGAGGCAATCATCGCGGCGTTGAGCCGGCAGATCGGCCTGCCCATCCGAAGCGCCACCACCCCAACCGCGACGAAGTTCCTTGCCGACATCTACACCAAGGAACGGCGACTGGCGGACGACAGCCACCGTCACATCGTCAACTTCATCACCCTGTTCGCTCGGATCACCGGCGACAAGCGCTTGGCCGATTACACGCGGACGGATGTCCTTGAATACGTGCGGACGCTCGAACGGCTGAGCCGTTCGACGGGCAAGTCCCCCGAGGATAAGACCGCTACCGTGGAGCGTCTGCTGGAAAAGTCGGAAGGCAAGCCGACGATGAACGCAACGACCATCGGCAAGCACGTCCAGCACGTCAAAAGTTTCTTCAATACAGCGCGGCGCCACCTCAACTTCACCACCAGCGACGCCATCGACGAGATGTTCGATGACATCGACGTGAGCGATTTCGTGCCATCGGCCCAGAAGCGGAAGTCGTGGCCCATCGACAAGCTGAACGCCCTGTTCACAACGCCCATCTGGCAGGGAACCAGCAGCGGGCCGGACGATTTCACCAAGCGGCACAAGGAAGGCGACCACGTCTACCGCGACGCCTATTGGTGGCTACCGGTGGCTGCGCTCTGGACCGGCGCCCGATTGGAAGAACTGGCCCAACTGCACCACGAGGATCTTGCCACCACGCCCGACGGCGTTTCCTACATTCACATCCACGGCGAGGGGATCCGGCGCGTCAAGACGAGCAACAGCGTCCGCAAGGTGCCTGTTCATTCGGCGTTGGTGCGGTTCGGCTTTCTCGGCCTGTTCGACTCGGACCAGGCCGGGCGCCGCATCTGGCCAGAGCTGAAGCCGGCGGGCCGGATGAAGAAGCTCGGCGATACCTACAGCACCCACTTCACCGACTACCGCCGGAACTGCGAGCTGTACGAACCGCTGATGGACTTCCACAGCCTGCGGCGCACCTTCATCACCTGCATGCGGACGCGGGCCAAGGTGGATCCCCTGACCGTCGCCGCCATCGCCGGCCACGACGAAGAACTGCCCATCTTCGAGCGGGCAGCGCAGACGGACGGATACACCGATTACGGCGTCACCTCCCTTGCCGAGCAGATGGAGAGGCTGGATTACGCCGCCTACGGCCTCAATCTTGGCCTCATCGTCAAGGAGCAGGTGCGCCGCCGCCCAAGGTAGGGGCCGGGGTTGCCCCCGGCCACTCAACAAGGATCCCGTTCTTGGCCGCTCATGCCGCTTCTGCCAGCCCATGGACGGCCCCTGTCGCCGGAGGCTTCATGACTTCGAGGACGAAGCCGGCCATCGCGGCGTTCCGAATGCCGCGCACATCCGAGATCAATTCGCGCTTGGTCGGTCGCCGTCCGAGCCGCTCCTGCAAGGCTTCGGCCTTTACCACCACCTTTTCCAGGTCGGTGAGGCGGTAGCCATCCAGCAGGCGGCGGGCGTCGGCGAGGTGCAGCGCCGCCACGCGCACTGCCCAGCCGACATCCTCGGCGTCGATCACCGGGTCAGCCTTGCCGAGCAGGATGTGGTAGACCAGAGCGTACTTGAACGTCCGCCACATCACTCGGCGGAAGAAGCTGCCAGGCATCTCCCGATTTTGCTGGTAGTAGTCGCGGAAGGCATCCGAGAAGGCTACCTCGCCCTCGGCGCCCACGATGTATTCCGGATGCAACGGCAGGGCTGCGATGGCATCCCAGGCCGCCCGAACCGGGGCGAGGTTGCCGGCTTCCTCGATCCGGTAGATGGGGAAGCGATCGGGCGTGCGGGCGGGATCCGCCTCGCCCACGATGAAGCCGAACCGCTGCATGAAGCCATCCAGCATGGATTCCGCCGACACATTGTCGAGGAACGTCTCAGCGACGGTGGTGCCGAGGATCACGAGTGCCGGGTCGTCGATCTCGATGCTCCCCTTGACGGTTCGCCGTGCTAGCGGCCGTCCATCGTGCAGCCTGAGCAGGTATTCCCGGAGCTCCTCGCAATAGGTCTGCGTCTCGATGCGCTTCAGCATCTGCGCCCATTCGTCCTGGAACCAGGCAGCCCGGTTGTTCTCGGCCAGGGCCTCCACGAACTTCGCTGCCGAAGTGGTCTCGGGGAAGAGCCGCAGCGGCATGATCCGCTCGATGACCGACACGGTCTTGGTCTTGCCGGCGCCGCTCGGCGCCAGCAGCACCGACCACAGGTCGGGCTGAACCCGGCTTCCCGCCACCCTGGCCTCGACTCCCTTGTCCAGCAGGTAGGCGGCGAGCGAGTGGAGGATGAGGAAGGCGGGCAGTTCGAGGGGGAAGTCGGTGGTCCGTTCGAACAGATCCACCGTCTTGTCCAGTAGCGAGCCGGGCGGGATGATGAGGTCGCCCCGCCAGGTGCGCCGGCTCTGCTTGGTGGCAAGGATCCCGCGCAGGGCGTCCAATCGCTCGCCATCGAGGCGGCCGGCCTCGATCAAGGCGAACAGGTCCAACTGGCGGGTATCCACGGGCTTGACGGACTTCTTCGGCATAGGCTTCCCCCATCCTGGGTGCGGGCGGAATTGCCCGCTGACGTCGACCTAGGCCCCTGTCAGCGCCTGCCCACCCCCTCGGCGTATTTTTTTCGAGGCCCCTGGTGTCAGCGTCGGCGGAACCGCAGAGACATCAACGGATCCGCTGGTCTGGCGGGAGATCCGGGCCGTCAGCAGAGCGTCAGCAACCCGCCAGCAGGGGCGGCTTCGATCATGACACGGGTCATGACCGGGCAGGGATCCGGGGGGTGCGCCCCGGCCTACGGTCGGCTTTCGCTTGCGAAACCCGACGGCGTAGGTGCCGCTGGTCTTGACCGGCGTGCCGTTCGCCCGATGTCGACGGCGGACGATTTGGGGGAGGTCGGCATGGACACCGAAAGCAACGCGCCCTTTTGCATCCTGCGGCACGGGCGGAAGTCGCACACCTGGGGTGAATTGCGGCAGGCCGCCGCGCATACGATGCGCGACGCCCCGTGGCTGGGGCAGAACATCGACGCCGAGCGCAGCGCGGCCAACCTAGTGCTGGCCGGCACGGGCGACGTGGTGGAGGACGTGCGGGCGCGCCTGGCCGCCGTCGGCCTGGATCCGAAGCCCGGTCAAGTCGTCGCCCGCGAACTGCTGCTGACCGCAGGTAGCGAATACTTCGCCGCCGATGGCCACAGCGGACGGGATGGGAATTTCGCTCCGGACCGGCTGGCGGCATGGCAGGCGGAATCCCTCGCCTTCCTTCGAGAGGAATTCGGCGCCAACCTTTGCACGGTGGTCCTCCATATGGATGAAGCCGTGCCGCACCTCCACGCCTGGGCGGCCACTGCCGTCAAGGTCGAGAAGAAGGCGCGAGGGCGGCCCCGCAAGGACGGCACCCGCCCGGCCCCGGTCATCGGCTGGACTCTGAACCATGACAAGGTGATGGGGACCGGCAAGTCGGCCTTCAGCGCGCGCCAGGACCGCTACGCCGCCGCCATGGCGGCGCTGGGCCTGAGACGTGGCGTGCGCCAGAGCCGCGCCCATCACCAGCCGATCCGCCAGTTCTATGCCGAGCTGCCGGCCAAGCTAGCCGCTGTCGAGGCCGAGCGCCAAGCCGCGCGCGATCTCAGGCTGCAGGCCGAACAGGACGCCATACGAGCGGCGATTCTGCGCCAAGCAGGTGAAGAGGCTAGTCGCCGGGCGCGCCAGGGGCAGGCCGAGGCCGAGCAGTCGCGGCGGATCGCCCTGGACCGCCAGCGAGAGGCCGACGAAGCCCTCGGCCGAGCGCGCCAGGCCGAGCATAATCAGCGCGCCCTTCTGGCAGCAGTCGAGAATGACAAGTGGGTGCTGGCCGATGACACGGCGCAGTTGGAAGCCTTCCTGGAACGCCTGGGCCAAGCAGCTCCCTTCAGGGAATACCGCGCTGATTCCCTGGCAGTCGCCAACCTGCGCCAGGGCAAAGGGGACGAATGGGCTCCCTATGCTAAGGCGTTGGAGGCCTACGCCGACGAGCTCAAGCGTTACGGCACCTGCCGGGAGGCGATAACCCGCCGGGCGGATCGGCCGCTACGGTTCCTGCTCGAGGCCGGTGCTCAGGCGCTCGGCCACGCCTCCCTCGTCCGCAATCCGTCACGGGTGGTCACCGACGGGATCCAGGCCTGGCTGCGCCTGACCGGCGGCGAGGACCTGGTGCGGATCCATCGCACAGTCCTCGGCTGGCTGCGTGAGGTGTGGGCTACCGTCGCCGAAGCAGTTATCGAGCCGAGGCATCGGGGTAGGGATTGGGAACGGTGATTATTGCGCGTGAGATTATTGGCCTAGGCCGTCGGCACGCCCCTGGCGTCGATGTAGCCGTCGGCACGATGGGCAATGGACGGCGACAGGGTGCCGGGCCATCTGGTTGGGGGAAGCCTCCCAGGACAGATTGCACCTCGGACACCGCCACCAGAAACGCTTGCCAGAACTCCGGGCCACGTCACCCGGACCGATGCTGCCGTTCCGCTCGTGGTCCCACAGGGCGGCCAGCGCAGGCAGCGCGGCTAGAACGCTGTTGCCCGCACCGACCCGTTTGCCTGCGCAATAGGGGCAGGATCGTCGCCGGGCGAAATCCTTGACCGACATGTCGAACGAGTGACCACTGGCGCAGCGCCACCAAACGACCCGGTTGCTCCGTGGCGTCAGGCAGGCCGGATCGGCATCGTTCTTCTCCGCGTCCCAGAACCGCATCGTTTCCGGATCGGCGGCGACTAGGTTGTGCTCCGCCGACGCCGCCTTCTTCGAGCACATGGCGCAGCCTGCGCCCTTAGCGCGATTGACGATGACCGCGCTCCACTCGTGGCCATTTGGACATCTCCACCAGACCTTGCGGCTCGACCCGGCGGTGATTCCCGAAGGCGTCAGCGGCAGGTTCCGTTCGTGGTGCCACTGGGCGGCGACGTCGGGATGGGTGTCGGCCAAGGAGTTTCCCGGCATCGGGCCCGGCAGCCAGGACATCATCTCGTCGAAGCGGGCACCATTAACGAAGCCGCCAGCGGTCTCGTAGCGCTCCGCCGATCCTGCAGGGAGCCAGTCGAGGGCTTCGGCTCGGCGCAGCGCCATGACGATCAGGTCCCGATGCGGGGTGCGCGAGCCGAAGCGGACGTCGGCGTCGGACAACGGCACGAGCAGCTCATGGCGCAGGTGCAGGAGGCGATGGCCTGCGGCTTCCAGCTTCCGCGTCTTCTCGGCATCCTGGCGTTCCTTGCCTTCGTGCCAGGGATAGCCGTCGATCTCGATGCCAAGACCGCGATCCGGCAGCCAGACGTCTACTTCGACGCCTTCGACATCCGCGCGCCAGACCGCGTTGCCGAACAGTCCGTCGAGTTCGGTGAAGAGGCGCAGCTCGATCTCGGATGTCTGGGCGTTGCAGAACGGACATTTCGTCTTGCCGATGGTGCGGTTGTAGATCGCCGTCTGCCAGTGGTGACCGCGGCTGCACTGCCACCATGCAGGCGTCGCGGCGAATGGGAGCACCTGGTCGGGCGTCAGGTTCCCGTTCCGGGTCGGGTGCCACTGGGCGGCAATGCCTGGGAAAGCGTCGGCAAGGCTGCCGCGCTCGGTCAGGAAGCCTTGCCGACGACTGTCGCGCGCCTTCGCCCGTCCGCAGGACGGACACCCCGCGCCGACGCCGGTCCGGTGCCCGATCCGTGCGCGCCACTCGATGCCGCAGGACGCGCAGCGCCACCAGACGGACTTCGACGATCCAGGCGCAAGAACGTCCGGAGACAGGCCGGGGTTGCGGTCCGGATGCCACTCCGCAGCCACTTTAGGAAAGGCGCTGGCCAGCGAGCCGACCCGTTCGCGCTTCTTGGCGTCGCGCTTGGCCAGCGCGCAGGCCGGACAGGGTTCTTTGGCATACAGCCGAGCACGCACCTTCGATTGGAATCCGTAGCCGCAGACTGGACAGGACCACCAATACGCCGTCGCGCTGTTGGTCGAAACCTCAGACGGGAGACTGGCATTGCGCTGGCTGTCCCAAGCCGCGAGCAGCTCGGGAAAATCGGAGACGAAGCGGCTTGGCCGTCCCATCGGCGATCAGGTGGTCGCCGGGAATAGCCGGACGTAGATCGCGTCGCGCTCGGCCTCCGACATCGCTGACAGGTTGGAGAACACCGCCTCGACCGCCCGCCCGTCCCAGGGAACAGTCTGGTAGAGCCCCTTGACGCCGAGCTCCTGCGCCAGCGGAGAAATCCTGGTGTTGAAGGCGTCGCGCACGGCATCCAGGTGTCGGCGGACATCTTCGGGATCCACCGGCCTTCCGCTGTTCTTCCGGATGAAGGCGTAGAGTCCATTCAGGGCCGCAAGTAGGTCGGGCAGCGATCCCAGGATCTCGCGGCTGACGCATCCGGTCTTGAAACCCTTCACCAGAGTGTTCGTCATTCCTTCGCACACTTCCAAGGCCTCCTGGAAGGTTCTGACGGCCGGGTTCTGAAGGTGGAGCGTCTGCGCGATGACGGTGGCCATGTAGAGGGTCATGACGTTCTGGTGCAGTTCGAAGTCCTGCTCGCGCGCGGCCATCGCCATGACACGGTTCTCGCCGGTCGCCTTGTCGGTGATCCTGAAGCCCATCGAGAAACGTTGCTCGACGCCTCCGTTGCCGTTACCGCCACCCGCGGTCCGCCGCCGTTTCGCCTCGCCCATCATGCACCCCCGTCCGCCCTTCAGCCGAAGGGCGATGATAGCCGAAGTATTCGCGGATGGACATGACCAGCGCCCTGATCGCCCAGGGTCTGGCCTGTCTCGGCCGCCTAGTCGAAGCCCATCAGTCTCTAGCGCTCTACTAGGCGAAGCAGCACGACGCCCTCAACGTCAGCGGCGTCCTGTTCCAGCGGCACGACTCGCTCGAAGCCTGGGGAAGCAGGGGGGGCAATGCTCCCCATGGCATGGGACGGGGCGCAGGAAAAGGCCACCACTTCTGACAGTGGCGGCCTTTTCTGAATCCGGTCTTGGTGCGGTCCGCCTCTCAGCAGGCGGCGGCCTCTCTGCCACGGAACCAGCCCGGCAGAAGGGTCCGCAGGCTGCGATGTCGAGGCTTGGCGGCCGTCCTGGCTTCAGCGCCGTCATTGGGGACGGCAGCGGCGGCAGGCTCGACCAGCGCCCTGAGAGTTGCCTCGGGCAGCGCCAGCACCTGAGCGACGAGGCTCTGGTCTTGGGCGAGGATGGTCCTGACGAGGGCTTCGTCCAGCCGCATGGACAGCATGACGTAGTGCGGGTCGCGCTCCAGCATTCCAGCGGCCTTCATCAGCTGCTCGACAGCATCGGCGTCGGAGTTGGCCATCAGGGCGACCATTTTCGGGTCGAGGGCGAACAGCATCCGCACGAAGTCCGGCTCGGCGCCCGCCATCAGGGCGACGGTCTCGGCAGGGAGGCCACGTTCCCGCATGGCGGCGCCGACCGCCTTCAGGGCGTCCCGGCTGGCGTTGTCGTTCGGCGCCAGGATGGCCAGTTGCCGGGCGCCGTTCTCAGCCTGCCGTTCCCGCTTGCGCTGCTGGCGAAGGGCGTTCGCGCTGGCCTTGGTCCGCACATACGCCTTCACGGCGACGATGCCGCCGCGTGCGAGGTCGCCGTCATCGAGCACGACGGTCCCGGCCCCCTGGCCTTCGGCGTCCTCGATATATTCCGCCATTTCCGTCTGCTCGGTGGGGATTTCCTCTCGGGCCGAATGCTCGGCCACGACGCCGGATTCCTCGACGCCTTCGCTGGTCTGGTTCGCTTCCATGGTGCGCACTCCTTGGCGGTCATGGCCCGGGTCTTGGCCGGGCCGGCGACAGGACTGCCCCATCGCTAAGGAGCATAAGGGGGCGGCGTACGCCGTCCGATTTCGTGCAAAAATATATATATTCGGACCTAGATTTCCGCCTAAACGCACCATTGCCTGGGTGCAGGGCGCCGCCCTGCGATGAGCCCATCAGCGGCTCCACCCGCTCCGCTGATCGGCCCGCGCGGCAAGTGGGGCCGCCGCTCTACCACTCACGCGTCCTGGCGAGCAATGGATGGATGACACAAGACGGGTCTTGGCAGGTGGCGGGGCGCCCCGTAGAATCCGTGCCATTGACGGGGCTGTGGACCATGCGTGTGGACCAGTCCAGACCCGGCACCGGGACGGCAGCTGCCGTTTCCTTGTATGTTTCAGTTGGTTAGGGCGATTCTGGCTTCGAATCCTGGCGCCCCAGCCCATCTCCAGTTCAATCCGACAAAGGCCAAGACAGGACTGGCTGCTGCGAAGCAGGCCGATTGGTCCAATCTCAAATGCCAATCAGCTTGCTCGGACCTCCTCGTGGGCCAGCCGGTCGGCGGTGCGGCCAAGGTCGTCCAGCAGCGGGACCTGGTCCGCGGTTCCGGCCTTGGCGGCCTGCTCCAGCCGGCCGGCTTCGGCTGCCAGGCCGCGATAGCCGAGATTGGCCGCCGCACCCTTGAGCGCGTGGGCGATGGCCGCCGCTCCCTTGCCGTCCCCGGCCGCCAGCGCCGAGCGCAGTTCGTCCAGCCGCGGCGGCAGGTCGCCCAGGAAGGTCGCCACCAGGTGCCGGAACCCGTCCTCGCCCAGCGCGTCGCACAGGTCCGCCTGGGCCTCGCGGTCGATGGGCGGCTCGTCGGATTCGGCCGGGGGCTGGAGGGGCGCCGGCCCGCGGCCGTTGCGCGACCTGAGCAGGGTCTCGGTCCAGCATTCCAGCGTGGCGGCCAGACGGCGGCGGTCGATGGGCTTGGGGATGAAGTCGTCCATGCCGGCGGCCAGGCATGCCTCGCGGTCGGCGGCCATGGCGTTGGCGGTCATGGCGATGATGGTCAGCTGCGACTTCGGCGGCGGCAGGGCGCGGATCATCCGGGTCGCCGCAAGCCCGTCGACGCGCGGCATCTGCATGTCCATCAGCACCAGGTCGTAGTCGCCGGCCTGGACCAGCTCCAGCGCCTTGGCGCCGTCGTCGGCCACGTCGGCGCGGTGGCCCAGCTTGTCGAGCAGGCCCACCGCCACCTGTTGGTTGATGGCGTTGTCCTCGGCCACCAGGATGCGCAACGGCACCTTGGCCGGGGCGGCCTCGGCCTGGGGCGGCCGGGCGGGCCTTTCGGCGCCGCGCCCCACCAGCGGCCGCAGCACGTCCAGCACCGAGCTGAAGCGGACCGGCTTCGGCAGCACCTGGTTGATGCCGACCGCGGCGGCGGGACCGTCCACATCGATGCCGGCCGAGGTGGTCATCAGGATGGGCAGCGAGGCGGTGGCGGGATTGGCCCGCAGGACGGCGGCCAGGTCCAGGCCGGTCATGCCCGGCATCATGTGGTCCACCAGCAGCACGTCGAAGGGCCGGCCCTCCTGGTGGCTGTGGCGCACCAGCCCCAGCCCGGACGCAGCGTCGGCGGCCAGTTCGACCTCGGCGCCCCATTCCTGGAACTGGCGCTCGAACATGTCGCGGTTGACCTCGGCGTCGTCGACCACCAGGACGCGCAGGCCGGCCAGTGGATGGCGGGCGGGCAGTTCTGCCGCCTGGGCCACCGTGCGGGCTATCGGGACCTCGAACCAGAAGGTGCTGCCCTCGCCCTCGCGGCTGTCGAAGCCGATGGTGCCGTTCATCAGCATGACGATCCGCTTGCAGATGGCCAGTCCCAGGCCGCTGCCGCCGAAGCGCCGCGAGGTCGAGGCCTCGGCCTGGACGAAGGTGCCGAACAGCTTGGCCTTGGCCGGCTCTGGAATGCCGATGCCGGTGTCGGCGACGGAAATGCGCAGGCGCACCGACCCGTCGTCACTGTCGGTCACCTCCGCCCGGATGGCGATGGTGCCGTGTTCGGTGAACTTGACCGCGTTGCCGGCCAGGTTCAGCAGCACCTGGCGCAGCCGGCCGGCGTCGGCGCGGAAGGTGCCAAGGGCTTCGGGGGCGATGAAATAGGTCAGCTCGACGTCCTTGTCGCGCAGGCGGGGGCCAAGGATGTCGACCACGCCTTCCACCAGCGGGGCGATTTCGAAGGTGGTTTCCTCGAATTCCAGCTTGCCGGCCTCCAGCTTTGAGAAGTCCAGGATGTCGTTGATGATGGTCAGCAGCGATTCGGCCGAAATGCGCACGGTGCGGGCGAAGTGGGCCTGGTCGTGGTCCAGGCGGGTATCGAGCAAAAGGCTGGTCATGCCGATGATGCCGTTCATGGGCGTGCGGATTTCGTGGCTCATGGTCGCCAGGAATTCGGACTTGGCCTGGCTGGCGTCGTCGGCGGCGGCCTTGGCCTTGCGCAGGTCCTGGACGGTGGCGTGCAGCATGGCGTTGGCGGTCAGGATCTGCTTGGCGACCAGCGCCGCCAGGCCCAGCACGGTCAGCACGGTGGCCGCCGCCATGGCGATCTCGTAGACCATGTAGCGGGCCTTGCGCGACTGGATCTCGGCGTCCAGCGTCTCCATGCGCTGGTTGGCGTTGTAGAACAGCCGCCCGGCGTTCTCGCGCATGCGCAGCAGCAGGGACGAGAACTTGCGCAGGAACGTCTCGACCTCAACGCCGGCAGCCTGCGCCGCGGCGGCATCGCCGGCCTCGAGCATGGCGTTCCGGCGGGTCAGTAGGCCGTAGAGCTGGTTGACCTTCATGTCGATCTCGAACACCTTCGGGCGCAGTTCGATGATTTCCAGCAGGTAGCCCTGACGCTCCGGCGGCGGCGCGTATTCAATGGTCCGCAGCATCTCCTCGCGGTCTTCCAGGTTCAGGCGGATGATCTCGGTGACCGTGCCGCCGTCCTCCAGCACGTCCAGGCGCCGGCCCAGTGCCAGGACCTGCTGCTTGGTCTCGTCGCGGACGATCTCGATGCCGCGGGGATTGCGGGTGACCGCCAGCCGGTAGAGGCTGGATTCGATGCGGGCGATGTCCTGGATGATCAGTTCGCCTATGGCCAGCCGGGCCTTTTCGTTCTGCGTGGTCTGGTCCAGTTCGGTGATCAGCTGCACGAAAAGGATGTGCAGGCCGACCAGTAGCAGGAAGCCCAGCAGGAACGAGGCCAGCATCACTCCGACGCGGGCCAGCGGGTGCAATCCGGTCATCTCCCCCTTGCGCTCCCTAGTATTCGCCGCGTAATCCCGCGTCCAGGAACCCGTGCTTGCGGAAGATGGCCTGGCCTTCTTCCGATGCGGCCAGGGCGATGAAGCGGCCGGCCAATGCGGGATTCTTCGAGAAGGTGAGCAGATTGAGCTCGAGGCGGCTGGGCTGGCTGATGGCGGGGTCGAGGTCGATCACGTCCACCGCCGCCCGGTTCTCGGGGAAGAAGGCGGTGGCGCGCCAGTTCAGCGTGATGTCGGCCTGGTTCGACTTCATGGCCTGGATCAGGTTGCGCGAATCGGTGGCCAGGAAGGCCGAGCGGTTGGTGACCTCCTTGGTCAGGCCGGCGCGGTCCAGGATGCGCTTGGTTTCGTTGCCGATGCTGCCGGTTTCCGGGTTGCAGATCAGCACCGACAGGTCGCTGCGCAGCAGTTCGCGCAGGTCGGCCTTGACCCGCTTGGGGTTGCCCTTGGCCACCATCAGCGAGGCGACGTTGTGGCCGACCAGGACCGCGTCGCCCAGCAGGCCTTCCGGGGCGAACTGCTGGCGGTAGGCGGACGAGCCGGGGAAATAGATGTCGCCGGTGCGCGCCAGCTTCAGCGCGTCGTAGAGATCCTCGGACCCGCCCTGGCTGATGGTCACCTTGACGCCATGCCGGCCTTCCATCAGGCCCGCGATCTCCTTGATGGGCTTGACCATGGTGATGCCGCAGTAGATCAGGATCTCGTCCTTCTGCTGGGCGTGGGCGCCATGCACGGCGGCAATCGTCAGCAAGCCGGCGACGATGGAGCGGCGCGACAGTCTGATCATGTGCGGGAAACTCCTCGGAAGTCCGTCTCCCCATACTTTAGTCGAAGTTGGCGAAATTGCACGCCTGGATACTCCCATCCCCAGTGGGGCCGGTGAGACCAGGGGCGCGGGCGCGTCCCGGATCCACCGCGGTCGATCTCGCCCTCGGTACCGGCTCGCGGGGCGGCAGCGGTTAACTTTTCCCAGCCCATCCATACGCCCGTCCCGGTGACCGCGACGGGCGCCTGCGCTACGCTTGCGGGAAACGGCCAAGGGGGCGGTCATGCGGGCATGGGCGGCGGGGGCGGTGATGGTGGTCGCGCTAGCGGGCTCGGCTAGTGCCGGCGAGTCGGTGCGCTTTCCCATCGTCGACACCGGCCAGACGGCCTGCTACAGCGCGGGGCAGGGGGCGGGGGCGATCGCCTGTCCGGCACCGGGCGAGGCTCTGTACGGCCAGGACGGCAACTTTCGCCACCATCCTCCCCACTACCGCGACAACGGCGACGGCACGGTGACCGACCTGGTCACCGGGCTGATGTGGCAGCGGGGCGCGCTGCGCGGGGTGGCGTTCTCGCAGGCGGCCGAACTGGCGGCCAGGACCGACACCGGCGGCCATCGCGACTGGCGGGTGCCCACCATCAAGGAGCTTTACTCGCTGATCGA